>CAZEDU010000249.1:234-1508 GCA_964511185.1 uncultured Myxococcaceae bacterium | reverse complement strand
GCCGCGCGGCACCCCGCCCATCGGCAGGACGCCCACCACCGTCTGGTAGAAGAGGTACTCGTCGTTCGCGCTCGGCGCGCGCCGCTCGTCGAGGGTCGACCGGTGGGGCTCGTTCAGCTTCGCCCAGCGCGTCACCCGCTCGGCCCACTCGTCGGGCAGCTCGGTGAGCACCGCCAGCCGCGCCCGCACGTCCTCGCTGCGCTTGGTGTCGTGCGTCGAGGTGGTGACCATCGCCGCGGGCGCCACGTGCGCGCGCTCCTGGTTGCGCAGGTGGAAGTGCGACGGGCCGCCGAAGCGCTCGGGCTCGCCGCCCACCTCGTTCGCGGCGACGAAGCGGTTGAAGATGTAGAAGACGGTGTCCTCGAGCCCCTTCGCCATCACCGGCCCGGTCAGCTGCTGCAGCTTCATCGCGAAGCGCAGCATCACCCGCCGCTCCTCCGGGCCCACGTCGTCCGGGTAGCGCCGCAGCAGAATGTCGCGCAGGAAGTCGAAGATGGACGCGCTCAAGGTCGTCTCGTTGGCCTTGGCGCGCGCGATGGTCCACTCGATGTAGTCGACGTCGCGCCCGTCGAGCTCGGGGCGCCAGCCGTCGACGTAGGTCCGGTACACCGGGAAGTGCGCGATCAGCTCGACCAGCGCCCGCCGCAGGCTGTTGAGGGTGAAGTCGCGCGTGCGGCGGTTCATCTCGGAGATGCGGTTGAGCTCGCGCGCGAGCACGTTGATCTCGCTCGCCATCGAGACGCTCATGATGAGCCGCTTCTTGTCGTAGAGGAGCCGCCGGAAGTCGAAGCGCTCGCCGGTGAAGCGCTCGTAGATGCGCGTCAGCGCCGCCTCGGCCCGCCGGTCCATCAGCGCGCCGAGCACCGCGTTGGCGAAGCGGTAGCCGGTGGTGCCGTGCACCGCCCACGCCTCGGGGATGCGCTCGCGCCCGCCTTGAATCTTCTCGACCAGCACGTACAGCGCGCGGCGCAGCGGCGAGTCGGCGTCGCGAAACACCTCGTCCCGGAAGCGGGCGCGCAAGAGCGGCTCGAGGCCGGCGAAGCCCTCGCTGCCGTGGCGGGCGCGGCACCGCTCGATGAAGTACTGCTCCTGCAGGTCGAGGAAGTACGCGGTCGGGTCGAACAACCCGTCGGGGTGGTCGATGCGCAGCCCCGTCACCTTGCCGTCGGCGAGCCACTCGAAGATGCGCCGGTGCGCCTCGGCGAACACGTCGGGGTCCTCCACCCGGATGGCCGCCAGGTCGTTGATGTCGAAGAAGCGCCGGTAGTTGATCT
>CAZEDU010000249.1:0-222 GCA_964511185.1 uncultured Myxococcaceae bacterium | reverse complement strand
GAGCAGCGCGTGGAGCTCGTCGAAGCTGCGCGGGTCGCCTTGGGTGCCGTTGAGCGCCTGCACGTTCGCGTCGACGAAGGCGCGCACCTCGGGGCTGTGGCCTACCAGCGCGTGCAGCCGCCGCTTGATGACCTCCTTCTCGCGCCGCCGCTCGACGATCCGCTCGCGCTCGGTCTCGGTGCGGCCCGGCAGGTGCTCGACCACGGTGAGGATCGACTTGAG
>CAZEDU010000248.1:0-1525 GCA_964511185.1 uncultured Myxococcaceae bacterium | reverse complement strand
CGCGCGTGCTGGGCGTGGAGACCGCGCTGAACATGATCGTCAGCGGCGAGCCGGTCAAGAGCGAGGTGCTGGCGTCGCTGCCGGGGCAGAAGCTGTTCGACCGCCTGGTCGACGGCGACCTGCTCGAAGGCGCGCTGGCGTTCGCGCGCGAGGTGGCCGACCGCCGTCCGCTGCCGCGCGTGCGCGACCTGAAGTGCGCGCACCCGCAGGGCGACGCGTACTTCCAGTTCGCGCGCAACACCGCCAAGGCGATGGCCAGGCACTTCCCGGCGCCGGCTCGCTGCGTCGACTGCGTCGAGCAGGCGACGAGGACGAAGTTCGACGACGGCCTGGTCTACGAGCGCTCGGCGTTCCTCGCGCTGATGTGGACGCCCGAGTGCAAGGCGCTGCGCCACGCGTTCTTCGGCGAGCGCGCGGCGAGCAAGATCCCCGACGTGCCCGACGACACGCCGGTGCGCGACGTGCGCAAGGTCGCGGTGATCGGCGCCGGCACGATGGGCGGCGGCATCAGCATGAACTTCCTCAACGCCGGCATCCCGGTGACGATCCTCGAGACCAAGGCCGAGGCGCTCGAGCGCGGCGTCGGCGTGATGCGCAAGAACTACGAGGCGCAGGTCCGCAAGGGCAAGCTCGCGCAGGACAAGTACGAGCAGCGCATGGCGCTGCTGACGACGTCGCTCGCCTACGACGACATCCGGGACGCGGACCTGGTGATCGAGGCGGTGTTCGAGGACCTCGGCGTCAAGGAGCAGGTGTTCAGGCAGCTCGACGCGGTGATGAAGCCCGGCGCGATCCTGGCCAGCAACACCTCGACGCTGGACGTCGACAGGATCGCGGCGTTCACGCAGCGCCCGCAGGACGTGGTGGGCATGCACTTCTTCAGCCCGGCCAACGTGATGAAGCTGCTCGAGGTCGTGCGTGGCGCGAAGACCGGCAGGGACGTGCTGGCCACGGTGATGGCGATCGCGAAGAAGATCCGCAAGACCGCGGTGGTCTCGGGCGTGTGCGACGGGTTCATCGGCAACCGCATGATCGAGCAGTACATCCGCCAGGCGCTGTTCATGCTCGAGGAGGGCGCGACGCCGACGCAGGTCGACAAGGCGATCGAGAGGTTCGGCTTCGCGATGGGGCCGTTTCGCATGAGCGACCTCGCCGGCAACGACATCGGCTGGGCGATCCGCAAGCGCCGCTACGTCGAGAAGCCGCAGATCCGCTACAGCAAGGTCGGCGACCGCCTGTGCGAACAGGGCCGCTTCGGCCAGAAGTCCGGGGCCGGCTGGTACGACTACCCGCCGGGCAGGCGCGACGCGATCGCGAGTCCCGTCGTCGAGCAGATGATCGCCGACCACCGCAAGGAGCTCGGCATCGCGCCGCGCAAGCTCGGCGACGACGAGATCGTGCAGCGCCTCGTGTTCTCGCTGGTCAACGAGGGCGCGAAGATCCTCGAGGAGGGTATCGCGAGCAAGGCCAGCGACATCGACATGGTCTACCTCACCGGCTACGGCTTCCCGCTGCACCGCGGCGG
>CAZEDU010000247.1:0-1679 GCA_964511185.1 uncultured Myxococcaceae bacterium | reverse complement strand
CTCACATGCTTTCCGGCAAGGTGCCGGTGGGCGCCGCGGTGACGGTCCAGGGCTGGGTGCGCACCCGCCGGGACTCGAAGGCCGGGCTGTCGTTCATTCACGTGCACGATGGCAGCGGCTTTCACCCGATTCAGGTCGTCGCGCCGAAGGAGCTGCCGAACTACGAGAGCGAGATTTTGAAGCTCAGCCCCGGTGCGTCGCTCGAGGCGGAGGGCGAGCTGGTGCAGAGCCAGGGCAAGGGGCAGACGGTCGAGATTCAGGCGCGCACCATCCGCGTCCTCGGGCTGGTCGATGACCCGGACACGTATCCGATTCAGCCCAAGCACCACTCCTTCGAGTACTTGCGGTCCGTCGCGCACCTGCGGCCGCGCACCAACACCTTCGGCGCCATCGCGCGCGTGCGTCACACCCTCGCGATGGCGGTGCACCGCTTCTTCGACCGCCACGGGTTCTACTGGGTGCACACGCCGATCATCACCGCGAGCGACGCCGAGGGCGCCGGCGAGATGTTCCGCGTCTCGACGCTCGACCTGCTCCAGCTGCCGCGCACCGACAAAGGCGAGGTTGACTACTCGAAGGACTTCTTCGCCCGGCAGGCCGGCCTGACCGTCTCGGGGCAGCTCAACGTCGAGACCTACGCGTGCGCGCTGTCGAACGTCTACACGTTCGGCCCGACCTTCCGCGCGGAGAACTCGAACACCAGCCGGCACCTGGCCGAGTTCTGGATGGTGGAGCCGGAGATCGCGTTCGCCGACCTGCAGGACGACGCCGACCTCGCCGAGGCGTTCATGAAGTCGCTCTTCACCGATCTGCTCAACGAGCGCGCCGACGACATGGCGTTCTTCGCCGAGCGGGCGCAGAAAGAGGCGAAGGAGAGCAACAAGCCCGACCCCGACATCATCGGCCGGATCAAGCGCTTCATCGAGTCGAGCTTCGAGCGCATGGACTACTCCGACGCGATCGCCAAGCTCGAGGCGAGCAAGAAGAAGTTCGAGTTCCCGGTGAAGTGGGGCATGGACCTGCAGACCGAGCACGAGCGCTACCTGACCGAAGAGCTCGTCGGCCGGCCGGTGGTGGTGATGAACTACCCGAAGGACATCAAGGCCTTCTACATGCGCCTCAACGACGATGGCCGCACCGTCGCCGCGATGGACGTGCTCGCGCCTGGCATCGGGGAGATCATCGGCGGCTCGCAGCGCGAAGAGCGGCTCGACGTGCTCGACCAGCGGATGGAAGAGCTGAAGCTCGAGAAGCAGGCGTACTGGTGGTACCGCGACCTGCGGCGCTACGGCACGGTGCCGCACGCCGGGTTCGGCCTGGGCTTCGAGCGGGCGGTCCAGTACGCGACGGGCATGGGGAACATCCGCGACGTGATTCCGTTCCCGCGCACGCCTGGCAACGCCGACTTCTAGATGGAGCTGCACCCGTCGATCATCTTTCTCGGTGGCCTGGTGGTCATCATCTTGGGCGCCGAGATGCTGTTGCGCGGCGCCTCCCGCCTCGCCGCGATGCTCGGCATCAAGCCGATCATCATCGGCCTGACCGTCGTCGCCCTGGGCACCAGCGCCCCCGAGCTGGCGGTCGGAATCACCGCGGTGCTCGAAGGCAAAGGGGCGTTGGCCGTCGGCAACATCGCCGGCACCAACATCTTCAACATCCTGTTCATCCTCGGGCTGAGC
>CAZEDU010000246.1:0-1721 GCA_964511185.1 uncultured Myxococcaceae bacterium | reverse complement strand
ATCGCGTCGGCGACCATGCTCTCGACGAACAGCGGCGTACCTTTGGGGAAGGCGCGCGGCTGCGCGATGCCGGCGAGGATCTGCAGGCCGGTATCGGTGAAGCCCTTGAACAGGGGGCTCGCCTTCAGCGCGGCGACGGCGTTCATTGCGGCCTGTTTACCACGCTTTCAGCGGCCGAGCGCGACCGCGGCGATGAGCCGCCAGCCGATCTTCGGCGCCTCGCCCAGCATCACGTCGGCCAGCTCGTTGCGCACGCGCTCGGAGCGGTTGGCCGCGCGGAAGATGCGGTCGACCAGCTTCGGCTTCGAGAAGACGTTCATCATCCGCCGGTTGAGCTGGAAGGCGACCTCGAAGCGCTCGCTGCAGCGGACCTCGTACGGGGAGAGGCCCTTGGCCGAGAAGTCCCCCGCCCGCGCCGCCTCGAGCACCGCCTGCGCGGCGAACTCGCCCGACTCGAGCGCGAACTCGATGCCCTCGCCGGTCAGCGGGTTGATGAAGCCGGCGGCGTCGCCGAGCAGCAGCGCGCGATCGAACACCAGGTGGCGCGCGTAGGAGCCGAACGGCAGGTGATGGCCCTTGGGCTTGCCCTCGCGGCGCGCCCCCTCGAGCTCCTTGGCGATGCGCGGCAGCGCGCAGAAGCGCTCGAGCATGTCGGTGATCTTGAACGGCAGCCCCTCGAGCAGATCCGCCCGAACGCCGACGCCGACGTTGGCGCGGCCGCCGGGGAGCGGGAAGATCCAGCCGTAGCCGGGGAGCAGCTCCTGCTCCCAGAAGATGCCGAAGGCGTTCGGCCGCGAGAGCTTGACGTCGGCGTAGTAGACGCGCAGCGCGACGGCCGCGTGGTCCTTGGGGAACTCGGGCGCCCCGAGCGCGCGCCGCACGACCGAGGGCGCGCCGTCGCAGCCCAAGACCACGTCCGCGCGCACGTCCTCGCCGCCGCGGCACCGCACCGTCACGCCGTCGGTCTGGAAGTCGACCGCCTCGACCTGGGCGCCCTCCCTCAGCGCCGCTCCCGCGCGGACCGCGCGCTGCACGAGCCGCTCGTCGAGCACCTTGCGCTCCACGACCGAGCCCCGCCCGCCGAAGATGTGCGAGGGGATCTTCGAGTCGAGCTCGAGGCCGCCGGGCGAGGCCGCGTAGAGCGAATCCACCGGCGCGCCGCTCGCGCGCGGCACGTCCTGGAGCTTGAGCTTGTCCAGCATCATCATGCTGCGGGGCGTGAGCCCGTCGCCGCACACCTTGTCCCGCGGGAAGTGCGAGCGCTCGAGCAAGGTGACGCGCGCGCCCTGCTCCGCGAGGAAGGTCGCGGCCGACGAGCCGGCCGGCCCCGCCCCCACGATGGCGACGTTCAGGTTGCTCATGTGCGCGACTCCTCCCCCCGCCCCTCGCGGTGCTCCCGGGCGTAGCCAACGTAGTTCTGCGCCGATTCGGCGATCCAGCGTCTCTCTTCGTCCGTGATCGGCCTGCGCACTTTTGCGGGGCTGCCGACCACCAAGGACCCGGGCGGCACGCGGGTGCCGGGCGTGAGCAGCGCCCCCGCCGCGAGGATGCAGTCGTCGCCGACCTCGACGCCGTCCATCACGATCGCGCCCATGCCCACCAACACCCGGTGGCCGATGGTGCAGCCGTGGAGCACCACGTGGTGCCCGACGGTGACGTCGTCGCCGATCACGGTGGCGTGCTTCTTCGAGAGCACGTGCACCATCGACAGGTCCTGGATG
>CAZEDU010000245.1:0-1774 GCA_964511185.1 uncultured Myxococcaceae bacterium | reverse complement strand
TCGAGAAGCCCGCCGACGCCAAGGCCATCTGCATGAAGATCATCGACGCCGCGCGTGCGCGCGAGGCGGCGCGCAAGGCGCGCGAGATGACCCGGCGCAAGGGCGCGCTCGACCTCGCGGGCCTGCCCGGCAAGCTCGCCGACTGCCAGGAGAAGGACCCGGCGAAGTCCGAGCTCTTCCTGGTCGAGGGCGAGTCGGCCGGCGGCTCGGCCAAGCAGGGCCGCGACCGGCGCACCCAGGCGGTGCTGCCGCTCAAGGGCAAGATCCTCAACGTCGAGAAGGCGCGTTTCGACAAGATGCTGTCGTCGCAGGAAGTGGCGACACTCATCAGCGCACTCGGCTGCGGCATCGGTCGCGAGGACTTCGACCCTGAGAAGCTGCGCTATCACCGCATCATCATCATGAGCGTCGACGGCGACGACCACGCGTTCGTGCGTCGCCCGGGCGGCGGCGCCGAGATGGTGCGGATCGGGAATTTCATCGACGGGGCAATCGAGGCCGGGCGGTCGGCGAACGCAGTCGAGTCCGACGGCCACGCCGACAAACTGCGCGGCGCCGACCTCGGCGAAGTCATGTGTTTTGGCCTCGACGATCACGAGGTCCGGTTCCGGCCGATCAAGGCCGTCATCCGGCACCCGCTCGACGAGCGGCTGTTCCGCGTGCGCACCGCCTACGGGCGCAGCGTGCGTGTGACCTCGAGCCACAGCGTCTTCGTCAATGACGCAACGGGCATCAAGCTCAAGCGCGGCGATGAGCTGCGCATCGGCGACCATGTCGTGGCGCCGCGGCGCCTGCGGTTGCCGGCTTCCGCGCCCGCCCGGATCGACCTCCTGCAGGCGCTGTTCAAGACGCAGGCGGGGCGGCGCGATCTGTGGCTGCGAGGGCCGGCCGTGGAGGCCTGGCATCGGGAGCGGATCCTGAGGCGCCACGCAGGCAACGAGCACCTCACCGCAGCGCGCGTAGACATCCCGGCTGCCACGCGCGATGACCTCGCGGCGCGCCGGCGTGCGAGCGGCATCTCGAACCAGCAGCTCTGCCGCGCCGTGGGCATCGCGCAGCCCTGCACGTTCTACGCATGGGAGAAGGGCCAGACTCGGCCGACACTCGGCCACTTCGATGCCTACGTCGAGGCCATCGGCGCCGACGCGGCGCAGGCACGGTCCGCCGTGCGCATCGGTCCCAGCCGTCTCGAGCGGACATGGGACGAACAGTATCGAGGCTCCGGCAGCAACGAGGTGACCGACAGGGTCCGCATGTCGCGCCTCACGGCCGACGACATCGCCTGGTTCGGCGAGCGCGAGGACGTCGAGCTGACGCCGGAACACAACGCGCACCGGGGTGTGCCGAGGTTCCTGCGCGTCGACCAGGACCTTCTTTGCCTGCTTGGCTTCTATGTCGCGGAAGGCGCCGCTTCCGACCGCAGCGGCATCCGCTTCGCGATCGGTACAGGCAACCAGCGGTTCGCGGCGGAGATGCGCCAGCGTCTCGAGCGCGTCTTCGCACAGCCGGCGATGCTGTACGAACAGCCGCTCCGTGTCGCGGAGCTTCGGCTCGTGAACCGGGTCGCGGCCCTGGCGTGGCAAGAGGTGTTCGGTTTCCGCGGCGCCGACTCCTGCACCAAGCGCATCCCGGACCTCGTCTTCAATGTCGACGAGTCTCTACGGCTGGCATTCCTGCGCGGCTACCTGCTCGGCGACGGAACAGCAACCGATGGCCGGGTGACCCTGTCGACGTCGTCCTACGACCTCGCCAGCGGACTGATGTACCTCCTCGG
>CAZEDU010000244.1:0-1799 GCA_964511185.1 uncultured Myxococcaceae bacterium | reverse complement strand
CCCTGGTGGCGGGCCTGTTGTTCCTCTCGTCGGCCCGCTTGTTGTGGCCCGGCGGCATGCCCCGGGATGGCATGCGCGCGCTCTTGGGCGTCTCGGCGCTGGCGGCCGCGTTCCTGCGCACGCTGGACGGCGCGCAGCTCGCGGTGGTCGCGAAGAAGATGGCGGCGGCGGTGACGCCCGTGCTGTCGAACGCGGAGCCCTTCCGCGACTTAGGCCCCATGGTGCAGCCCCTGGCCACCTGGACGCACGTCGGGGGCGTTGCCTTCTTCACCGGCGCGATGGCGCTGACGCTCGTCTGGCTGTCGAGCTACTTCCGGTCGGACCGGGTGAAGCAGATCATCGCCTTCGCGGACCAACAGCAGCGCTGACCATCGCGCGTCCGACCGCCGCGTAGCTGGGCCGGGCGTACGCAGGCACCTGGCCGGGGAAGAGCCCCATCACGCGCCTGGGCAGGTCTTGGCCGGGGTCCGCCAGGTCGATGAGCGCCGTCTGCGCGCGCGGGAGCCGAATCAGGTCTGCCCGGGTGAGCCCCAGCACCTTCGCCAGGTGGCCGAGCGGCCAGCGCTCCTTCCACTTCGCGAAGGAGCGGTCGTCCAGGTCATCGTCGTCGGGGAGCTCGGCGTCCTCGTAGCGAAGCCGCTCGCCCCCCACCGGCCGCCCTGCCCCATAGGAGGTGACCTGCTCGAGCTCCTCGGGGTCGAAGACGTACGCGTGCACGGTGCGCTGGGTCGTCTTCGACAGCTCGCGGGCGAGCGCGTGGTGCGCCTCGTACCAGCGGGCGCCGCGGCGGCCGTAGGTGAACGGGCCGTCGTAGGCGATGCGCAGGACGCGCTGCGGGACGAGCGCCGTGAGCAGCAGCGACGCCGAGCCGGCGCCCTGTCCGTCCTCCTCGAGCGCCTGTCGGGCGAGCGAGACCAGCGTCTGGGTCTCCAGCTCGTCCAGCCGGCACAGATACCCGCCGTGCGGTTCCATCAAGTCCCCCCAACCTGCCTTCAGGAGAAAACCGTTCTCGAGAGGCGCGGCCGTATACGCGACCCGATCTCGGCTGGCAACACCCACGCGCTTCTTCGTAAACCGCCGAACCTTGGAAGGCTTTTCGAGAAGGCCTTTCGGGTGCGGACGGGCTGCTTGCGGCACCTCTTCGCCGACTTACGTTGGCCAACATGCGAATCGACCGGTACACGCTCAAGGCGCAGGAAGCCATTCAAGACGGGCAGGGTTTGGCGCGCCGCGCGTCGAACCCCAACTACGAGCCCGAGCACCTGGTGCTGGCGCTGCTCCAGCAGCAGGACGGCATCACCCGGCCGGTCCTGCAGAAGATCGGCGTCGACCTGCGGCTGTTCCAGGGGCGCATCGAAGAGGCGGCCGGCAAGCTGCCGCGCATCGAAGGCGGCGAGGCCGGCATGTTGTCGCAGCGGCTGGTGAAGCTGTTCGACAAGGCCGAGGACGAAGCCAAGGCGCTCAAGGACGAGTACACCTCGACCGAGCACCTGCTCGTCGCGCTCGCGCAAGACAAAGGCGGCGCGGGGGAGGTCTTCAAGGCCTCGGGCGTCAGCCGCGACCGGGTGCTGTCGGTGCTGAAGGACGTGCGCGGCTCGGCGCGGGTGACCAGCCAGGATCCGGAGGGCACCTACCGCGCGCTCGAGAAGTACGGGCGCGATCTGACCGAGGCGGCCCGGGCCGGCAAGCTGGACCCGGTGATCGGGCGCGAGGAGGAGATCCGGCGCACGGTGCAGGTGCTGTCGCGGCGCACCAAGAACAACCCGGTGCTGATCGGCGAGCCGGGCGTGGGCAAGACC
>CAZEDU010000243.1:0-1918 GCA_964511185.1 uncultured Myxococcaceae bacterium | reverse complement strand
CCCGGGCCCGGATCCCACCAGGTGCGCGGCTGGCCGCTCACCGGGTCGACGAAGACCATCGAGTTGTCCACCGGCACCACCAAGAGCCCGCGCGCGAAGAGCGGACGTCGGGCGGCGCGGCCTTCGACTGGCAGCGTCCACACAGTGCTGCCGTTCTCGGCCAGCACCGCGCCGATCTGCGCGTCGCCCGTCACGAACACCACCTCGCCGCGCGGCAGGACGTGCGTGATGCCGGCGCGCTCGTTCCGCCAAAGCACCGCCCCGGTCTCTGGCTCGAGCGCGAACACGCCGTCTTTGTAGGACGCGACGTAGAGCCTGCCCGAGTCGTCGATGATCGGCGTGGTGTCGACGTCCAGGAACTGGGTGCCGCCGCTCGTGGTGATCGCCTTTTCCCACTTCACCGTGCCGTCCTCGACCTCGAGCGCGACCAAGAACCCGTCCGAGAAGCCGATGTAGGCCACCCCGGCGTCGACCTTGGGGGCCGAGACGCCCTTCACCGTGAAGCCGGAGGGCGGATCGCGCCGGTACTGCCACAGCCACTTCCCGGTCTTGGCGTCGACCGCGTAGAGCGTGTCGGCGATCGAGGCGACCAGCACCTTGCCTTGCGCGTACACCGGCGCCGACGCCAGCTCGGCGCCCGCGTCGTACTTCCACAAGAGCTGTCCGGTGGGCACGGCCAGGGCGTAGAGCGTCCCGTCTCCGCCGGGTACGAAGGCGACGCCCTCGCGCACCAGGCCGCCCGCGTTGAAAGGCGCGGCCGTCTTGAACTCCCACTCGACCTTGCCGTCGACGGGCGAGAGCATGCGCGCCACGCCGTCGCGGGTGAGGATCAACACGCGCTCGGTGTCGGGATCGACCGCGGGGCTCGCCTCTTCGCGCGGCGCGTACTCGAGCAGCTTCGGCGGAACGAGCTTCACCCACCAGTCAATCTCGTAGAGGGCGGGCGGCGAGCGGGGCTGCTCCACCATCGGGTTCGCCCCGACGCGGTGCGTCCGGCAGCCCACCAGCGTGAACGCCAACGCGACGAAGAGAACGCGGGGGAGCCCTGCCATGATCGCTCCTTCGAGAGCTGGTTAAGAGCCGGTGCCGGTGCCGCCGTCTTGGCCCGCCGCCGCGGCCGCGGGAGGCGGAACCTTCACGCCTTCGGTCGTCAGCGCCGCCAGCCGCTCGGACGCCAGGCGCGCCGCGGCCGAGTTGGGGGCCACGGCGGGAATCTCGGAGAGCGCCTTGGCGGCCTCTTCCTTCTTGTTCTGCTGAATCAGGATGCGGGCGCGGTGGTACTGGCCCATGCCCTTGAGCAGCTCGGTCTGGTTCTCCTGCGCGAGCTTCTCGAAGGCGGCGATCGCCTCGTCGAGCTGGCCCTTCGCCTCCAGCGCGTAGCCGCGACCTTCGAGCGCGGGCGCGCGCAGGGGATCGCTGGCGGCGGTGTCCTTCAAGAACGCGTCGAACGCGGCGATCGCCTCGTCGTACTTCCCCAGCCGCAAGGCCACCTGCCCCAGCGGCAGCTGCGCGGTGGTGTTCGAGGGGCCCTGGTGCGACGCCACGTACTGGCTGAGCGACTTCTCCGTGGCCTCGAGCTTCTCCTTCTCGGTCTTGAACGCGGGCGCGTCGCTCACCGCGGGCGTCTGGCTGTCGCCTTCGACCGGCCGGCTCAACGGCTCGAGCGCCGCGCCCAGCTCGCGCGCGGCCGCCCTGTTGCCGCGCTCGCCGATGTAGCTGGCCAAGGCCGCGCCTCCCCCGGCCACCAGCGCCACCAACACGCCGCCGATCACGAGCTGCTGCCGCTCCAGGAGCCAGCTGCTGGCTTCGCCGCCGACCTTCTGGAACGCATCAGGGGCCTTGAGCTCTTTGCGAGTGAGTTTGTCCGCCACGGTTTTACGGCTCCGTCTTCAGGGAAAAAGGCTGGGCAATCTAGGGA
>CAZEDU010000242.1:0-1935 GCA_964511185.1 uncultured Myxococcaceae bacterium | reverse complement strand
GGTGAGCGGGTCGATTCGGAAGGTCAGGGTGGTCGCCGCCTTGATCTCCGACCCGGACGCCCCGCGGCGGTACCTGGTGCAGCAGCGGCCGCCGGGGAAGAGCAGGGCGCTGCTCTGGGAGTTCCCGGGTGGCAAGGTGGAGCAGGGCGAGAGCGACGAGGTGGCGCTGGCGCGCGAGTGCCAGGAGGAGCTGGGCGTGGAGCTCCAAGTGGGCCAGCGGCTGTGGAGCACCCTGCACTCCTATTCGGATCTGATCGTCGAGCTGGTGCTCTACCGCGCCTCCATTCGCGCCGGCACGCCCCACCCCCATGAGGCCCACGCGCTGCGGTTCGCCGACGCGGCCGAGATGAACCGGCTGCCGTTCTGCGAAGCGGACATTCCCTTGCTCCAGGCGCTCGAGCGCGGCGAGGTGCCGGGCGCGTGATCCGCAGAACCTTCCAGCACCTGGAAGGCGTGGGGCCTTGGCGCGAGAAGGACCTCTGGGCCCGCGGCATCTCCACCTGGGACGACTTTCCGCCCGAGGGCGGCCCGATCGTCCTGTCCGAGCGGCTCGACGCCGAGGCCCGCGCGCGTCTCGCGCAGGCGCGCCGAGCGCTCGAGACCAGAGACCTGGCGAGCCTGGCGCGCTGGGTGCCGCCGCGCGAGCACTGGCGGCTGTATGGCGCCTTCGCGGACACGGCGGTGTTCTTCGACATCGAGGCGGAGCCCGTCGGGAAGCAGAACGTTCCCACCGTGGTCAGCCTGTTCTCCGCCGCGCGCGGCATCGAGGTCTTCATCCGGGAGCGAAACCTCGACGACTTGCCTGACGCGCTCGCGGGGCACGCGCTCTGGGTCACGTTCAACGGCGCCAACTTCGACGTTCCCGTGCTGCGCGGACACTTCGGCGAGCGCTTTCCTGTGCCCGTGGCCCATGTCGATCTGCGCCACCTGAGCCGCCGCGTGAAGCTACAGGGTGGGCTCAAGCAGATCGAAGACCGGCTCGGCATTGGGCGACCGCCGCACCTGCGCGGGGTCAACGGGTGGGACGCGATCTGGCTCTGGCGCATCTACCAGCAGCGCCAAGACATCGAGGCGCTGCGCTTCCTCGTCGAGTACAACCTGTACGACGCGGTGAACCTGCGCTCGGTGCTCGAGCTCTCGTACAACCGGGCGATGGAGCGGCTCGCGATCGACGCGCAGCCGTTGTCGGTGTTCGAGCGCGGCGACGTGCTCTACGACCTCACGCGCGTGGTGCTGGCTTTGTCGCCCAGCGAGCGCGACTTCGCGGCGCTCGAGCGCGCCCGGGCCTTGGGCGTCGAGCCCAGTTAACGGCGTCGCTTGCGGGAGGTCTTCTTGGGCGCCGGCTTTTCCTTTTCGCCCGCGATTTGAAGCTCGAAGCGCTTTTCTGGGTGCTCGCGGCCAGACAGCTCGGTGATGGTGGGGCCGGACTGCGCGTCGACCACCAGGGCGTACCGAAAACCGGTCCGGGTGGGCTCGGCGAGCGCGATTTTGTACGAGAGCCGGTCGGGCAGATCCTCGGCCTCGTCATCCGAGACCACGGCACGCTCGGCCTCGTCGAAGAGCCGGATTCGGTAGTTGCGGATCGGGAGGTTGGAGGTGAGCTCGATGCCGGTGAAAGGGTCGACCAACGGCCGCTCACCAGTGGTCGGCACCAACGCCGTGACGCCGCCGTCGACGTGCTTGAGCTTCAAGTCGAAGCTCAGCTCGGGCGGCGGCGGGGGCGGCCCGGCGTCGACGCCCGCATCGAACGCCGAATCTCTGGGCGAACAAGCAGCCAACGACAGCACCAGCAACCCGACGAAGAAGGCACGCGCCGTGGACATGCATCGGGCTTGTAGCAGGCCCATCTTCGAGAGAAAGACCCAGTCACAGCGTCCGATAAGATGCGTTATGTCAACTCGACGGACGCGCCCACGAGGGGCCGCTCGTCCCCCG
>CAZEDU010000241.1:0-1953 GCA_964511185.1 uncultured Myxococcaceae bacterium | reverse complement strand
AGGTCACCGGCCTGATCGCAACGCTCTTGTTCGTGTGGGGAATGACGCTGCTCATCTACCGGCGCGCCACCACGCCGCGGCTGCGCATGGTGACGAGCACGCGCGACTGGGTGGTGTACGCGCTGCTCATCCTGCAGGCGGTGACCGGCCTCTACATCGCGGTGAAGCTCCGCTGGGGCTCCGCCTGGTACGTGCAGGTCGCCGTCCCGTACCTGCGCTCGCTCTTCCTGCTCAAGCCCGAGGTGGAGCTGATGGCCGCGGTGCCCTGGATGGTGCGGCTGCACGTCTTGGGGGCCTTCGCGCTCTTCACCATCTTCGCCTTCACCCGGTTGATGCACGTGTTGGTGGCGCCGGTTCCGTACGTCTGGCGCCGCACGCAGCTGGTCCTGTGGAACCGAGACCGCCACACCGTCCGGAACGTGGAGTGATGCCATGGGCTCTGTCGACACCAAGGGGTTTCTCAAGTCGGGGCACCTGCCGACGCTGCTCACGTCGCTCGTCTACTTCGACTTCTGCTTCGCGGTCTGGGTGCTCAACGGCGCGATGGCGCCGTACATCAGTGAAGAGTTCGGCTTAAGCCCCGCGCAGAAAGGGGTGATGGTGTCCGTGCCGGTGCTCGCCGGCGCCCTGATGCGCTTCCCGCTCGGCGTGCTGAGCCAGTACATCGGCCGCAAGCGAGCGGCGCAGGTCGAGATGGCGCTCATCATGGTGGCGCTTCTGTTCGGCTACCTGTTCGTCGAGACGATGACCGGCGTCTTGGTGATGGGCGTGCTGCTCGGGGTCGCGGGCGCGTCGTTCGGGGTGGCGCTCTCGCTCGGCTCGGGCTGGTACCCCGCGAAGTACAAGGGGCTGGCGATGGGCATCGCCGGCGCCGGCAACTCGGGCGCGGTGCTGGCGGTGCTGTTCGCGCCCCCGCTCGCCGAGCGCTTCGGCTGGCAGGCGGTCTATGGCCTGGCGATCTTCCCGATGCTGCTCGCGTTCGCGGCGCTGACGCTGTTCGCCAAGGAGCCGCCGGACCGCGAGCACAAGCCGCTCAAGGACTACCTCAAAATCCTCGTCGACCGAGACGCCTGGGTCTTCAACCTTCTCTACTGCGTGACGTTCGGCGGCTACATCGGCCTGACGAGCTTTCTGCCCACGCTCTTCCACGACCAGTACGGCATCGACAAGAGCGCCGTCGGCCAATACTCGGCGTTTATCATCGTCGCCGCGTCGGTGCTACGCGTCATCGGCGGCCACCTCGCGGACAAGATCGGCGGCATTCGCCTGCTCTTGGGGTTGTCGGTGGTCATCGTCGTCACCGTCGGCGCGGCCGCGGCGTTGCCGCCCAGCCCGTGGGTGATGGTCGCCATTCTGGTCGTGACCTTCTCGGCGATGGGGGCCGGCAACGGCGCGGTGTTCCAGCTGGTGCCGCTGCGGTTCGGCACCAGCACCGCGGTGGCCGGCAGCCTGGTGGGTGAAATCGGCGCGCTGGCGGGCGGCTTCCTCCCCACGATGATGGGCGTCGGCAAGCAGTGGACCGGCAGCTTCTCGTACGGGTTCCTCTCGGGCGTCGCGCTGAGCCTGGCGTGCCTCTTCGCGCTGGCCCTGGTGATGCGCCAGTGGACGCGCACCTGGGTGGGCGAGGGAGGCAAGGCCCGCACCGCACCCGAGCCCACGCGCGGAGGTGCGTCATGACCGCGCAAGCCAAGGTCGCCGCGCCAGCGCTGCCCGCCGCTCGAAGCGAGTCGTGGTTTTCGGAGTGGGCGCCCGAGAACGCCGACTTCTGGGCGAAGACCGGCTCGCGCGTCGCGTGGCGGACCCTCGCGCTCACCACCACGAGCCTGGTGCTGTCGTTCGCGACCTGGTTCGTGATGAGCGCGCTGGTGGTGCGGCTGCCGAACGTCGGCTTCACGTACACCACCATGCAGCTGTTCTGGCTGGCGGCGATGCCGGGCCTGGCGGGCGGCACGC
>CAZEDU010000240.1:1003-2051 GCA_964511185.1 uncultured Myxococcaceae bacterium | reverse complement strand
TCGTCCGCGGGTTCGGGCTCAGCGGCGGCCGGGGCTTGCGCTGCGGGCTCGGGCTGAGCCGCGGCGGTCGACGTGTCGCCCGCGCTTGCCGACGCCGCGGAAGGCGCGCCTGGCGTCGCGACGCCGCCACTCACCGGCACTGGCGCCTCGTGGTGCTCCTCGGTGGCTGGGGATGGGTCGGATACCGGGCTGGCCGGATGGTTGAGCTGCTCGGTGTCGCTGTCGGCGGGGGTGATCGCGCGTGCCCGGCGTGGCGCCTTGTAGCGGCGGAAGCGGAACATGCGCGCGTGCTCCAGAAGGCGCGGGCGGAAGGCGTCGGAGCGCTCGAGCGAACTGGCCGCCGCGACGCGCGCCTGCAGGGCCTCGATCTCCGCCGGCATTCGCTCGCGGAACTGCTCGCCCCATTCGCTCCAGGGCAGCCTGACCTTGTCGTGCGGGGGCCCGTAGAACAGCTTGGTGCGCGCCCCGTTGGCCTCGAGGCCTTCGAGGCGAGGCGCCACGTACAGGACACAACGCTCGTAGCCGCTCTTGATCCCGAACTCGGTCTGCAGCCGGCTGTAGCCGCCGCGGGTCGAGGCCCGGAAGTCGTAGAGCTCGTTGTCGAACAGGGCGGCGACGTGACCTGTGGAGGACCACTCGTAGCCTTCGCGCCGGCGGCCGTCGTGGTCGTCGTCGAGCACCCACCAGAGGACGTCGGCATCGTCAAGGGTGACGACGCCGTGGGCCTCGGCGCGGCGGCTGAGGTAGTGCTCCTGGCCGCGGATGCGGTGCAGCCGGCCAGGGATGCGCTCGCGGGCGGTGATCTTGTTGCCCTCTCGGACGAGCAGCTCGACGGCGTCGGGCAGGCGGAAGAAGCGGCTGTTGAGCGTCCGGGTGATCCAGCGCTGCTTTCCGTCTTTGATCGAAGACGGCGGGGCGGTGCTGTCGTCGCGGTCGTGCCGGCCCAGGAGCGTGACCATCGTGCCGTGCGACTTGCCCTTCAGCAGCCAGGGCTTGTCGTCTTCGGTGAGCGGGAGCCAGAACGCGTCGTCGCCGTCGACGTCGCGCA
>CAZEDU010000240.1:0-993 GCA_964511185.1 uncultured Myxococcaceae bacterium | reverse complement strand
TTCTCATTGGTCTCGCCGTCCCCGGCGCCGTCGACCGGCACGAGGAGCCGTCGGAACTTCACCATCGCGCCCTGGCCCTGGTGCCAGGAGCGGTAGATGACACCGTGCGGGCTGACGGCGGCGCCGCTGATCTTCGCGCCGATTCCGAAGTTGCGGCTGCTGCTCTGCTTCTTGCCGGAGGCCGCCATCTGACCGATGAGGTCCAGCATCTGCTCGGCAGTCATGCCGATGCCCTCGTCGATGACCGACAGCTTGCGCTCGCGCCCGTTGGAGGCCTCGATGCGCTGCCAGTCGATGTCCCACACGATGCGGCCGGTGGCGCCGGAGCCGAGCATCGCGATGGCCTCCATGCCATTAGTGCTCAGCTCTCGGAGGAACTGAAGGGGGCCAACTTCGGATGCCCACTTCGTCACCGTGAACGAGGAGTTCTCGGTGGTGACCTCTCGGAGTACCGGGCGCTCGGGCCCGAGCGCCGGGTCGGCGCTCACTGCGACTGCGCTCCGCCGCTGGTTGGGTCGGGGTCCATAAGTGCGAGTTCGGCGACCTGATCGAAGAGCGCGGCACCGTGCTTGGCGGCACGATGCAGCCGCTGGCGTCCCTCGAGATCGCCGGGCGGCTGCCAGGCGGTGCGTTGGACGAGGTCGTTGATCTCGGCGGCTCGTTCGACCAGGAGCTCTTGGGGACGCGTTCGAGGCATTGGGGCCGACCATCATGCAAGTCGCGTTAGACGAACGGGGCCCGGCCTGGCCGAACGCCCGTCGCGCGCCCTGCTCAGGTGGCCGTCGCCTGCTCGGCTTGCGCGCCGAAGACGTCGGCGAAGCACGCCTCGGTGCTGCCCCAGAGGCGACGCAGCGTCCCGGGTCGCGGGTACGGGCGCGCCGTCAGGCGCTCGAGCGCGGCGCCTCCACGCTTCTTGGCCTTGGCCATCTCGAGGTCGTAGGTCTTGGGCTGAAAGCCGTTGCGGCGTTGGAAGTCCAGCAGCGCTTCGCGGGC
>CAZEDU010000239.1:0-2064 GCA_964511185.1 uncultured Myxococcaceae bacterium | reverse complement strand
CGGCGGCGGCGCGGTCTCGAGCTCGCGCTTGCGCGTGGCGGAGGGCAGGATCCCGGCGGGGCGGAACAGCATCATCAGCACCAGCGCGAAGCCGAACAGCAGCATGCGGATCACCTCGGGCTCGACCAGCATGCGCCCGAACAGCGCGCGCTGCGCCGGCTCCACCGTGTAGCGCAGGATCTCGGGCACGAACGAGAGCAGCAGCGCGCCGACGATGACGCCCCAGATGTTGCCCATGCCGCCCAGGACGACCATAGCGAGCACCATGATCGATTCGATCAGGATGAAGCTCTCGGGGCTGATGAAGCCCTGCATCGCCGAGAACATGCCGCCGGCGATGCCGCCGAACGACGCGCCCATCGCGAAGGCGAGGAGTTTCATGTTGCGGGTGTTGATGCCCATCGCGCGCGCGGCGACTTCGTCCTCGCGGATCGCCTCCCAGGCCCGGCCGATGCGCGAGTTCTGGAGCCGCAGGTTGATCGCGATGATCACCAGGAACGTGGCCAGCAGCAGGTAGTAGTACTTGATCGGGCCGGTGAACGTGATGCCCGCGAAGCTCGACACGTCGCGGAACGAGAAGGCACCGATGCTGAACGGGTCGATCCGCGTGATGCCCTGGGGCCCGTTGGTGATGTTGACCGGCTGCGAGAGATTGTTCAGGAAGATCCGGATGATCTCGCCGAAACCGAGCGTGACGATCGCGAGGTAGTCCCCGCGGAGCTTGAGCGTGGGTGCGCCGAGCAGGACGCCGAACACGCAGGCGACCACCGCGCCGATCGGCAGGATCACCCAGAACGGCAGGTGGATGTCGAAGTGCGGCGAGGCGAGCAGCGCGTAGGTGTACGCGCCTACCGCGTAGAACGCGATGTAGCCCAGGTCGAGCAGGCCGGCGAAGCCGACCACGATGTTGAGGCCGAGCGCCAGGAAGACGTACAGGATGGCCAGGTTGGTGATCCGCACCCAGGCCGTGCCCACGCTCGCCAGCACGAAAGGCAGCGCGATCAGCGCGACGCCGATCAGCAATACGCCGACCCAGGCAAGCGCGGGCGAGCGTTTCGGTATCAGGGCGGTGTAGCCGGGCGCGCTCACGGGGCAGGCCCTATGCCCGGTCCGACACGCGCTCGCCCAGCAGACCCGAAGGCCGGAACACGAGCACCAGGATCAGCACGACGAACGCGAACACGTCCTGGTAGTTGGAGCCGAACAGCGTCACGTTGGGGTCGGTCTCGCAGCGGGTGGCGAGCGCCTGCGACCAGTCGGCGAAGCGGCACAGGTTGGTGATGTCGCCCACGTATCCGGTGCCCAGCGCCTCGATGATGCCGAGCAGGAGACCGCCCAGCATGGCGCCGGCGAGGTTGCCGATGCCGCCCAGCACCGCGGCCGAGAATGCCTTGAGGCCGAGCAGGAAGCCCATCTGGTAGTGCACGATGCCGTAGTAGCTGCCGATCATCACGCCGGCCACCGAGCCCAGCCCGCCGGCGATCACGAACGTGATCGCGATCACCTTGTTCACGTCGATCCCCATCAGCCCGGCGACGGCCTGGTTCTGCGCGGTCGCCCGCATCGCGATGCCGAAACGCGTGCGGTAGACCAGTGCGGTCAGCCCGGCCATCATCGCGACCGACACCAGCACGATTACGACCTGCACGTTGGTGACCGTGGCGCCGTTCGGGTTGGCGGTGAGGTGGTAGGTCACCGGGGTGATGATCTGCGGGTAGGGCAGCGGATTGCGGCTCCAGATGATCATCGCCAGGTGCTGCAGGATGATCGAAAGGCCGATGGCCGTGATCAGCGGCGCGAGCCTCGGGGCGCGCCGCAGCGGCCGGTAGGCGACCCGCTCCAGCGTGTAGCCGACCGCCATGCACACGGGAACGGCGACCAGCGCGGCGGACAGCACGATCGCGAGCGGCGGAAGGGATACGCCGGCTCCGACCAGCGCGATGATCACGGAGTAGGCGACCATGGCGCCGATCATCACCACCTCGCCGTGGGCGAAGTTGATGAGCTGGATGATGCCGTAGACCATCGTGTAGCCCAGCGCGACGATCGCATAGACGCTGCCGA
>CAZEDU010000238.1:0-2153 GCA_964511185.1 uncultured Myxococcaceae bacterium | reverse complement strand
GTCTGCTCGATTCCATTGGGCCAGACGCTGTCCTACGCGCAGGTGGCGCTGCGGGCGGGCAAGCCTGGCGGCGCGCGGCGGGTGGCGCGGGCGCTGCGGCATTCGCGCGGGCTGCCCTGGTGGCGCGTGATTCGCTCCGATGGCATCGCGGCGCCCGAGGTCGCCGACGAGCAGCTCCGGCGGCTCGCGCGGGAGGGCGTGAAGGCCGAGGGCCGGCGCGTGTTACTTCGGCGGCGCTGAGAGCGTGGCCTTGCGTTCGGCGATGAGGGCCTGACGCTCCGCGCGAACGGATTCGAGCGCGCGCCTGTCACACGCAACCGCCTGCGCCCAGACTCCTACCGCCAACCTCTCTCGGATTGCAGTTCTTTCTTCTTCCTCTTGAAGGCCGCCAAAGAATTGAACGCTTCTGAGATTCGCTACAACGCGGGCGTCGCTCTCATTTCGCTCGGGCAACGCTCGCGAGGACGCCAGACGATGCGCGATGCTGACGAGTTACTTCGACCCTCACGGAATGTGACGACGAATGCCCTCTTCCGCCAAACGCTGCTCGCGGTGCATGGCGGTGCTCACACCGCACAAGCGCAAGAACAAAGACCGGTGCCCAGCCCCCCATCGACAACTGGCCTCCGAAAACGTTAGGCCCCGGTTCGCTTCCTCGACGGCCGGGCGAGAAGACTGATGGGCCGACCTTCTTTCGAGCAGGCCACCAGAGTCGAAAACCGTTTCGCGCGAGTCGCCTCGCGCTTCGCGCTCACCACCCACCACAGCGCGGCGCGGCGGTACCAAGGCGCCTGGTCTTCGAAGTACGCCCACGCCGACTTCACCTTGCGAAAGGCGCGCTCTTCGTCAGGCGACAGCTGCGCGGCTTGTCTTTGCTCGAAGGAATAGACGCCCGACTTGGTGCGAGCGCCGAACGCGGTCAGCCCAGCCGGCTGCATGCGCCCCTCGGCGACAAGGCGCTTCACCTTCTCGATGTTGATGTTGCTCCAGATGCTGCCCTTCTTGCGCGGCGTGAAGCGGCGCACGTATCGGCCTGAGTCGAGTGTATTGACTCGCCCGTCAATCCACCCAAAGCAGAGCGCTTCGTCGACCGACTGAGACCAGGTGAGGGTCGGCCGCCCAGTGGCGACTTTGTGGAAGCCGACAAACACTTCGTCGGCGGTGGCGTGGTTTTTCTCCAGCCACTGCCGAAACTCTTCAGGCGACGCAAAGAAGACCGGCTTCAATGCTTCGCCCAGTGCTCTTTCGCTTCTTCCTCATGCGCCTTCACATCGAGTTCGCTGAACATTTCGAACATCTCTTCGTTTTTCATAACTTCGCTCACCGTCATCCCCTGGGTCATGGTCACCTCCCGTCGAGCATGAATAGGCCCTCACGTTGTGGGAGGGTCAAGTCACGCGTTATAGCCCCTTGCCGGAGCAGCCCGGGCGAACGCCGGCCATCGCAGGACGGGGTGGCGGGCAGGGTGCTGGCTAACGGCCAGTCGCAGCGATGCGCAGGAAAGTGCCACAGAAAGCGAACCGCCGGTTTCGGCAACGAAGTCGGTAAGGGCGAAACGGTGCGGTAAGAGCGCACCAAGCGGTTCGAGACCGGCCCGAAGCCGTTCGCGCCATTCTAGACGAAGTGAACGAGCGACTGAGCCTCCAGCTCGGCCGTTCCAAACCCCTCTCGCCCGATGGGCTGTACCGGCAACTCACGACGTTGCAGTCGAAGATGTTTTCGAGGAGTGCATGGCTCGACGACCGTCGACAACATCGGCCTGACCAACCTTCTCGACACCGGCACTTTCGGATTCATGAGCCGAACCCACCGGGGCGCGGGTACGCGAAGGAAGCGCTGGGCGTGCTTCAGCTGTACTTCGAGTCAGATTTGTTCTCGCACTTCAAAACGGCATACGGCCTAAATTTCAAGCTAACCCTTCGCGATGCCCGGCAGCTCGTGCACGGAGCCCATCGCGAGCGCATGTCGCAAAACCTGCTCGAACACATGGGCTTTGGTGTTCGCGATGCGGGGCGTTGCTCAAGACTCGCCGCGCGGACGTCGAGAAGATGCTCGAGGTCTTTCTCGCGCTGAGCGGAACGCATGTTTCAGGCGTTCATCTAGGGGCTGTCCCTGATCTCGTGATCGGAATTCGCGTGACGGGTCGATATATC
>CAZEDU010000237.1:0-2158 GCA_964511185.1 uncultured Myxococcaceae bacterium | reverse complement strand
TTCGCCTCGTTGTGCTCCCAGCGCCGTCGATCGTCCTCCTTGATCGCCTGCAGGTAGTCGGGGTTGTACTTCTTCAGCTTCTCGCGGAGCTCCGGGTAGATGGCCGCGGTCCCGCCGTCGAGGCGCAGCGACTTGGCCTCGCGCGTCCAGGCGTTGATGGTGGCCTTCCGCCGCTGCTCCTCGGCGTTGATACGCCGCTCGATGACCGCCTGCATCTCCTCGTGCTTCTCGGGAAAGACGCCGTCGACGGCCTCGCGCAGCTTGTTCTCGTCGGCCTCGTCGATGAAGCCGTAGGCGTTGCGCACCTTGTCTGCGGTGCGGCCGGCGATCGCCTCTGCGGAGAACTCGGTCGCCTTCTTCTCAGCCGCGGCCTTCTTCGTGGTGAGCAACTCCTGAATCTTCGGCGCGTCGTCGCCCAGCACCTTCGTGTCGGTGACGAGCTGCTGCTCGGCCGCATCGAGCTTGCCGGCGGCGATGAACTTCCCGATGCGCGCCTTGCTGACGCTCGCGAGGAACTCGGTGCTCTTCGCCTCGTACTCCTCGGGCAGCGACGTGCGCTTGATGCTCGCGAGCGCGTCGTCGACGAAGGGCCGCAGCTCGTCGGGCTTGTCGAAGAGGTTGGCCGCGGTGCGCAGCGTCGTGTCCTGCAGCGCCTTGCTCGCGGCCTGCTCGGCGACGCGGAGTTGCGCGCCCTCGTGGTTGGCCACCTGCAGCTGCACGGAGGCCTTCAGGCGATCGATATTGCGGGAGAGGAGCTCGCGCTGCTTGTCGTTGCCGGCGAGGCCGAGCAGCTCGTTGTAGCGCTTCTTGAGCGCCGTCGTGACGTCGCCTGACTTCTGGTAGGCCTCGTGGCCGCGCGTGTCGAGGTAGCCGGGCACGTGTTTGCCCGGGCCGCCGGCGGTGGCGAGGTCCTCGACGGTGAGGGTGTCGATGGACGTCGTACCCTCAGGCTTGCTCTCGGGCGCCTCGTCGTAGCCGTGCAGCTGCTGCGTCGTGTACTCCTGCGCCTGGGCGAAGAGCGAGTCGACGGCGGACGCGTCGGCCTTCTCCTTCGCCTTCGCGGCTCGGGCGGCGTTGACGGCGTGCACGTCCTCGACGCCCTGCGCGAGGCGACCGATGCCCTGCACGAGGGTGTCGGTGCCGTCGTCGCGGTTGAGCTGATCGTAGACGGTGGCGACCGGCCGCGACTTCACGCCGCCGCTGTCGAAGCTGGGGATCTTCATTCGTCTCTCGCCTTCCGCCTGGAGCGCGAGCTGGCGAAGGTGCCGGCGGTGCCGAGCAGCGTGCCGGCGACCTCCCGCGCGCGCCGGCTGGCGTTGATGCCCGCCTGGGTCTGGAAGTCGAGGCCGTGCTGCTTGTAGCCCCACGCCTCGCGGGCGGCGTTGTTCTCGAGCACCTGCGCGTCGAGCTCGGCCCGCGCCTTCGTCGAGGCCTGCACGTTGGCTGCGGTGCCGACGTCGGCGGCGACGCCCGAGTTGGCGTACGCGACGCGCTGGCGGGCGGCCGCCTCGCTGCCCGCCATACGCGCGGCCCCGGCCTCCTGCGCCCCGCGGGCGAGGGCGTCCTGCGCGGCCGCGTTGGCCAGCGCCGTGTTTCGATCCGCCTGGCGCTTGTCGGCCTGTCCTTGCTGGATCGCCGAGTCGACGCCGAGCACTCCTTGCACTGCTGCAGCCCACGCGCCCATGTCAGAGGCCTCCAATGGTCATCAGGTCGAACCACGGCCCGCCCTCAGACCACACCACCGGACGCACGTAGACAAACCCGAGGCGATCGAGCCAAGCGCGCGCGCGTACGTATCGGCTGTCAGCGAGGCAAAAGAGCGGCCCGTACCGACGTCGGCACAGCTCGACGATGGTGAGCGATGCGCGCCAGAAGGAGAGCTTGGCGCGCTCGACGACGCGGCCGGTGAGGCACCAGATGTACGCGGCCTCCTCGAAGACGTCGACGCCGACGATGGCGCCGAGCTCGCCGCCGAAGGAGACCGCCCAGGCCGCGTCGGAGTTGGCGATCCCCGCCTCGAGCGCTTCCCGCGCAGTCGCGTGCCCGGAGGCGAGGCACTCGGCCTCGTCCTCGGTGCGCATCGACTGGGCGAGCTCGGCCGCGTGGGCGAGCGTGGCGGTGGCGATCGCGAAGCTCACTTGTACCCCGTGGCCCCCGA
>CAZEDU010000236.1:0-2304 GCA_964511185.1 uncultured Myxococcaceae bacterium | reverse complement strand
CAGTCAGCGTAGCGCGTGTCGCGCATGGCGATCTTGCCGAGGGTATGCTTCGCCACCTTGAGCTCGCCGCCGGCGGCGCGCAGGGTCCGCCGCAGGGCGCGCGACTGCGCCGCGGTCAGGCCGAGATTGGCCGCGACCAGCGCGACGCTCGCCCTGCTGAAGCGCTCGTGCAGCTCGGCCACCGAGGCCGTCTTCTCTTCCCGGTTCACGTCAGGCTCCTCACGCCGCCATCGCCCGCACGGCGAGCGGGTTGACTTTGATGCCAGGGCCCATGGTCGAGCTCACCGACACGCTGATGATGTAGTTGCCCTTCGCCGAGGCCGGCTTGGCCTTGACCAGGCTGGTCAGCGCCGCGTTGGCGTTGGCCACCAGCTTCTCGGCACCGAACGAGGCCTTGCCGAATGGCACATGGACGATACCGGCCTTGTCGACGCGGTACTCGATCTTGCCGGCCTTCAGCTCGCTGACCGCCTTGCCGACGTCGAAGGTCACCGTGCCGACCTTCGGGTTGGGCATCAGGCCGCGCGGGCCGAGCACCTTGCCGATGCGGCCGACGAGGCCCATCATGTCGGGCGTCGCGACGGCGCTGTCGAACTCCAGCCAGCCCTCGTCCTGGATGCGCTTCACCAACTCCTCGCCACCGACCACGTCGGCGCCAGCCTCGCGCGCCTCGCGCTCCTTCTCGCCCTTGGCGAACACCGCGACGCGCACCGACCGCCCCGTGCCATGCGGCAGGACGACCGTACCGCGCACGTTCTGGTCGGCCTGGCGCGGATCGACGCCGAGCCGGACCGCGAGTTCCATGGTCTCGTCGAACTTCGCCGTCGCCAGCTGCGCCGCGAGGGCGACCGCCTCGTCCAGCCCATAGCGCTGCTCGCGATCCACCCTGGTCAACGCGCTCTTCAACCGCTTGCCCATGCCTGCCATCGCCCGCTTCCTACTCGACGACGTCGAGGCCGACGCTGCGCGCCGTTCCCTCGATCGTCCGCATGGCCGCCTCGAGCGACTCGGCCGACAGGTCCGGCCGCTTGAGCTCGGCGATCTCCTTGACCTGGGCGCGCGTCACCTTGCCAACCTTGCCGCGCTTGGGGTCTGCCGCGCCCTTCTCGACGCCGGCCGCCTTCTTGAGGAGCACCGACGCCGGCGGCGTCTTGGTGATGAAGGTGAACGACCGATCCGCGTAGACGGTGATGATGACCGGGATGATCATCCCCGGCTGTCCCTGCGTCTTGGCGTTGAACGCCTTGCAGAACTCCATGATGTTGACGCCGCGCTGACCGAGCGCCGGCCCGACCGGCGGACTCGGGTTCGCCGCGCCGGCGGGAATCTGTAGCTTGATCTCTGCGATGACCTTCTTCGCCACCTTGGGAATCCTCCTGGGTCAGGCCTTCTCGACCTGCACGAAGTCCAGCTCGACTGGCGTCGCCCGCCCGAAGATGCTGATCAGCACGCGCAGCTTGCCCTTGTCCGGCTTGACCTCTTCGACGACGCCGTTGAAGTCCTGGAACGGTCCGTCGATGACCTTGACGTGCTCGCCGCTCTCGAACAGGACCTTCGGCTTGGGCCGCACCGCACCCTCGGCCATCTGGTCGGTGATCTCGCGCACCTCGCGCTCGGAGATCGGCGCCGGCTGCGTCGAGCCACCGACGAAGCCAGTGACTTTGGGCGTGTTCTTGACGATGTGCCAGGTCTCGTCGTTGAGTTCCATGTTGACGAGGATGTAGCCGGGGAAGAACATCCGCGAGGACGTCTTCTTACGGCCCTTCACCAACTCGACGACCTTCTCCGCCGGCACCAGCACCTCGCCGAAGGCCGCTTCCTTGCCGAGCGCCTTGATGCGCTCCTCGAGGGCGGCCTTGGCCTTGTGCTCGTAGCCCGAGTACGTGTGAACGACGTACCAGTCCTTCGCCATTGCGCGACTCACCGCAGGATCAGCTGGATCAGTTGCGAGACGACGAAGTCGACGCTGCCGAGGAACAGCGCGACGATCGTCACGACCGCCAGTACGACGGCGGTGGCGGCGTAGGTCTCCGAGCGGGTGGGCCAGTGGACCTTCTTGAGCTCCGCCCACACCTCCTGGAGGAAGGTCATCGACCGCGGGACGACGTCCCGCGCCTTGCTCAGTTGTTCCTGTAGCGCCATAGCGTGTCGTGTCGAGAACGGGCCAGGCAGGGCTCGAACCTGCAACCCCCGGATTTGGAGTCCGGTGCTCTGCCAATTAGAGCTACTGACCCCCGGTGGTCGGCTCGATCAGACCTTCCCCTCCTTATGGAGCGTGTGCGAGCGACAGGCGGGGCAGAACTT
>CAZEDU010000235.1:0-2312 GCA_964511185.1 uncultured Myxococcaceae bacterium | reverse complement strand
TCAGTAGACGACCTCGACGTTGCCCGGCTCGAGCCAGTCGCGCAGGCGCTCGATCAGCGCGGGATCGGGCGCCACGCGCCAGCTCTCCGGCAGGTCCACGGCGCCGCCGACGCGTCCGTTCTCGTAATGCACGCTGACGAGCACGCCCTCGCCGCGGAACGGCGCCAGCATTTCCTCGAGCCGGCGCGCGTCCGCATTTCCGTTGAACGACAGCCGGAGGCACTTGGCACGCTGGCGCCGCAGTGCCGCGATGTCGAGGATCGACTCGGCGACGATCCGCAGCCCCTGCGCCTCGCCATCCTCGCTCATGCGCTGCATCACCCGTACCTCGACGATCACCAGGCGGTCCTCGGCGAGCAGGTTGCGCGCGGCATCGAAGGTCTCGTTCCAGACCACGATCTCGGCCGAGCCCTGGCCGTCGTCCAGCGTGACGAACGCGGTCTTGCCGCGCTTGCCCGACTGGATGCGCAGCGCGGTGACGATGCCGGCCACCAGCACCCGGTCCTGCCGCGGCTGGAGGTTGGCGAGCGTGGTGCGAACGACCGGCTTCAGCTCCTCCGCGTAGGCGTGGAACGGATGCCCGGAGAGATAGAAGCCCAGCGCCGCCTTTTCGTTGGCCAGCCGCTCGGCCTCGCTCCAGGCGCGCGTGGCGACCAGCGCGTGGCGCGATTCGGGGCTGTCCTCGCCGAACAGCGACACCTGCGCGCGATGGGCCTCGGCGTGCTCGGCCGCTTCCATCGCCACGCCGACCGAGGCGAACAGGTCCGCGCGGCGATCGCAGATGGCGTCGAACGCGCCGGCCTTGACCAGCGCCTCGATCACGCGCCGGTTGACCAGCCGCTTGTCCACGCGCGCGCAGAAATCGAACAGGTCGGTGAAAGGCCCGCCCTGCTTGCGCGCCGCGACGACCGTCTCGATCGCCTGCTCGCCGGTACCCTTGATGCCGCCCAGGCCATAGCGGATCCTCGTCGCGTCGACCGGCTCGAACCGCCAGGCGGAGGCATTGACGTCGGGCGGCAGGATGGCCACGCCCTGCGCGAGCGTGTCCTGGTAGAGCGCGCGCACCTTGTCGGTGTCGTCCATCACCAGCGACAGGTTCGCCGCCATGAACGCGGCCGGATGGTGCGCCTTGAAGTACGCGGTCTGGTAGGCGACCAGCGCGTAGGCCGCGGCGTGCGACTTGTTGAAGCCGTAGCCGGCGAACTTCTCCATCAGGTCGAAGAGCTGCGTGCCCTTGGCGCGCGGCACGCCGTTCTTCTCGGCGCCGTCGACGAACGTGCCGCGGTGCTCGGCCATCTCCTCGGGCTTCTTCTTGCCCATCGCCCGGCGCAGGAGGTCGGCGCCGCCCAGCGAGTAGCCGCCGATCACCTGCGCGATCTGCATCACCTGTTCCTGGTAGACCATCACCCCGTAGGTCGGCCCCAGGATCGGCTCGAGCCGCGCGTCCAGGTAGTCGACGCGGGCGCGGCCGTGCTTGCGCTCGACGTAGTCCGGGATCAGGTCCATCGGGCCGGGCCGATAGAGCGCGACCAGCGCGATGATGTCCTCGAAGCGGTCCGGTTTCGCTCGCGTCAAGAGGTCGCGCATGCCGCGCGATTCGAACTGGAACACCGCGCTGGTGTTGCCGTTCTTGAAGATCTCGTAGGTGCGCCGGTCGTCGAGCGGGATGCGGGCCAGATCGATATCGATGGACGGGTCGAGCCGGCGCACGTAGCGCAGCGTCCAGTCGAGGATCGTGAGCGTCGTCAGGCCCAGGAAGTCGAACTTGACCAGGCCGATCGCCTCGACGTCGTCCTTGTCGAACTGCGAGACGATCGACTCCGCGCCGGACTGGACGTAGAGCGGACAGAAGTCGGTGAGCTTGCCGGGGGCGATAAGCACGCCGCCGGCGTGCATGCCCACGTTGCGCGTCAGCCCCTCGAGCGAGTCGGCGAGCGCGAGCAGCGCGCGCACCTCCTCCTCGTTGCGCTCGCGCTCCGCGAGCAGCGGCTCCTGCTCGCGCGCCTGCTTCAGCGTCACCTGCTTGCCGGGCTGGAACGGGATCAGCTTGGCGATGCTGTCGACGTAGCCGTAGGGGAGGTCGAGCACGCGGCCCACGTCGCGCACCGCGGCCTTCGCCGCCATCGTGCCGAACGTGGCGATCTGCGCCACGCTGTCCACCCCGTACTTGCGCTTGACGTAGTCGATCACGCGCTCGCGCGTGTCCTGGCAGAAGTCGATGTCGAAGTCCGGCATCGACACGCGCTCGGGGTTGAGAAAGCGCTCGAACAGGAGCTGGTAGCGCAGCGGGTCGAGGTCGGTGATGCCGAGCG
>CAZEDU010000234.1:0-2350 GCA_964511185.1 uncultured Myxococcaceae bacterium | reverse complement strand
AGAAATCCGCGTCCTTGACAGGCTCCACCCTGCGGCCTAAATGGCCCGCACTCAGATTGGGGGCCGTAGCTCAGCTGGGAGAGCGCCTCGTTCGCAATGAGGAGGTCAGGGGTTCGATTCCCCTCGGCTCCACCAATTTCCGACCGTCTTGATGCACCGATCGTCTTTGATGCGCCGACCGGATTGACCGTGACCGGATGATTTCGCCGCTCCGCCGTCCGACCCCGGAGCGCCGGCTGCGATGACCGACAAGGCCCCCGCCGAAACCTCGATCGATCGCCACCCTCCGTTCCGCCTGTTCTGGCTGGCCCGCGTCTGCGCCACGGTGGCCTTGCAGATGCAGGCGGTCGCGGTGGGCTGGCAGGTCTACGCCATGACCGGCAGCGCGCTCGATCTCGGGCTCGTCGGTCTCGCCCAGTTCATCCCCGCCTTCCTGCTGGTGCTGATCGCGGGCCACGTCGCCGACCGCTACGACCGCGGGGTGGTGCTTCGGCTGTGCCAGATCGTCGAGGGTCTCGCGGCAGCCGGCCTCGCGCTCGGCACCGCGTCAGGCTGGCTGACGCGCGAATGGATTTTCCTCCTCGTCTTCGTGCTCGGGGCCGCGCGCGCCTTCGAGGCGCCAAGCCTGCAGGCGCTCCTGCCCGGCATCGTACCGCTGCCGCTGTTGCCGAAGGCGGTGGCGGGCTCGGCCTCCGCCAATCAGGCGGCGACCATCGCCGGGCCGGCGGTCGGCGGCCTGCTGTATGCGATCAGCCCGACGCTGGTCTATGCGATCTGCGCCGCCTTGTTCATTGCGGCGAGCTTCCTGATCTCGCTCATCCGCACGCAGCGCACGGCCCCCAGGCGCGAGAAGATGAACGTGGAGGTGCTGTTCGCCGGCATCGCCTTTATCCGCAAGAAGCCCGTCATCCTCGGCGCCATCTCGCTCGACCTGTTCGCGGTGCTGCTCGGCGGCGCCACCGCGCTGCTGCCGATCTACGCCAAGGACATCCTGCATGCCGGCCCGCTCGGTCTCGGCCTCCTGCGCGCCGCGCCCGCCGCCGGCGCGCTCGTCATGGCGGTGGCGCTCGCGCGCTGGTCGCTGAACCGCAATGCCGGGCGCAAGATGTTCGCCGGCGTCGCGGTGTTCGGCGTCGCCACCGTGGTGTTCTCGCTCTCCACCTCCTTCCCGCTCTCGCTCGCGGCGCTCGCCGTGCTCGGCGCCGCCGACATGGTGAGCGTGGTGGTGCGCCAGACGCTGGTGCAGATACAGACGCCCGACAACATGCGCGGCCGCGTCACCGCGGTGAGCGCGCTGTTCATCGGCACCTCCAACCAGCTCGGCGAGTTCCGCGCCGGCACGATGGCGGAGTTCACCGGCGCGCTCGTCGCCGTGCTGGCGGGAGGCGTGGGGACATTGATGATCGTCGCGCTCTGGGCGAAACTGTTCCCCGCGCTGATGAATGTCGACGACCTCACCCGCGCCGCCGACGAGGAGCGGCCGAAACGCAAAGCGAAGAAGGATGCCCATGCCGGAGCCCGAAAACCCCCGCGTGAAGGTGCTGCGCTCGAACGCCGTCCTGACTAAAGGCCTGCCGTTTCCCGACGGCGTGGAGGTCGGCGGGCTTGTCATCCTGTCCGGCCAGATCGGGATCAGGCCCGGCACGCTGGAGCTCGCGCCCGGCGGGGTCGAGGCGGAGACGCGACAGACCTTCGAGAATCTGAAGCTGACGCTCGCCGCGCACGGCCTCTCACTCACAGACATCGTGCGCGTCCAGGTGATGCTCGCCGACATGGGCGAGTGGCAGCGTTTCAACGCGGTCTATCTGGAATTCTTCCCGGACGCCACGCCCGCGCGCTCAGCCTTCGGCGCGAGCGGGCTTGCGCTCGGCGCAAGGGTGGAGGTGGAGGCGTTCGCGGTCAGGCGGTGAGCGAAACGTCTTCGTGCTCGCGCGCGGCCTGCCGCACATGCCGCAGCCAATGATCGAGAAAGGCCGACAGCCAGGTCTTCATGCCGTGGTCATAGACCCAGCGGTCCTCGAAATGCGCCGCGCGCTGCTTGGCGCCGGGCAGCTCCATCCGGTGCGCGGCGCGCACCACCCAGCGGCACATCATCGCGTGCGTCACTTCGGGGTGGAATTGCAGGCCGAAGGCGTGGTCGCCATGCCGGAACGCCTGGCACGGAAAGGTGTCGCCCTCCGCCAGCAGGGTCGAGCCGGACGGCAGGTCGAAGCCTTCGCGGTGCCACTGGTAGACATGGTCGGGCCATAGCGTGCTGACCGCGCGTCCGGCCTCGGTCGGACGGATCGGGTAATAGCCGACCTCGACCTGCCCCTCCTCGTGGAAGGCGACCTTTCCGCCGAGATGGCGC
>CAZEDU010000233.1:0-2493 GCA_964511185.1 uncultured Myxococcaceae bacterium | reverse complement strand
CAAGCCGCCAGCCCGAGGGCCAGCAGCAGCGCGAAGGCTCTCACCAGAGAATGCTCTGCACGAGCTCGTCGATCTTCTCGCCCATCGCCTCGAGCCCGTTCGCCTTCGACAAGAAGCCGTCGGCGCCGACCTGCTCGGCCAACCGCCCCAGCTCGTCATCGGGCAGGCTGCTGAACAGCACGATGGGGATGTCTTGGGTGCCGTACTCGTTCTTCAGGGTACGGCAGATGTCGGTGCCCTTCGCTTCGGGCATGTGAATGTCGGTGAGAATCAAGTCGGGCCGCCACACCTGCAGCGTCTTCTCGAACTCGACCAACGTCGAGGTGGCCTTGACCTCGTAGCCCCGCGCCTCGAGCACAGCGGTCTCCATCGCCAGCGTGATCTCGCTGTCGTCGATGAGCAGAATCTTCTTCTTCTCTTGTGGGGGCGGGCTCACCAGTTGCCATGGGACTTAGCAAAACCGCGGGTGAAAAGGCGAGCCCCACCTTCACCCTCGATTCCATTGACCGCGCCCAAAGCCCGGCGTTAAGACGCGCGCCCTTTTTTCGCCGCATCTCGCCGGGGGTCGGATCGAATGAACGAGCTCAAGATGCCTCTCGAAGAGCTGCTCTACCTTCGGCTGGGCCTCTTCTTCGACCAGCTGAAAGGGCGCAGCGTCCCGGACCTGTACCGCGTGCTGATGGAGCAGGTCGACCGCGCGGTGCTGCGCCAGGCCATCGAGCGGAGCGAGGGGCAGCTCAACCAGGCGGCTGCGTTCCTGGGGGTCGATCGCAACACGCTCGCCCGCAAGGCGAAGAAGCTGCGCGTCGGCAGCCGTCCCACCAAGGTCTCGCGGGCCACGCGGTGAGCTTCGCGCGCGCCGCTCCACTGCTCTCGGCGGTCGCGCTCGCCGTCGGCGGCGTGGCCCTCGCGTTCAACGACGGGCTCAAGCCGGTCGACGGCGTCGATCGCGAGACGCCGCTCGCCACCGTCCAGGGCTTCTTCGACGCCGCCCGCGCCGGCGACGACGAGGTGGCCGCGCACTACCTGTACCTCGACCACCTCCCGCGGCAGACGCAGGCCGCCGAGGGCAGCCGGCTCGCGCGCCGCCTCCGCTTCGTCTTGGACCGCAAGCTCGTCATCGACTACGCGAAGCTCAGCAAAGCGCCCCAAGCAGACGCCGGCGTCCCCGGCTACGAGCTGCTCGGCACGCTCAAGCTGCGGCGCGGCCAGCAGACGATTCGACTGCAGAACGTCGAGCTCGACGGCGGCCGCGGCTGGGTCTTCTCGCAAGACACGGTGCGGGCCATCGACCGGCTGTACGACGAGTTCGGCCCGCCGTTCGGGGCGCGCCTGCCGCCGTTCTTGTACGAGCACTCGCTCTTCTCGCTCGAGCTGTGGCAGTGGCTCGGCGTGGCGGCGGTGCTGCTCTTCGCGGGGCTGTTCGCCTGGCTCTTCCAGCGCCTCTTCGTCGCCATCGGCCGCCGCATCACCCGCATCACCAACTTCACCTGGGACGAGCAGCTGGTCGACGCGGGGCGGCTGCCCGTCTACCTGCCGCCCTGGTCGCTCGCGGTCGCCGCCGGCACGCGCTCGCTCCTCTTGCCGATCGGCGCGCAGAACGTCTTCGACATCGTCGCGCGCTCGCTGCTCATCGCGTCCTTCGCGTGGTTCTTGTTGCGCGCGCTGCGCGTCGGGAGCCGCTTCCTCGAGACCCAGCTCGCCAGCACCGGCGTGACCGGCCGCACCCGGAGCCTGCGCACCCAGGTCGCGGTGATGCGCCGGCTGGCCGAGGTCATCATCTGGGTGGTGGCCGCCGCGCTGCTCCTCATTCAGTTCGAGGTGGTGCGCAACGTCGGCGTGTCGATGCTCGCCTCCGCCGGCCTCGCCGGCCTGGTCATCGGCTTCGCCGCGCAGAAGTCGCTCGGCACGCTGCTCGCCGGCATCCAGCTCTCCATCACGCAGCCCATCCGCATCGGCGACAACGTGGTGGTCGAAGGGCAGTTCGGGGTCATCGAGGAGATTCACCTCACCTACGTCATCGTGCGCGTCTGGGACCTGCGCCGCCTGGTGGTGCCGATCACCGTCTTCCTCGACAAGACCTTCGAGAACTGGAGCCGCGGCGAGTCCTTGCTGGGCGCGGTCATCTTGCTGGTCGACTTCATGGCCAAGCCTTCGGTGCTGCGCGAAGAGCTCAAGCGCGTGCTCGAGGAGGAAGGCAAGGCGCTCTGGGACGGCAAGGTGGGAAACCTGCAAGTCGTCGACACCAGCGACACCGGCGTGACCTTGCGCCTCTTGGTCAGCGCCTCCGAGCCCAGCAAGCTGTGGGATTTGCGAGTGCTTTTGCGCGAGCGAATGATCGAGTTCATCCAGCGCAAGCACCCGGAGTGGATGCCGATGCGCCGCACCGAGAGTCGAACGCGTGACGGGGCCACCCCGCCGAGTTGACGGAAAAACGGCTCCGGTCCCAAACACCGGGCGCGATGCGGTTTCCGTTTTTCGTTTCTGTCGTCT
>CAZEDU010000232.1:0-2566 GCA_964511185.1 uncultured Myxococcaceae bacterium | reverse complement strand
CGTTCATCAACCGCTACCGGCGGGGTGGCCTCGAAAAGGCCGTCCTCGAGGGGCCCGACGCCGACCCCTTGGCGGACGGCTGGATCGGCACCGCCACCATGAGCGCCATGAGAGACCCCGAGTCGGTCGCGCTCCGGCCGATGCTCGAGCGCGAGATACAAGCTGCGCTCGACGAGCTCCCGGACGAGTTTCGCCTCGCGGTGCTGCTGGCGGACGTAGAAGAGCTATCCTACCGTGAGATCGCCGACATCATGGGCTGCCCCATCGGAACAGTGATGTCTCGCCTGCATCGTGGACGCCGCCTCTTGAAGACCAGACTCTACGAGCACGCTCGAGCCATGGGCATCGTCGGACCCGAGCCGGTGATCGGTGAGACCGAGGCGCCACAAACGCAGGACCCGGTCGACCTCGGCGCGTATCGCGCGCGAAAGGCGGCGGGCAAATGAGTGCCTGTCGTCGCGCGGTCCCCCTTCTAGAAACATTCGTCGACGGTGAGCTGTCGGCCGACAAGGTCGTCGAGGTCGAGCAGCACTTGCAAGAGTGTCCGTGCTGTCGCGAACGCGTTCAGCTCACGCACGCGCTGCAGGTGAGCACGCGCCGCGCCGTGCGTGCAGACGCGGAGCCGTCATCGGAGTTCCAGGCGCGGCTGATGCGGGCGCTGGCCGCCGAGCGCGAGCGCGAAAGTCGAGCCGAAGAAGAGCGCGAGCGCAGCAAGCCGCTGTCCTGGCGTTTCATCGTGCCGATGGCGGCTGCCGCGGGTTTCACGCTGGTCTGGGGAGCTGCCTCGAACAACAACGACGCGGACCGCTCGCTCGCGCGGGGGACCGAGCAAGCCAGCCTCGCCGGCACGCCGGAGCCCGTTCCGATGACCGCGAGCGTCGACCGCTTGATCGGAGAGCTGGTCGATTATCACGCGGCGCCTCCCGCTCCGGACGTCACCGAGCCCTCGATGATCGGCAACCTCGAGCCCGAGGTGGGCGTGCCCGTCCAGGTGCCGAGCCTCAAGCAGTACGGCGCGCGCTGGGAAGGCGCGAGCGTCGTGCCCGTGAAGATCCCACAGAAGAACCTGCGCGCTGCATCGCTGCGCTACAGGCTCGGCGGTCACCGCGTCACGCTCTACGTCTACGACTCGTCTCGGTTCCCGCTGCGCGCGACGCTCGAACCGCGCGTCGTCCGCAACATGCCCGTCTACGTCGGAACACGCCGCGGGTATTCGATCGCGGCGGTCGAACGGCGCGGCCAGGGCTGGGCCGTAGCGACGGATCTGAGCGATCGCGAGAGCGCCGAGCTCGTCGCCGCCTCAGCGCACTGAAGCGCTGCCGTGCTTGCGCGGGTCTGCGCCGGCGAGCACGCGCGGCCCGAGTGAGAGCGCCTGCACTGCGTGCGTCGTGAATCGCTGCGGGCCGACGATCTCGCCGCGCCACTCCAGATCTTCGATGAGCTTCGGGTCCGTCCCGGGCGCGACGAGGATGAACGCTCCGCGCGAGGGCAGCATGAAGCGCGGCGCCGCGACGGCCACCTGCGGCTCCTTGTCGAACACCAGCGCCGACAGGGCGACCTGCGTCACATTGGTCGGAATCGTCGGCCCACCGGAACCGCCGAGCGCCAGCACGGCGCTGCCATTTTTGACCACGATCGTCGGCGTCATGCTGGAGAGCGGGCGCGCACCGGGCCGCGCGCGATTCGGCGACTCCTTCATGCCGAACGGAGCCACGTCGGCCGCGGCCGTGAAGTCGTCGAGCTCGTCGTTCAGCACGATGCCGCTCTTCGGGGCCACGATCTTCGCGCCGAAGAGCCGGTTCACGGTGGTGGTGAGCGAAACCACGTTGCCGTTCGCATCGGCCGTCACCAGATGATGCGTGCCGTGCCCTTCCAGCCCAAAGCGGGTCGCCGCGTGCGTGCGGTCGAGCGCGATCATCTTCTTGCGCGCCGCCAGTCGCTTGGGGGCGAGCAGAGCCTTCATGTCGACCTTCACGTGATCGGGATCGCCGAGGTAGCGCATGCGGTCGGCGATCGCACCGCGCATCGCCTCGGCCACCATGTGCTGATAGGCGCCCGTGTTCCAGCCGAGCTTCTTGAGCTCCGCCTTGGAGTAAATCCCGAGCGTCTGCGCGACCATCAAGCCGCCGGCAGAAGGCGGAGGCATCGTGTAGACGTCGTGGCCCTCCCACTTCGCGTGCAAAGGGGTGCGCTCGACCGGCTTGTAGGCCGCGAGCTCGGCCAATGTGAGCGCTCCGCCGACGCTCTTGGCCGTCTCCACGATGTCCTGCGCGACGGCGCCCTCGTAGACGGCCTTCGGCCCTTCGTTGCCGATGCGTTCGAGCGTGGCCGCGAGCTTGAAGTTGAACACGCGTCGCCCGACGGGCGCCGGTTTGCCTCCCGGGTAGAACACGAACGCCAGGCTCGGCTCGCTCTTCAACGTCTTGGCCGAGTTCGCCAGCATCGCGCCGAGGTGCTTGTTCACCGGGAAACCGGCCTTGGCGATGCGCGCCGCGGGAGCGACCACTTCTTTCCAGGTCCGTTTGCCGAAGCGACGATGAAGCTCGAACAGCCCCGCGACTTCACC
>CAZEDU010000231.1:0-2660 GCA_964511185.1 uncultured Myxococcaceae bacterium | reverse complement strand
ACGGCAAGGCCGCCGAGGCTGGGTACCCGCGCGCCGCCGCGGCGTTCGGGGGCGCGGCGATCGTGGGCCAGTTCGGCTACTCGGCGATCGAGAACGTCGAGGTGGGCATCGATCTCTTCGGGGGCTCCCACTCCCTCGCGCTGCAAGGCTTGAGGCCGGTGACGTCCATCTCGTACGGCGCCACCTTCGGGGTGCGGTTGCAGTCGACCGCCAACGGCGCCATGGTCCTGGGCCTGGGCGCCGGCCCCACGCTGGTGAACGTCTCGAGCCCCGACTTCCCACCGGCGACCGAGACCCTGGCCACCGGCTACATCGGCGGGGTCGGCGCGACCTGGCGCCTGTCGTCGCGGTGGGGCATCACGCTCGACTACCGGTACCTGCTGGTGCGCGGGCAGTTTCCTCCCTTCGCCAGCGTGAACGGCGGCGGCCACCACCTGCTGCTCGGCGTGTCGATCTACCTGCCCAAAGAGGCACCGACCGTCGAGCCGTTCCGCTGAAATGCGCCGGCGGGGCTTGGAGTTTTTGGGGAGGCTCCGGTAAAGGTGCCGGCGGAACGGTGACCAGCCGGAGCGAATCACGTGATGGGAGAAGTCGTTTCGGGACCCCGGAAGATTGGCATGGCCCCAGAGCAGAAGCCTGAAGTCGAGCGCGCCATCGACGACATTCGCCGCGAGGTGATCGAGTCGCGCAACCTGGTCATCAAGACCGACAACCTGCTGAAGAACCTGCACGCCGAGCTGAAGCACCACCACGAGCAGGAGGACGAGATCGTCTTCCCGGCGCTCGAGCGGCTCGGCATCGACGCCGCGCTCATCGAGGAGATGGACGCCGAGCACGCGGCGATGTCCGACGCGCTCGACAGCACCGCGAAGCTGATGCAGGAAGACTTCCAGAAGCGTCAGTGGATCTCCTCTGGCGCCGCCTACGCCATCGTCGCGGCGCTCTGCGTGGGCGGCGCGGTGCTCGTCTCGTCGGCGCGTACCGCGACCGCGGGCGCCGAGCGCGATCGCCTCCAGAAGCAGGCCGACGCGCTGACCGAGCAGGTGGCGGCGCAGAAGGCCGAGCTGAACGCGCAGCAGCAGGCCCAGCGGACCGCGGGCGACATCTACCGGATGATGACGACGTTGCCCGGCGACGAGCGGCTCAAGGGCGTGGACGCGCTGGCCAAGCTCGATCGGTCGCGGCTGTCGGCGCTCGAGCTGCAGGCGTTGAACGATCGCGCGGAACTCTTGCGCAAGGAGGTCGGGCAGACGGCGTTCGAGCGGGGGAAGTCGGCGTTCCGCAGGCAGGACTACCCAGCGGCCGTCGCCGAGCTCACCCGCTTCATGGCGATGAACCCCAACCCGGAAGACTCTCTGGACGCCTCGTTCTTTCTGGGCGCTTCGCTGACGCAGACGCGCAAGCACGAAGAGGCGATTCCGTACCTCGACCGCTTCGTTCGAGAGGACAAGCGGTCGAAGACCCGGGACTACGCGATGCTGCTCCTGGCGCAGAGCTACGACTTCTCGAACCAGCACGAGAAGGCCGCCGAGGTCGCGCGCGAGGCGTTGGGCACCTATCCGTCGAGCCAGTTCACCGGTCAGCTGAAGGGCCGGCTGTCGGCGGCCAAGCGCGCGATGAACGGCGGCGCGGAGTCGACCCCGGCGCAGACGAACGGCGCGCCCGCTGCGCCGGCGCAGCAGGCGCGCTAAGAAGAACGCACGCCATGGCCGAGCCCGGATCGCCGCGTCAGCCGCCGCAGTACCGGCCGTTTCGGGTCGCGGCGTATTCGCTGCACATCGCGCTGTCGGGCTTCGTCGCGATCGCGGTGATCATCAGCACCTTCCAGTCGGCCTGCTCGACCCCGCGCGTGAAGCGGCAGCCCGACCAGGCGCTCCCCGTGGCCGAGTGCTTGGCGCAGGCCGACGCGCTCTGGGCCGAGCTCGACCAGAAGCGGCAGGGGCTGGCCGGAAACCAGCCGGCGAGCAAGGCGGACCACGCGTGGGCCAAGTTTCGGCTCGATTGGCTCCAGCGGCACCGAATGGTCGAAGCGCGCTGCGCCGGGGAGGGCGAGCGGGCGATCCTGAGCGACGTCTACCGGCGGCTCGACCACGCGATGGACCTCTACACGACGCACGCCGTGCAGTACTCCGGCGAGGTCGGCCCGAGCGTCGACAAGCTCAAGGCGGCCTTGCAGCAGGCGCATGGCGTGTTGCCTTGAATCCGGCCGCCCGTGTACTCACCGGGTATGGCCTCTGCTTGGACGTACCAGGACTTCGTCAAAGACGCGCTGAGCCGCATCCCAGAGATCAGCTGCGAGGAGCTCCACAAGCGCGGTGCGCAGGACGCCGTGCTGCTCGACGTCCGTGAGCCCGACGAGACGAAGGACGGCATCCTGCCCGGCGCCGTGGTGCTGCCGCGCGGGCTCATCGAGAAGCACGTGCACGAGCATGTGGCCCAGCGCACCACGCCCATCTACGTCTACTGCACGACCGGCAACCGCTCGGCCCTGGCGGCCGACGCGCTTCGGCGCATGGGCTACCAGAGCGTCTGGAGCCTCGCGGGCGGCATCGAGCGGTGGCGCCACATGGGGCTGCCCGTCGCCGGCGTCGCGGCCGAGTGTCGCCTCCCCGGCGCGCGGCTCAACTGGGACGACGTTCGGCGGGAGTTCGCCATCGTCA
>CAZEDU010000230.1:2105-2922 GCA_964511185.1 uncultured Myxococcaceae bacterium | reverse complement strand
GGCGATCGCGGCCTGAGGCCGCTATTCCTGAGCGCAGATCGCGCGGCGCCACTCGGTCGGCCCGCCGCCATAGCCGGCGTACAGCTCGACCTTGCTCATCCCCAGTTTCACCGGGAAGTCGGGGTGCCGTTCCTTCGGGCTGACAGCTTCGAAGAGCGGGTTGACCAGCGCCTTCGGTGGGCTCGAGCCGTCGTGGGTGATGGTGATCGCGAAGCGGTTTTCCGCGTATTCCTTGCGGCTCAGCTTGAGCTTGTCGGTGAGGCTCTTCAGCGCCCGGATCGTGTACGGGGTCGTATAGGGGACAGCCGGATGAGCGGTCGAGCCCGGCGGATCCCAGGGCCGGTAGATCGCGGTGCTGAGGCCGCCGCCGGGCTCCGAGGCGAACGGGTGCTTGGTCTCTTCGCTTTCCCAGGCCGGGGTGTACTGGCGACAGGCGTACTTGCCGCCCGGGACCTGGGGGCCGCTGGGATTGCTGACGGTGAAGTAGGGCGAGACCACCCACTGCTCGTAGACGACCGGCAAGAGGCCCTCGTAGAGCTGCTGGGAGGCGGAAACCGAGAGCGACTGGCGGATCAGCTTTTCGGCTTCTTCGCTGAACGACCAGGTCTTGGTCGCTGCGGCCGCCCCTGCTTTCAGCTTGCCCCAGTCGGAGATGATGATGTTCTCGGCGTGACCGAGTGAGCCCGCGGTTTCTTCGAAGTGTTCGGCCAGCGCTTTGCCGATCTTGCCGGCGGTGTCGCGGATCGCAGCCGAGCTCTCGGCATCGCTGTCGCCGCTCTCGCCGGCCTCCGGTTGCGCCGCCTCGGCGAGTCCGAAG
>CAZEDU010000230.1:0-2095 GCA_964511185.1 uncultured Myxococcaceae bacterium | reverse complement strand
ATCTCGGCCAGTTTGATCTCCTCGTAGGCCTCCGGGAAGCCGACCAGGTCGGCCGCGGTGTAGAGCGCCTCGGAAATGATCGCTTCCGGGTTGACTTCGGTCTCCTCCTGTTCGCGCTTCTTCGCGTCCTCGATCGCTTGGTCGACGATCCGCGAGCTCAGTTCAGCCGTTTTGACGTAGGCGGCCGAGCTGCTGTCGGTGAAGACCTTCTGCCATTCGCCGATCTCTTCCTTGACCGCCGCGACGTATCCCATCTCGGTCGCCAGCTGTTTCTGCAGTTCCCGGAACGTGTTCACCGTGTAGGCGGCGGTCTTTTCGTAGCGCATCCCCAGAAGTTCTTCCTTCGTCGACCGCCAGGGGGCGCTGCGGGCGTTCACATATTCTTCGCGCACGTCGGTCGCCCGCTGGCCGAAGAGGCGTTTCGCGAAGGTCCGCATCGCCGCTTCGTTTTCGGCCCCCTTGGCGAGCGGCCACGGCGTCGGCTGCGCGTAGACCAGCTTCCAGAGGGCCTCCGGCGAGAAGGCCGGCGAGGGGGAACCGGACTGCACGCTCCACCCCGCTTCGCCGTTGCGCACCAGGGCCCCCGCCAGCCGCCCCTCGGCCTTGGCGGCGGAACCGGAGACCGCGCCGTTGAATCCGCGCACGTAGTTCAGCGAGGGATCCTGCGCGTGGTTGTTGGCGACCATCGTCAGCGTCGTGACTTCGACTTGCGGGTTGCCGGCCCCGAGGTTGGCGACCAGGTCATGCCCGACCGGCCCGGTCAGGTTGCCGACCTGACCGGCGACGGTCGGGTAGCCCGGGTTCCAGAAACGGTCGAGCTTTTCCTCGAGTTCGGACTCCTTCTTGACCGCGAGGTAGGGCTGGCCGGCCCATTCGAGCAGACCCTGGCTGGTCGGGTGCAGGAGCCCGTCGTTGACCCAGTTCGCAGAGGCCCAGGGCGCGGTGTTCGGGCCCACCGCTTCTTCGCCGAAGGTCTGCATCACGATCAGCAGGTTGTGCGGGAATTCGCGCCAGGCCTGCAGCGTCTCCGCCGCTTCTTTGACGCCAGCCTGGTTGGTGCTCGAGTAAGGATCGTCGATCAGGTAGGTGCCGCTGGCCGCGAGTTTCGGCAGCCCACTCGCCGCGTCGGTCGCGAAGGCCGCGAGGTGGAGGCCGAGCGCTATCGCGTGCTCTGGCAGAGAGCGCGCGACATCGTGCTCTTCATCGGGAAGGACGGCGCGATCCTCGACGCGAACGACGCGGCGGTCGAGGCCTACGGCCACTCGCGCGAGACGCTCGTCGGGATGCACATCGAGCAGCTGCGCGCGCCCCACACCCGCCCGGTCGTCCCTGCGCAGCTCGACGAGGCGTTCGCGGCCGGCGCGCTCTTCGAGACCGTCCACCTGCGCGGCGACGGCACGCCGATGCCGGTGGAGGTCGGCTCGCGCGCGACGACGATCGGCGGCGAGATGGTCCTGCTGAGCGTGATCCGCGACGTCAGCGAGCGGCACGAGATGCAGGTTCGCCTGGTGCAGTCGGACCGGCTCGCGAGCGTGGGCACGATGGCCGCGGGCGTCGCGCACGAGATCAACAACCCGCTCACGTACGTGATGGCGAGCATCGAGATCGCGCTGCGCCTCGTGAGGGCGCAGGACGGCGCGCCGGGCTCGCCGCTGGCGCGCGCGGCGGAGCTGCTCTCGACTGCGCTCCACGGCGCCGAGCGGGTGCGCGCGATCGTGCGCGACCTCAAGACCCTCGCGCGCACGGACGACGAGGAGACGGCGGTCGACGTGCGCGCGGTGATCGACGCGTGCCTCGACGTCGCGCAGCACGAGCTCCGGCAGGGCGTGCGGCTGGTCCGCGAGTACGGCGACGTGCCGCTCGTGCGCGCGAACGAGGGGCGGCTCGCGCAGGTCTTCCTCAACCTGATCGTCAACGCCGCGCACGCGGTCCGCGCCACCGAGCGGCGGACCGGCACCGTGCGCATCGCGACGGCCCGCGACGCGCGCGGCAACGTCGAAGTGCGCGTCGCGGACGACGGCATCGGCATCGACGCCGCGCTGCTCCCGCGCATCTTCGACGCGTTCGTCACGACCAAGCGAGCGGGCGAGGGCAC
>CAZEDU010000229.1:1372-3151 GCA_964511185.1 uncultured Myxococcaceae bacterium | reverse complement strand
AGAAGAAGGAGATCATCCAGGCCGAGTGCCACGGCCTGCTCGAGTTCATCGAGCCCAGGCACGACCTGGACGCGGTGGCCGGCCACGGCAAGGTGAAGGAGCGGCTGCGGCAGGCGGCGGCGGCGCTCAAGAAGGGGCGCATCGAGGTGATGCCGATGGGCTACTTGGTCTCCGGCCCGGTCGGCACCGGCAAGACGTTCATGGTCACCTGCTTCGCCGGCGACATCGGCGTGCCGTGCGTGAAGTTCCTCAACTTCCGTAGCCAGTGGCAGGGCGTCACCGAGGCCAACCTGGAGCGCATCTTCAACCTGCTCAAGGCCGTGTGGCCGGTGGCCGTGATGATCGACGAGGCCGACGCGTTCTTGGGCAACCGCGATCAGAGCGGCGACTCCGGCACCTCGAGCCGGGTGTTCGCGTCGATCGCCTCGTTCATGGGCAACACCGAGTACCGCGGGAAGATCATTTGGTTCTTGCTCACCTGCCGCCCCGACCTGTTACCCATCGACTTGAAGCGGCAGGGCAGGGCGGAGGAGCACCTCGCGCTCTTCTACCCGCAGACCGACGCCGAGCGGGACGAGCTGTTCCGCGCGATGTGCAAGAAGACCAAGGTGGACGTCCAGGGCGCGACCTTCTCGCAGCTCGTCGCGGCCGCCACGGCGGATCGAACCGAGGTCGGCCCGTTGAGCGGCGCCGACATCGAAGCGGTGCTGGTGCGCTCGAAGTTCCGCGCGCTCGCGGACGGGCGCGAGAAGATGACCGGCGACGACGTCGCGGCGGTGCTGCACGACTTCGTTCCTCCCTCGTACCCGCTCGAGGTCGAGCTGCAGAACCTGGCCGCCGTGCAGGAGTGCACGAGCCGCGAGCTGCTGCCTGAGGACTTTCGCAGGATGGGTCGAGACGAGATCACCCGCCGCATCCGCGAGCTGAAAACGCTCCTTTCCGAGCGCTGAGCGGAGCGGCTTCGCGGAATGAAAAAGCTCTCACCGTGTACTTGCGGTACGGACCTTTCGCTCCACCCACTGCGCCAGCCGCTCCCACTGCACCTCGGCGAGGTCATCACGCGAGATGAAGATCACCGGGGGGCACGGCCCTGAAGCAGGCTTAAATCGAAAGAAATGCTGAGGCCTTGTGGCGCTTGAACGGCCGACGCGATCGAGTCCCAGCCGAGCTCTTGAACGAGCCGCGGGGCGACCCAGGTAACCGTTCTCTCGCTGAATCGGATTCGATGACCTCTCCAGCGGATCAGTCTCGGGAGAGCCAACGAGCCGAGCACAATCGCTCCGAGAAGCGAGCCCCACAGGACAACCGGCGACCATTGAAGGCCGACATATGCCATCACGCCAAACAAGGCGATCACCAGGCTGGCTAAGACGAGGAACTGGCGAGACCGCGCAAGAACGCGAAGGTGGCGCCAAAAATCGCGGCGCGTGGCGTCGCGCACCATCAGCTCGATCTCGTCGTTCGCAACTTCCATCAGGCCCTCTCGATAGCCGACACACGTCCCCAGAGCACGATGAGACTTCTCATCGTCGATGCTTGACGATCCCGACGAAGGCGGGGTTCGCGACGGTCGCCACCTGTCCGCGCGCGGTGAGCGCGCCGGTCGTCGGGTGAACCGAGAGCGCGTGGATCGTGCCGCTGCCTTGGTTGGCGACCAGCATCAGTTCGCCGTCGAGCGTGAAGTTGCGCGGCGTCGCGCCGCCGGTGGGCGTGTGGCCCAGCAGCGTGAGCTGCCCGGTCGTCTGATCGATGCTGAACGCGACGATGCTGTCGTGCCCC
>CAZEDU010000229.1:0-1362 GCA_964511185.1 uncultured Myxococcaceae bacterium | reverse complement strand
AACTTCCCGGACGGATGCACGTGCACGTCCGCGCCGGTGTTGTTGCCGACGAAGCTGCTCGGCAGCGTCGACACCGTCTGTTGGGCCGTCAGTCGGCCGTTCGCGTCGACGGTGTAGACGGTCATGGTGCTGTCGAGCTCGTTGATGCCGTAGAGGAAAGGGAACGTGGGATGAAAGTCGAAGTGTCGGGGGCCGGCGCCCGACGCGGTGCCCACCGTCGCCGGGGACTTGGCGCTCAACGTGCCGGCCGCGGGGTTGAAGGAGTACTGCGCGAGGTGGTCGCTGCCTTTGCACGGGACGTAGACGTGCTGGTTGCTCGCGTTCGACCGAATCTGATGCGCCTGCACGCCGGGCGTCCGGGTGTCCGTCGCTGCGCCGAGGCTGCCGTTCGCTTGAATCGGGAGCACGGAGACCACGCCGTCGCCGTAGTTGGCGACCAACACGTATTGGTCCTCGCGGTCGACCGACAGGTGCGCGGGCCCGGATCCGCCGGAAGAGACTTTGTTCAGGTACGTGAGCCCCGCGTCCACGGAGTTGATCGCAAACGCCAACACTTGCCCGCTCGTCGTCTCGTTGACCGCGTACAGCGTCTTCCCCGCCGAGTGGAAGGCGAGAAACGAAGCGCCGCTGCCTGCATCGCTGCTGCCCAACGGCTTCAAGGTGACGTTGGTCCGGTCGAGCTCGAAGGCATGAATGCGCGTGCCCGCACCGACATAGACATGCTCGACGAACTGCCCGGCATCGGCTGGCCCGCCGTCGAGCGACACCGAGCCATCGAGCCCCGCATCCGCGCCTGCGTCGGCCGGCGCCGTCGAGGCGTCGAGGTCGTTCGGCGCCGGCGTCGACCCGTCGTGGCTTTCGTGCGCGTCGCTCGCCGACTCACCCAAGCCCGGCGCGAAGGCGGTGCAGCCGCACGAGCAGGCGAAGGCACAAAGAGCAACCGCGATGAAGCGCCGCATGGGCCTAGCGTGGGCGCAAGCCCGTCGCCGGCGCAACCTCGGCGCCGCGGCGCTACGGCTTCTTCGGCAAGGGGCCGATGCGGTACCAGCCGACGAGCGGCGACGGCATCGAAGCGGCGCGCGAGATGTAGATGGTGTTCGCCGCGAGGTACGCGGTCGCGCGGGTTTTCGACGCCGGGTGCGGAATGTTCTCGACGACCGGGCGCCGCCCGCGGACCGCCGCAGGCGGCGCGGGCAGCTTGACCGCGGTTCCCTGGTTCAGGGCCTGAAGCACTTGCCGCGTCACCACGGCCCGCAGCTCCTCCGGCGTGTATTGCGGCTCGTCCGCGGATCCCTTGCCGCGCAGGTAGAGGTAGTCGTCATAGAAGTCCGCGGGGAGCTTCTTCGCGTCGGCGAAGGAAAC
>CAZEDU010000228.1:0-3186 GCA_964511185.1 uncultured Myxococcaceae bacterium | reverse complement strand
CGATCGACACCGTATCTACCTCTCGATTGGTGTCTACGGGACCGGATCAAGCCCAGTACCCTCCTAACGCTTATGGGACCGCGAGCCAGGTCAAGGTCGATTACGTGCGCGTGTGGAAACCGCGCTGAAAGGCGCGGGGAAGAGCTGCCGCTTTATGCGCCAGCTCCGGGGCGACGGCCGGCCTGGGCGGGCGTCAGCCTGAACTTTCGAAGAAACGCGCGGTGGAAGTAGGGCAGGTCATCGAACCCGACTTGGCGCGCAACCTCGTGTACTGGTTTTTCCGGCTCGGACCACAAGAGCCGAACCGCGGCGTTGAGGCGGCGCTCGATGCGATAGCGCACGGGCGAAATGCCGAACCTCCGGCGAAAGCGGCGAGCGAACGTTTCAGGGTGCATGTTCGCGGCGCTTGCGACATGCGACAGGTAGAGCGGGGCGGCGTAGCTCTCGTCGAGCTCGCGCGCGCCGCGCAAGAGGTCGTCTTCGTCGGGAGCGACGTCGCAGAGGTCGACAATCAGGCGAACGACTTCGCGGCTGACTTCGTCGCTGGAAATGGGCGTCCCCATCTCGAAGCAACGGAGCAGCTCTTGGGCCAGCTCGACCCAGCGCGCATCGCGCACGAGCGTGGGTCGTACGAGCCTGAGCCGGCCGGCGAACGGCGCCAACTCGGGGCGCTCTTCCGGGTACAGGTGGAAGCCGACTTGAAGACCAGCGTCGTGCGACGCGCGAAACGCATACGAGTGCCACTCACCCGGAGGAATTACCACGGTGCTCGAAGGCGTGCAGACGCGGCGCCCAACGGATAAGCCAGACTGTTCCCAGGTCTCTCGAAGTTGCACGGTGATTTCAAAAGCGCTCGAGATGAGCGGAACCACCTCGAGCGGCTCGCGGTTGCGAAACTCGTAACGCCAAGCGTCGAGACCTGGCGCGACCTTCTTCCGAATAAATGGGTTGGCGAGAAGCAGCGACCGACGCGACTGTTCCGCTGCCGTGCATTCTCGCGACGTCGAGCTTCCCATTGTTCCGCGGGACAGTAGCGGGGCGAGGCGCTCCGCGTCGAGTCAGCCCCATGAGACGTCACCCGCGCGCGACGGGGCTTTGTCGATTTTGTCCACTAGCGGCCGAGCCCTCGAACCGGCGATTCCTTCTGCGTCAATGTTCGAGGTGGCTTTCATGTTCCGCAAACGCTTTGGATTGTTAATTGTTGTTTTGGCTTTTGTCGGCTGCCCCAAACCCGAGGTCGGCGCGTCGCCCGATTCGGAGCCGCTTGAAGCGCCCGGCACCTCACCCGGAGAGACCTCCGCTGACGGCGGGGCCCCAGGCTTCTGGACTGGCCCCGGCCTCTCTCGCGGCGTGGTTGCGACCTTTCACACTCAGTCGAGCGAAGCGGGCGTTGAGATATTGCGTCAGGGCGGAAACGCATTCGACGCCTTCGCCGCCGCGACGTTCGTCGATTACGTCGTCTCGCCGGGGGTCACCAGCCCCGCCGGCCCGCTGAGCGCGATGGGCTTCAACGTTCGCACCGGCGAGCGCTTTCACTTGGATGGCAACTTGAATGAGGTGCTGTCACCCGATGGCGCGTTCGATGGGAATGAGACCACCGCGGGCAAGACCTTTCTCGTGCCGGGCGCGGTCGCGGCGCTCGCCGAGCTCGTGAAACAGCACGGCTCGTTGCCCTTGTCGAAGGTGCTCGAGCCGGCGATTCGCGTCGCCCGCAATGGTTTCGTCGTCGACTACGTCTACTCGGGCACCATTCAGGGCGCGCAGGCGACACTGAAGAAGTCTACGTACGGCGAGACCACCTTCTTGCAGGGAGGAAAGCCCGTCGCGGTGGGAACGGTGCTCAAGCTGCCGGCGCTGGCGACGTACCTCGAGAACCTCGCGAAGTTTGGCGTCGCCCACATGTACCAGGGCGCCTGGGCGACCGAGGCGGTGCGAGTGACTGGCGAGCGAGGTGGAAAGATTTCGATGCAGGACTTCGCCGCCTATCGAGCCGAATTCCGAGAGCCTCGCCACACCCAGTTTCGCGGCTTCGATGTCTACGCGCCGGGCGGGCGCGTCTACGCGGGCCTCTGGGCGCTCGTCGGTCTCGAGGTGCTCGAGAACACGTCGCTCTCGTCGCTTGGCCACTATGGGTCGAGTGCCGACGCCCTCGAGACGATGGTGCGAACGACGCGCGTGCTCGACATGGAGCCTTGGTTCTTCGACGTCGGGACGCTCGACAACGAGGTCGCAGTTCAGACAAAGCTCGCCAAACCAAACACAGACAAACTGTGGGGCAATGTGAAGAGCCAATTGGGCTTCACGCCGCCTCCGTCGCAGGGAAATCACAGCTATCACATCATCGTGGCCGACGCGGCCGGCAACGTCATCACCGGCACGAACACCATCGAGAGCTACCCCTTCGGCGATGGCGTTTTCGTCGAGGGAGTGCCGCTCAACAACACCGGCCGCATCACCGCTTACAGAACCGGCCCGGGCGAGCGGTCGATCAATCCTTGCTCCTCGCACTTGGTCTTCCGCGACGGCCACTTCTACGGCGCCTCTGGGGCCTTCGGCACGTCGCTGATTCCGACCGAGCTTCAGATGCTCGTCGACATGCTGGAGTACCGAATGCCTGGCACCGAGATTGCGAATGCGTTGCACTTCGGCACTTACCCAGTCGACTTTACGACCGGAACGCAAGACGTGACTTCCAATTGGCTCGACCCGCGAGTGTCAAAGTCGGTCGTCGACAGGCTCGCGTCGCGCGGATTGAAGTTCAAGCAAGACCCTTACGGCGACACGGGCTGGAACATCGTGGTCACCATCGACGAGCAAGGCGAGCCGCGCGGGGGAATTCTCGGGCCGAGCTATCACCCCTCGTCGCTCATGACCTACCCGTAGAGTCGCCCGGGCTGGGGGCGAAGGTCACCAGGCGCTTCTCACGGTTTTAAGTGAGCCTTCAGGCGCGACCGTGCGCCGAATAGCTTCAGAAGAGTGCTGTTCGCGGTCGACAGAAACATTTCTCGGCCATGCCCTGAAAAGGGCCTTGTGAGTTCTCACTCGAAGAGGTTTCTGATGTCGCATGACTGGCGGCAGATCGTTTCCATTTCTGTCTTGGTCATCGCGGGCTGCGTGCCGCGCGAGGCACCTGACCTGCCCGGTTTCTTCGGGCCAGTTCAAATCAGAGAGCAGCCGCTCCTTGGG
>CAZEDU010000227.1:0-3189 GCA_964511185.1 uncultured Myxococcaceae bacterium | reverse complement strand
GCTCGTCCGCGCGGCCAAGGCGCCGGTCTACGGCTTCAGCCTGAAGGCGCGCGTCGCCGCGAAGCTCGCGGGCCGCGCGAGCCCCACCGTCGAAGGCTTCGCGCTCGAGCTCGGCCGGCGCGAGCCCTACGTGCTGTCGAACACCGCGCTGCGCGGCGCGCATAACTTGAAGAACGCGATGGCGGCGGCGCTCCTGGCGCGGCTGTCGGGCATCTCGGCGGCCGCGGTGCAGGAAGGGCTGGACGGCTTCCCCGGCCTGCCGCACCGGCTCGAGCGCGTGCGCGTGCTCGACGGCGTCGAGTGGGTGAACGACTCGAAGGCGACCAACATCGACTCGACGCTGGTGGCGCTCCAAGCGTTCCCGCGCGGGGTGTGGCTCATCGCCGGCGGCAAGGGCAAGGGGGCGCCCTACCGGCCGCTGGTCGAGGCCTCCCGTCCGCGGGTGAAGGGCGTGCTGACCATTGGGCAGGACGCCGGCGCCATCGCGCAGGCCTTCGAAGGCGAGCTCCCGGTGCACCCGTGCGAGACGCTCGACCGCGCGGTGGCGAAGGCGCACGCGCTGGCCACGCCCGGCGACACGGTGCTCCTGTCGCCCGCGTGCGCGTCGTACGACCAGTTCCAGAACTTCGAGGACCGCGGTGACACCTTCAAGCGCCTGGTGATGGCGCTGGCGAGCACGTGAGGGGACCGACCATGAGCGCGCCTGCCCGTCGCAACGTCTCGTTCGATCCGCTCCTGCTCGGCGCGGTGCTCGCCCTCGTCTGCTTGGGGCTGGTGATGGTCTACTCGTCGAGCGCCATCTCCGCGCAGGACAAGGTGGGCGACAGCTTCTTCTACCTGAAGCGGCAGCTCGTCGCGGCGGGCCTGGGCCTTCTGGCGATGGCGGTTGCGCTCCAGATCGGCTACCGGCGCTTCGCGCGGCTCGCGTACCCGCTGCTCCTGCTCGCCATCGCCCTGCTCATCGCGGTGCTCATCCCCGGCGTGGGCACGTCGGTCGGCGGCGCGCACCGGTGGATTCGCTTCCCCGGGGTGTCGATTCAGCCGGCGGAGATCGCGAAGGTCGCGTGGGTGGTGTACCTGGCGTACTCGCTCGCCAAGAAGCGCGAGAAGGTGGCGACGTTCTCGGTCGGCTTCTTGCCGCACGTGGCGATGGGCGGGGTGCTGGTCGCCCTGTGCATGGGCCAGCCCGACTTCGGCAGCGCGGTGGGCCTGCTGTTCCTGCTCTTCGTGCTGTTGTTCGCGGCCGGCACCAAGGTCTCGTACCTGGTCGGCTCGGTGCTGGTGGCGATTCCGCTCGGCTACCACGCCATCGCCTCGTCGCCGTACCGGATGAAGCGCGTGCTCGCGTTCTTAGACCCGTGGGCGCACCGGCACGACATTGGCTACCAGGTCGCCGAGTCGTTGATGTCCATTGGCTCGGGCGGGCTCTTCGGCCTGGGGCTCGGGGATGGCCGGCAGAAGCTGTTCTTCCTGCCCGAGGCGCACACCGACTTCATCTTCTCCATCATCGGCGAGGAGCTGGGGCTGGCCGGCGTGCTCCTGGTGGTGGGGCTGTACGCGATCATCCTCTGGCGCGGCACCAAGGCGGCGCTGCACGCGTCGGAGCCGTTCGGCTGCTACCTCGCGCTCGGCATCACCGCGCTGATCGGGTTCCAGGCCGTCGTGAACATGAGCGTGGCGATGGGGCTGCTCCCCACCAAGGGGCTGACGCTGCCGTTCGTGTCGTACGGCGGCAGCTCGCTCATCGCCTTGATGGGCGGGGTGGGGCTGTTGTTGTCGGTGAGCGCCAGCGCGCGCGCGCCGCGGCCGGCCGGGACGCGCCGCATCGCGGGCCCGGCGAGCGAGGTCCCCGCGTGAGGGTGATGATCGCCGGCGGCGGCACGGGGGGCCACCTGTTCCCGGGCATCGCGCTCGCGGAGGAGGTCATCACGCGTCACCCGAAGAACGACGTGGTGTTCGTCGGCACCGACCGGGGCCTGGAGGCGCGCGTGGTGCCGCAGGCGGGGTTTCCGCTCGAGACGATTCGCGTGCGGGGCCTCAAGGGCATGGGGCCGCTCAAGCTCCTGCTCGGGCTGTTCGCGCTGCCGCTCGCGTTCGTCGAGTCGTGGCAGCTGTTGCGCAAGCACAAGCCGGACGTGGTGGTGGGGGTGGGGGGCTACGCGTCGGGCCCGGTGGTGATGGCGGCGTGGCTCCAGCGCATCCCCACCGCGGTGCAGGAGCAGAACGCGCTGCCGGGGCTCACCAACCGCGTCCTCGGCCGCTTCGCGCGGGCGGCGTTCATCTCGTTCGAAGAGGCGCGCCCCTACTTCCCGCGGCACAAGACGTTCCTCATCGGCAACCCGATTCGGCGCAAGCTGATGGACAACTACCTGCGCTCGCACGTCGCGCACGACAAGTTCAGCGTGCTGGTGTTCGGCGGCAGCCTGGGCGCCCAGGGCCTCAACGCGCGGATGATCGACGCGCTCGAGCACCTGCAGGACCTGAAGGACTCGCTCCACTTCGTCCACCAGACGGGGAAGAACGACCTCGAGCGGGTGCGCCGCGCGTACCAGGACAAGGGCTTCTCCGCCGAGGTCGTCGAGTTCATCGACGACATGTCGGGCGCGTACGCGCGGGCGGAGCTGGTCGTCTGCCGCGCCGGCGCCACCACGTTGGCCGAGCTCACCGTCTGCAAGAAGGCGTCGATCCTCATTCCGTTCCCCTACGCGACCGACGACCACCAGGCGGTCAACGCCAGCGCGATGGTGCAGGGCGGCGCGGCGATCATGTTCCGCGAGGCGGAGCTCACCGGCGAGAAGCTCGCCCAGACCCTCCGCGAATTGAAGGCGGACCCGGAGCGGCTCAAGAAGATGGAGAAGATGTCCGGGCTGCTCGGGCGCCCCGAGGCGGCCAAGGAGCTCGCCGACGTCTGCGTGCAGCTGATGATCGACGCGTACGGGCCGAAGGGGCGCAGCCGCCCGGACAAGAAGGCGTGACGGGGTAGAAAGATGAGCGCATCGAAGCGGCCAGCCAGCCTGTTCAAGACCCGCCACGCGGCGCAGGTGCACTTCGTGGGCATCGGCGGCATTGGCATGAGCGGCATCGCCGAGGTGCTCATCAACCTGGGCTACCGGGTGAGCGGCTCCGACCTCAAGGCGTCGGACGTGACCAAGCGGCTCGAGAAGCTGGGCGCGCAGGTCCGCTACGGCC
>CAZEDU010000226.1:0-3239 GCA_964511185.1 uncultured Myxococcaceae bacterium | reverse complement strand
GTGCTGGGGTCGGGCGAGCGCGAGCTGGTGTACTTGGATCACGCCGCGAGCACCCACGCTCCCGTCTCGGTGCTGAACGCCTACTGCGACTTCGTGGCGCGGGAGTACGCGAACATCCACCGCGCGACGCACCACCTGTCGCGCAAGGCCACCGAGCGGTTCGAGGAGGCCTACTACATCGTCGCGGACTACCTGGGCGCCGAGCTCAGGCGCGGGGCGGTCTGCTTCACCGCGAACACCACGCAGGCCATCGACCTGGCCAGCCACATCATGGCGCACCGGCCGGGCAAGGTGATCACCACCGAGATGGAGCACCACTCCAACGAGCTGACGCACCGCAACCGCGGCCCGGTGCTGCGCGCGCGGGTGAACGATGCGGGCGAGCTCGACCTGGATCACCTCGAGGCGCTGCTGCGCAAGAACGAGGTGAAGCTGGTGGCGGTGACCGCCGGGTCGAACGTCACCGGCCTGATGCCCGACTTGAAGCGCATCGCGCGCATGGCGCACGAGAACGGCGCGCTGATCCTGGTCGATGCGGCGCAGGCCTTGGCGCGCGTGCCGCTCCAGGTCGGCGCGTTCGACGCGATCGATCACCTCGACTTCGTGGTGGGCGCCGGGCACAAGGCGTACGCGCCGTTCGGCGCCGGGTTCCTGTACGGGCCCCGCGCGGTGATGAACGAGGCGCCGCCGTACATACCGGGCGGCGGCACGGCCACGCAGGTGACCACGCGCAGCGCCGAGTACCTCCCGGTGCCGGATCGGCACCAGGGCGGCACGCCGAACATCGCGGGCGTGGTCGGCATGACGAAGGCGCTCCAGTTCCTCCAGTCGATCGGGCTGGAGGAGATCCGGCGGCACGAGGTGCGCTTGATGTCGCGCATGCTCGACGGCCTGAACGCGCTGGGCGGGGTGGCGATCTACGGCCCCAACGACGCCTCGCGCCGCCTCGGCGTCTGCGCGTTCAACGTCGACGGCGTGTCCGACCTGATGACGGCCGCGGTGCTGTCGGAAGAGGGCGCGATCGCCGTTCGCAACGGCCGCTTCTGCGCGCACGTCTACGTCGATCGGCTGCTCCAGGCATCGAAGAAGGGGGCGGGCGCGCCCACCGGGGCGGTGCGCGCGAGCGTCGGGCTCTACAACGACGCGTCGGACGTCGACCGGCTCATCGAGTTCGTCGGCCGGGTGCGCGACAAGAAGTGGCGCGGGCAGTACCGCGTGAAGGGCGACACGGTGAACGCGGAGTTCGCCGGGCGCTGCGCCGACCGGTGGATGGAGTCGACCTCGGACTCGGAGCTGCCCACGGTCGACTCGGAGCACGGCACCTTCGGGTATCACTTCGAGGTGCTGCAGTCGGACGGCGAGTGCCGCTCGTATCTGATCGCCGATCTCGAGACCGGGGATGCCGCGATCGTCGACCCGCTGCGCGCCGGGGTCGACGGCTACATGGACAAGCTGCTCGAGAAGCGGCTGCGCCTGCGCTACACGATCGAGACGCACACGCACGCCGACCACCTGTCGGGCTCGGTGCGGCTGAAGGAGCTGACCGGCGCGACGATGCTGATGCACGCCGCCTCGCCGGCCCCTTGCGTCGACCGCGGGCTGCAAGACGGTGACGTGATCGCGCTCGGCGCGTTGAAGATCCAGGTGATCGCGACGCCGGGCCACACGCATGACGCGATGTCGCTGGTGCTGCCGGGCCGGGTGCTGACCGGCGACACCCTGCTCATCGGCGGCTGCGGCCGCACGGATCTACCGACCGGCGACGCCAGGCAGCTCTTTCACAGCCTGCGGCGCCTGCTCGAGCTGCCCGACGACACGCTGGTGCTGCCGGCGCACGACTACGACGGCCGGCGCGCGAGCACCATCGGGCGCGAGAAGAAGTCGAACCCGCGGCTGCAGCTCGAGTCGGTCGAGGCGTTCCGCGCGGCGCTCGAGGCGATGGACCTGCCGCCGCCCGCGAACCTGCGCGAGGTCTTGAGCACCAACCAGAAGTGCCTGTAGCGCGTCAGCGCGACGGCAACATCACCGAGTACTTGCCGTCGGTGTCGCACAAGGCCTCGTCGAGCAGCACCGACACCGATTCGCCGTCGAAGGTGGTGACCCGGTAGAAGCGAATCGACGCGTTCGACAGGCCCACGCCGCCGCGCGAGACGGTGCCGGTGATGCGCCGGCCGCGGTGCAGGGCGATCTCTCCCAGCGCGACCGAGGTGACCCCGGGCGTGCGCGCGCTCTCGATGGCGTCGACGCGCGCGCGCTCCGAGTGCTTCGGCAGATCGGCGGTCACGAAGTCGAGGCGGTAGATGGCCGGGTCGAGCGCCAAATTGAAGACGCCGGTCACGTCGGTGACGGCCTCGCCGGTGCGATCCGGCAAGCCGAAGCCTTCGATCGTCTCGATGGGCACGGCCTTCACCTGGACCCCGGGGAGCGGGTTGCCTTCCGGGCTGAGCACGCGGCCGTTCGCCGGGACCCGATCCGGCACGGTGAATTGGTTGGGCGCGAGCGACGCGACGCCGTTGACCACCTCGACCCGCGCGGTGAGCGACTCCGTGAAGCGCGCCGGGCTGCCGGCCGGAGGGGAGATGACGAGCGTGTACTCCTTGTCGGGAGCGCTCTCCAAGGCGTCGATCTGGAAGCCGCCGGTCGCGTCGGTGGTGACCGTCTTGGTGCGGAAGGTGCCGCCGCCCTTCACCTCGCCGCGCATGTGCAGCGCGGCGCCGACCACGGGGTTGCCGTCGGTGCCGATCAGCTTGCCGGAGAGGCCGCTGTACATCGGCCCGAAGTCGCCCAGCTCGAGCGTGAGCTGCGAAGGGTAGGGCGGGAACTGGGGAAAGGTCTTTTCGGGGATCACGCCCGACACCTTGGGCGTCGCGACGATCTCGAGCTTCGGGAGCAGATCGGCCGAGCCGTCGAGGTAGAGCGAGAAGTCTCCGACGCTGCCCGCGGTGCCGGACGAGACGCGCGTGCGTTGCGAGAGGACCTGGCGGGTGGCCGGATCGATGGCGACCAGCTCGACCTCGGCTTCGGTGATCGGCACGTCGGGCGCTGGGGCGCCGGGGCTCGCGGTCTTCAGCAGGCGGCCGACGATCTTCAAGGGGGCGGAGAACACCAGGTCGCGGGTCGGCGCCACGCCGGGGTTGACGACCAGGTTGGCGCTCACCGCCGGCGGCAAGGCCGACTCGTCGGGCGCGGTCGCGACGAGGTTGTAGCGCCCGGCGCCGATCGGGAGCGCGAAGCCGCCG
>CAZEDU010000225.1:0-3276 GCA_964511185.1 uncultured Myxococcaceae bacterium | reverse complement strand
CCAGATTTTTCGGTGATCGTCAGCGGAGATCTGCGCGGCTATCTGGGGCCGTGCGGCTGCAGCGAGAACATGCGCGGCGGCATCGCGCGGGCGGCGCACCAGGTGCTCGACGCGCGCCGCCGAGGGCCGCTGCTCTACATCGACACCGGCCGTTCGCTCTTTCGCCACCCCACCCTGCCCGACGAGGCGGTGCCGCAAGAGGAGCGCAAGGCGAAGGCGCTGGCGGAGGCCTACGCGTGGATGGGGCTTTCCGCTTTCACCCCGACCCGATGGGACGACGCGCGGGGCGAGGCGTTCCGCCGCTCCTTGGGCCTGCCCGAGCAGCCGCCCCACTCCGTGCGCCGCTTCCGGGTCGGCGCGCACGAGGTCGCGCTGGCGGTGAGCGACGAGCCCGAGCGCCTGCGCGCGCTGTCCGCCCAGGCGCGAGGGGAAGGCGCTCGGCTGGTCATCGCCGTGCTGCACCGGCCGCTCGAGGAGGCGCAGGCGGCGGCGCAGACGCTTCCAGGGACGGCGGACCTGCTCATCGCGGCGGCGCCCGCCGGCGCGCTGGGCGGCGAAGACAACGTGCTCGTGCGCGGCGCGGTGCCGGTGGCGCAGGTGCAGAGCAAGGGCCGCTCGTTGCTCAAGCTCGAGGCGTTCCTGCGGGGCGGGCCGGACGAGCCGCTCGCGCTGCTCGCCAGCCAAGCCGACGCGGAGCGGGAGCTCCAGGCGCTCGACGAGCGGATCGAGCTGCTCCGCAAAGAGGTCAACGCGCCTTCGCTCCGGAAGGAGCTGATGGCGCTCAAGAAGGCGAAGCTCGAGGAGCTGATCGTGCGGCGCGAGGCGGTGGCCGCGCGGCCGCCGCCGTCGGTCGAGGGGAGGAACGCATGGAAGGCGCGCTTCATCCCGCTCGAGTCGAACTTCGAGAGCGACCCGGCGGCAAAGGCGATCGTGCAGCGGTACGACCGCGACGTGGGCCTCATCAACCTGGCGTGGGCGCGCGCGCACGGCAAGGACTGCCCCGAGCCCGCGCGAGGTGAGGCCGCGTTCCTGGGCAGCGCCGCCTGCCGCGGCTGCCACGCGGACGCGTTCCGCGTGTTCGAGGCGTCGAAGCACGCGCAGGCGTACGCCACCCTCGAGGCGCAGGGTAAGAGCCTCCACCTGGACTGCGTGACGTGCCACGTCACCGGCGCGGATCAACCCGGTGGCGTCTGCCGCATCGACAAGGTCGACGGGCGCAAGGAGGTCGGCTGCGAGAGCTGCCACGGGCCGGGCTCGCTGCACGTGGCGAACCCGACGCTCGACAACGTGATCCGCACGAACGAGCCGAAGCACTGCATCGGCTGCCACGATCCCGAAAACAGCCCGCACTTCGAGTTCCGCTCTTATCTCGCCCAGATACTCGGGCCCGGGCACGGAAGGCCGCTGGCGGATTTGCCGAAAGCACCGGCGACGAAGTAGGCACGCGCCCTACCCCGGCCCAGGCGGGGGTTTTCGCCAGTGGTACGATTTTTCGCGGGCCGCTCGTCCGGGCTCGACACTTTGTGAACATCGCATGTCCTTGCTTCGCTGCGCCGCGCTGCTTTCCCTCCCCTGGCTCGTGACGAGCGGCACAGCCGTTGCGTCCCGCGTGGGCGATGCGCTGCCGATGCCGCCGCCGCCGAAGGGCATGAAGCGCATCGAAGGCAAGCAGGTGGCGCGCGTGAGCGAGGTGCCGATGCCGCCGCCGCCGCCCGGCACCGTGGAGGTGAAGCGCCCCGACGCGCCCGCGCTGGTGGCTGGCGCGACGGCGGCAGACGAGGCCGCGCCGGAGGAGCTGCCCGAGTCGTTGGAGCTCGAGGAGATGCGCGCGCTGGAAGAGGCCGCGCTCGACCCGGAGGCGCCCGCCGACATGGAGCTGCTCGAGGCGCTGCGGCACCTAGGCCCCGCGCACCCGCTGCGGCACCCGCTCGACCGCTACGAGCGCGACACCGGTCTTGCCGACGAGGCCGCGCGCGAGCTGCCGCGCGTCGTCGATCTGCACGGCTTCGACGTCGCGCTGGTGCAGGCCAAGTACGACATCCCGCTCGAGATGCGGCCCTTGGTGGTGCAGTACATCCGCTTCTTCCAGGGGCCCGGCCGCAAGTGGTTCCGCAACTGGATGGCGCGCTCGACGCGCTTCATCCCCGCGATGACGCCGATCCTCGAGCAGTACGGCCTGCCCAAGGACACGGTGTATCTGGCGATGATCGAGAGCGGCTTCTCGCCGCACGCCCTGTCGTGGGCGAAGGCCGCGGGGCCGTGGCAGTTCATGCCCCGCACCGGCGCGCAATACGGCCTGAAGCAGGACTTCTGGGTCGACGAGCGCCGAGATCCGATCAAAGCCACGCACGCCGCGGCGAAGTACCTGTCCCGCTTGAAGGGCATGCTCGGCCACTGGCACCTGGCGTGGGCCGCGTACAACGCCGGCGACGGCAAGGTGCGGCGGCTGATCAGCCGGCGCGGCACCAACGACTACTGGGAGCTGTCGGAGGGGCGCGGGCTCGCGAAGGAGACCCAGCACTACGTGCCCAAGCTCATCGCCGCCGCGCTGATCGCCAAGCACCCCGAGGCGTTCGGCTTCTCGCACGACGAGTTCGCCTACCAGATCGCGCTCGAGTTCGACGAGGTGCGGATCGAGGACGCGGTGGACCTGGAGGTCGTCGCGCGCGCCGCCGAGGTGCCGATCGAGGCCGTCCGCGAGCTGAACCCCGAGCTCAAGCGGTGGTGCACGCCGCCGGCGAACGCGAAGTTCCCGTACGTGCTCCGGGTGCCGAAGGGCAAAGGGCCGGTGTTCGCCGAGAACTTCGCGAAGATCGCGCCTGCCGAGCGGCTGAGCTTCAAGGTCCACCGGGTCAAGCGCGGCGACACGCTGTCGCAGATCGCGAGGGCGTACAGGAGCGCGCCGGAAGCGATCATGCGGATGAACGGCCTGCGCTCTCCCCGCGCGCTGCGGGTGCACGCGGAGCTGGTGGTGCCGGTGCCGAGCGCCGGGTACGCGAAGGCAGGCAAGCCGGACCGCGCCTTCGAGCGGCAGCTCGCGCAGGCGCGGCGCAGCGGGTTCCAGGCCCCGCGGCCAGAAGACGAGGTCCCCGCGGGCACCCGGGTGGCGAGGAAGAACGCGCCGCCGGTGCGCGCCGAGAAGGTCGACGGCAAGCTGAAGGTGACCTACGCGGTGCAGCCGGGCGACTCGCTGTGGAGCCTGAGCCAGCGCTTCGACTGCACGGTGGAAGAGATTCGAAAGTGGAACCAGCTGCCGGCGAGCCAGCGCGCGAAGCT
>CAZEDU010000224.1:0-3278 GCA_964511185.1 uncultured Myxococcaceae bacterium | reverse complement strand
GCGCGACCAGGCGCTGCTCGCGCAAGCCCGCGAAGAGGCACGCGCGGTCCTCGAAGCGGACCCCAGCCTGACGTCGCCCGAGCACCAGCCGCTCGTGCGGGCGCTCTCCGAGCGGTGGGAGGGGCGGCTCGCGCTGGCCCGCGTGGGGTGATCAGCGCCGAGCAGAAAGCCGGGCGAACGCCGCCTTCGACGACTATCTTCGAGGGCATGGGTGACGTTCAGCTGGCGATCCAACTCAGGGCCCGAGGCATCCGCGACGAGCGGGTGCTGGCGGCGATCGCGCAGCTCGACCGGAGCACCTTCGTGCCCGAAGGGGTGCGGGGGCAGGCGACGGAGGATCATCCGTTGCCCATCGGCTTTGGTCAGACCATCAGCCAGCCGTACGTCGTCGCGTACATGACCGAGGCGCTGGGGCTGACCCCGAGCGCGCGCGTGCTGGAGATCGGCACCGGCTCGGGCTACCAGGCGGCGGTGCTGGCGCTCCTTTCCCGCGAGGTCTTCACCATCGAAGTGCAGCCCGCGCTCGCCAAGCAGGCGGCGCAGCGGCTCGCGGAGTTCCCCAACGTGCATCCGCGCTGGGGCGACGGGTTCCGCGGCTGGCCCGAGCGCGCGCCGTTCGACGCGATCCTCCTGACCGCCGCGCCGGCGGAGATCCCGCCTGCGTTGGTATCGCAGCTGGCCATGGGGGGCCGCTTGGTCGCCCCGGTCGGGGCGGGGGACGAGCAGACGCTGGTGCGCCTCACCCGGACGCCCGAAGGGCTCAAGCTGGAGCATTTGCTGGCGGTTCGCTTCGTCCCGATGGTGGCCGAGGCGGTGTAGGCGGCTGCCTTCATGGGCCCTCGGCTATGCTGAAGGTCCATGCCCGTTTGTCCGTTGTGCCACCACACCCAAGCGCAGGGAGCCGAGTGCGAGGAGTGCGGCAAGCTGCTGGCGGTGGGGAAGCGGGCCGAGATTCCGATTCTCCCGCTGGATGAGCTCGAGAGCGCGCGCTTCGACGCCGAGCCCGCGCCGCCGGTGCAGGTGGCGCCGATGCCGGACCAAGAGCGGCATCAGGTGGGACCCACGCCCGACGTCGCGGCGGGTGGGATGGAGGAGCTCGAGCGCCACGTGATGCTGCCGTTCGATCCGATGTTCCTCGAGACGATCGAGGGCATCGACCGGGGACGCGAGCAGGACGACGGCGTCCGCACCGTCCTCTCGTCGGCGCAGGTGTTCTGCCGCTACTGCAAGACGCCGGCGACGACCGGGGTGATGTGCGAGCGGTGTGGCATGCGGCTGCCGAGGCGAGCGGGCGTCGGTCCGCCCGCGCCGGCCCCCGCCGAGTCGAAGGCCAGCACGACCGGGGAGGCCGCTTGGACGCGCTGCCGCACCTGCGGCGCTCCCGCGAAGGGTGGCTTGAAGTGCGGGGATTGCGGCCGAGACGTGCCGATGCCCGAGGCTTGAGTCGGCTCGACCGCCGGCGGGCCGTTCGGGTAGGGTGCCGCGCCCGTGACAGCCTCTGCCTCCACCACCGATCTGCGCCGACAGCTCGATCAGCTTCAGGCCGAGCTCAGCAGCCGCTCGAGCACCGTTCACTTCGCGCACGCCGCGGTCTCGTTGGCGGTCTCGCTCATCCTCTTCGGCGGCGTGGGCAAGCTCGCCTGGGACCTGGGCGACAAGCTGCCGGGTTGGGTGGGCGCCGGCACGGGTCTCTCGGGTCTCATCCTCGTTTATGCCCTGATCCGTTGGGCGCTGGCCCGCCGGGAGCTGCGCGCGGAGCTCGAGAAGCTGAAGGCGCTCGAGGCGCTGCGCCGCGAGCTGAAGCTCGATGATCCGGCCGCGCTCCTGCCGCAATGAGCGCACGGACAAGGCGCGGGCGGTTCATTGTCCTCGAAGGGGTCGACGGCTCGGGCACGACGACCCAGCTGGCCCGGCTCGCGGAGGCGCTGCGCGCCGATGGCGTCGCGGTGCACACCACCTGTGAGCCCTCCACCGGGCCCGTCGGGCGGCTCTTGCGGCAGGCCCTCACGCGCCAGCTGCCCGAGGGAGAGCTCTCGCCTGAGACGTTGGCTTTGCTGTTCGCCGCCGATCGGGCCGACCACGTCGCGCGCGAGGTGCTGCCGGCGCTGCGCCGTGGGATCGTGGTGCTGAGCGATCGCTATTTGCTCTCCTCGCTCGCGTACCAGGGGCTCAGCACGCCCCTGGCGTGGGTCGAGGCGATCAACGGAACGGCGGCGCGGCCGGACCTGACGTTGTTCCTCAAGGTGAGCGATCGCGTCGCCGAGGAGCGGCGGCGGGGCCGCGGAGGACCGCCGGAGTTGTTCGAGAAGACCCAGGTGCAGCGGCGCGTGGCGCGGAAGTACCTCGAGGCGATTCGGCGCCGCGCGCGCAAGGAGCGCATCGTGCCGCTCGACGGGAATCGACCGGCGGAAGAGGTGACCGAGGCCGCGCTGTGGGAGATCCGCGCGCTGCTCGGGAGGCGGCGGGCGTGAGCAGGTCGACGGCCGCGGGCGTCATCATCGGCAACGAGGTGCTGACGGCGAAGGTGGCCGACCAGAACGGCCCGCTGTTGACGCAGCGGCTGCGGGCGCGTGGCGTGCCGCTGAAGGGGCTCTGGCTGGTGCCGGACGAGATCGACGCGATCGTGGACGCCGTCACGTCCGCCCGGCAGCGCGCGAGCCACGTCTTCACCAGCGGCGGCATCGGCCCCACCCACGACGACGTCACGGTTCGTGCCGTCGCGCTGGCGCTGGGCCGGCGGATCGTGCGCGTCCCGGAGATCGAATCGCGCCTGCGCGCCAAGCACGGCGACGAGGTGCCGCCCGAGGTGCTGCGGCTCGCGGAGGCGCCGGAGGGCTACGAGCTGCTCCCCCTGGAAGGCGGCTGGTTCCCCGCGCTCTTCTGCGACGGCGTCTTCATGCTCCCCGGCGTGCCGCAGCTATTTCGGCTGCAGCTGGAGGTGGCGCTGGGCCGCGTGGAGGGCACGCCTTTGCAGCTCAAGCAGATCTACTTGAGCGTGGGGGAGGGCGAGATCGCGGCGGCGCTCGACAAGGTCGCGCTCGCGGCGCCCGACGTGGCGATCGGCTCTTACCCGACGTTCGACCGCAGCGCGGGCTACCACGTCAAGCTCACCGTCGAACACGCCGAGGCCGCGAAGGTCGACGCGGTCGTCGGCGAGCTGCTCCGGGTGCTGCCGTCGGGGTCGGTCCTCCGGGTGGAGCCCTGACGGACTTCTAGCCTCAGTGGCTCGTCGCGCTGGTTCCCCCGAAGGGCAAACACCTCACGAGTTTCCACGGCCT
>CAZEDU010000223.1:0-3292 GCA_964511185.1 uncultured Myxococcaceae bacterium | reverse complement strand
CGTTCCTCAAGCTGGTCCCGGTGGTCGGCATCGCGTTCGCGGTGACCAACCCGGCCACTCCGTTCTGGGTGTTCCTCGTCTTGGCGCTCCTGGCGGGCATGGGTGGAGGCGACTTCTCGTCCTTCATGCCGTCGACCAGCCTGTTCTTTCCCAAGCGGCTGCAGGGCGCCGCGCTGGGAATTCAAGCGGGCATCGGCAACTTCGGCGTCAGCCTCACCCAGCTCGTCACGCCGTGGATCATCAGCTTCGGGCTGTTCGGCGCGCTGGCCGGCGCGCCGCAGGTCTTTCAGAAAGGGGCCATCAGCCAGCCCATCTGGCTGCAGAACGCGGCGTTCTGGTACGCGCCCTTGCTGCTCGTCATCGGCGTCGCCTGCTGGGTGTCGCTGCGCAGCGTGCCGGTGCGCGCGTCGCTGCGGGAGCAGCTCGACATCTTCAAAGACAAACACACCTGGTTTTGCACGGTGACGTATGTGATGACCTTCGGGTCGTTCTCGGGCTTCGCTGCGGCGTTTCCCTTGATGATCAAGGCCATCTACGGCGACTTCGCCGACGCGCCGGATCCGCTCAAGTACGCCTTTCTGGGGCCGCTGGTCGGCTCGACGGCCCGGGTGCTGTTCGGCTTCGTGGCCGACAAGGTGGGCGGCGGCATCTTGACGCAGCTCTCGGGCGTCTTGCTGATTGGCGCCTGCGCGGCGCTGGGCCTCACCGACGCGCTGACGCCGACCTCGACCGAGAGCTTCCCGCTCTTCGTCGGGCTGATGCTCCTGGTCTTCCTGGCCACCGGCATCGGCAACGCGTCGACCTTCCGGCAGTACCCCATCATCTTCAGCCACAACGCGCGGCAAGGCGCGCAGGTGCTGGGCTGGACCGGCGCGGTCGCCGCCTATGGGCCGTTCGTCTTCTCGACGCTGGTCGGCAAGTCCATCACCGACACCGGCTCGGCGATTCCGTTCTTCGTCGCCGCCATCGCCTTCTACGCCCTCGCGGTCGGCATCAACTGGTTCTTCTACGTGCGCAAGGGGTGCGAGCGGCCCTCGTGACCGCGGACGCAAGAGCTCATGGCGACGCCTTGGACAAACAAGACATTCGGATTTCTCTGGCTGATGCTGCTCGCCGGCTGCCCCCAGCTGGGGAGCCAGCAGGGCTACGCCCCGGTTCAGCCGATTGCCTATTCACACGCGCTGCACGCCGGTGAGTACAAAATAGACTGTCAGTACTGTCACTTCGCCGCCGACCGCAGCCGGCACGCCGGGGTGCCGCCGGTGAGCGTGTGTATGAACTGCCACACGCAGATCAAAAAAGACTCCCCCGAGATTCAGAAGCTCGCGAAGGCGGTGGAGACGAACCAGCCGATCGAGTGGGTGAAGGTGCACCGGCTGCCCGACCACGCCTTCTTCAGCCACGCGAGCCACATCTCCGGCGGCGTGAAGTGCCAGGAGTGCCACGGGCCGGTGGAGAAGATGGTCCGGGTGGCGCAGGTCGAGACGATGTCGATGGGCTGGTGCCTCGACTGTCACCGCGCCCGCAACGTCGCCGGCGCCGAGGCGGCCCCCACCCAATGCTCGAGCTGCCACAGGTAGAGGGCGCCATGTCGAAGACGACCAAGACACCTCCCGAGTACTGGCAGAGCCTGGAAGAGCGGCGCGGCGAGCTGCCCGAGAAGGCGCACGACGAGTTCGCCGAGGAGCTGCCCGTCGGCAAGGCGGCGCTCGACGCCGAGCGCGTCCCGCGGCGCGGCTTCTTCAAGCTGATGGGGCTGTCGGCGACGGTGGCCGCGTGCAGCCGGGCGCCGGTGCAGAAGGTGGTGCCCTTCGCCCGGCACCCCGAAGGCGTCGTCCCCGGGCTGTCGACCTGGTACGCGACCAGCTGCGCCGGCTGCAGCGCCAGCTGCGGCCTGTTGCTCAAGACGCGCGACGGCCGGCCCATCAAGGTCGAAGGAAACCCCGAGCACCCGGTGAGCCGCGGCGGCGCCTGCGCGGTCGGGCAGGCCGGCGTCCTGTCGCTCTACGACGCGTCGCGGGCGAGCAAGCCGCTCGTGGCTGGCAGCCCCGTTTCGTTCTCGGCGCTCGACGGACAGCTCACGGCGGCCCTGGAGGCGGCCAGCCCGCAGAAGATTCGCCTGGTGCTCCCCTGGGTGGTGGGCCCGTCGGCCGACGCGGCCGCGGCGCGCTTCGTGGCCACCTACCCCGAAGCGAAGCGCGTGCGGTTCGAGCCGATTCCCACCCGGGAGCCGATCGCCCGGGCCGCGCAGGCGCTCTTCGGAAAGCGGCTGATTCCGCGCTACCGGCTCGAGCGGGCGAAGCGGGTGCTCTCGGTGGGGGCCGACTTCCTCGGCAGCTGGCTCTCTCCGGTGGAGCTCTCGGGCCAGTACGTCCAGGCGCGCAAAGAGGCCGCGACGATGCTGCGCCACGTGCAGGTCGAGGCGGCGATGAGCCTGACCGGCTCGAACGCGGACCAGCGCATTCCCCTGGCGCCTTCGGAGCATGGCCCGCTGCTCGCCGCGCTGCTCCAGCGCATTGCGCCGGGGCGACTGCCGCGCGAGGTGAGCGGAGGGAAGCCCCCGCTCGAGGCCGGCCAGCTCGACGCGCTCGCCGCCGAGCTGAAGAAGGCCGGCGGCGCCGCGCTGGTCTTGACCGGCAGCAGCGACGAGTCGGTGCAGCTGCTCGCCCTCCTGCTCAACGAGGCCTTGGGCGCGGTGGGCCACACGCTCGATGTGGCGGGCGGCGTCGAGCTCGACGGCGACGCGCTCTTCTTCAGCGAGCTCGTCGAGGAGCTGCGCGCGGGCGAGGTCGGCGCCGCCCTCTTCGTGCAGTGCAACCCGGTCTACGCCCACCCCGCCGGCGCCGAGCTCAAGGCGCTCTTGTCGAAGCTGCCGGTGTCGGCCGCGGTCGGCGAGAAGGTCGACGAGACCGCCTCGGCGTGCGGCTTCTTCGCCCCCGCGCACAACGCGCTCGAAGACTGGGGCGACACCCAGACGCGCGCCGACCTGGTGGGGCTTCGGCAGCCGACGGTGCAGCCGCTGTTCGAGACGCGGCCGGCCTTCGAGACGGTGCTGCGCTGGGCCAAGGAAAACGCGACGTGGCACGACTTCGTCCGCGGGCACTGGGAGAAGGCGCTGTGGCCGTTGGCCGGAGGCGAAGGGGGGTTCGCCTCGTTCTGGCGCCAGGCGGTGCACGACGGCTTCAAGGCGCTTCCGGCGGCCGCCACCGAGAGCCCGAGCGCGCAGCTCGAGGCGGCGCTGGCGGCCATCGCGCCGCCGGCCGAGACAGCCGAAGCAGCGGAGCGCGGCGCG
>CAZEDU010000222.1:0-3316 GCA_964511185.1 uncultured Myxococcaceae bacterium | reverse complement strand
CTCGCTGACGCTGCGGCGCGGCGAGCGGGTGGCGGTGATCGGCGCGAACGGCCTGGGCAAGTCCACGCTGCTCAAGATCGTCACCAATAATCTCGAGCGCGACCGCGGCAAGGTGAACTGGGGGCACGAGACGCACGTCGGATACTTCGCGCAGGACCATCGCGATCAGCTCACCAACCCCTCGCAGACGGCGCTCGACTACCTGTGGGACATCTGTCCGCAGGAAGGCACGAGCTTCGTGCGCGGCGTGCTCGGCCGGCTCTTGTTCTCGGGCGAGGACGTGGAAAAGAAGGTCTCGGCGCTCTCCGGCGGAGAAGCGACGCGGCTGGTGATGAGCCGGCTGATGGTGCAAAAGCCGAACGTGCTGGTGCTCGATGAACCGACCAACCACCTCGATCTGGAGTCGATCGAGTCGCTGGTCGAAGCGCTGAAGAGCTACCAGGGCACGCTCGTGTTCGTGTCTCACGATCGCTGGTTCGTGAACGAGCTGGCCACCCGCGTGATCGAGATCCGGGCCGACGGCATGAACGATTTCTCCGGCAACTACCAGGAGTACCTGGAGCGCCAGGGCGACGATCACCTGGACGCTGACAACGTCGAGCTGCGCGCCAAGGCGAACAGGTCCAAGAAGGCCAAGCCCGCCCCAGCCGCCAAACCCAGCAACAATCGCCAAAAATCGCTGCCCAAGCAGCGAGACGACCTGCTCGAGAAGATCAGCGCCGTGGAGGCGCGGCTTTCGGAGATCAACCAGCGCTACTGCGGCGCCGGCTTCTTCGAGCGCACACCGCCGCACGAGGTCGAGGCGCTGCGCAAGGAGCAAGCGGTGCTCGAAGGCGAGCAGGCAAAGCTCACCACGGAGTGGGAGCTGATCGAGATGGAGCTTGCGGCGATGGCCTCGCTCGACTGACGCATCAGAAGCGCGCGGCGCGGTGCTCTCTTCGAAATTCCTGAGCCAGACTCGCCACGGAGCTCACGTAATGTGAAGGGCGCTCCGAGAAGAAGCCGCCGTCATCGAGCTCGAGCACGAACGAGATCGCGTCGCCGCGCCGAGCCGCAGCCACCGCGCGCGGGTAACGCGCCCAGAGCAGCTTCACGTAGTCGCGCGCGCCCTCTTCGGCCGTCTCGTAGCTCCGGAACTTGGCGCGCACGCGGCGCGGGCCATCGTCCGTCTCTTCCCACGTCCACCACTGCGCCAGACCGCCGTCGGGAGCGCGACCCTTCAGACCCGCGTAGTTGTAGTCGACCATCCAGCGGCCACGTCCGGTCTCGAGCGCCCACTGCGCCCAGAGCACGCTCACGAGCTCGAGCGTCGCGGGCTCACCCGTCAGCTGTTCCCACGCGAACGAGAGGTGTCGCGTCGCTTCCTGGGGTGACATCGGCGTCGGACGCTTCTTGCGATCGACGCGCTTGACCGGTTTTGGTGCCGGGGGTGGAGGCGGCGGTGGTACGGCCGTCGGCACGGGCGCGACCGTGGCGGCCGGTGGCGCGGGCGCGGGGGCGGACGCCGGCGAGGGCGCGGGTGCCGGCGCGGGCGCGGGCGCGGGCTCCAGAGCGGGCTCCGGATCCGGCGCGACGGACGCGATCGGCGCTTCGGGCGCTGGAGCGGGCGGCGCGGGCGGCGCGACGACCGCCACGCGCGGTACCGGCGCAGGCGGTGTGGCCTTCGGCGGAGCGGACTTCGTCGCCGGTTTCGGCAGCAGCGCGTCCGGCGCGAGCACGACCCGTTCCGGGACGTCTTCGGGCTCGATCTCGGGTTTGCGGATCGCGCTCGGCGCACGCGCGATCTCGGTCACCGGCGGCTCGGGCGCAGGCGTCGCGCTCGGGCTCGGCGCGGCGGCGGGCGGCGTCCGGTCCGCGTCACGCCACGCGAGCAGCGCGCGCGGCTCTCCGGCCGGCGCCGGATCCACGGGAGCGGGGGCTTCTGCGGTGACCCGTACCGGAGCTTCCGGCGGTCGCGCGGAGCCCCGCGAGCAGCCATGGGCGATCACCGCGAAGCTCGCGAGGTACACGAAAACGCTGGGTCCGGCGTCGGCGAGCCATAGGCGCAAGCTGGCCCAGACGCCCGGGCGGCGCGAAGGTGCAGGCCAGCTCAACGGGCGAACGTCCACCGGTCGCGAAATTGAATCTCAGCCGGTCAGCGGCGGCCAAGATCGGGGTGAAGCGAGGCTAAGCTCGGCCGCCATGAGCAAGGTCCTCGACGAGCTGGTGCAGCTGCTCGCGCTCGAGCAGATCGAACAGAACCTGTTTCGGGGTCAGAGTCAGGACCTCGGCTGGGGCGCGGTGTTCGGCGGCCAGGTGCTCGGTCAGGCGTTGTCGGCGGCGGAAAAGACGGTGCCGGCGGAGCGCACGGTGCACTCGTTTCACAGCTACTTCCTGCGGCAGGGCGATGCCAGAAAGCCCATCGTCTACGATGTCGACTGCATCCGCGACGGCAAGAGCTTCACGACACGGCGGGTGGTCGCCATCCAGTCGGGACGGGCGATCTTCACCATGGCCGCATCGTTTCAGAAGGTGGAGGAAGGCTTCGAGCATCAGGCGCTCAAGCCGGAAGTGCCCGGACCCGAAGGCTTGCGATCCGAGGCGGAGCTCGCCGCCGCCGCCGCCGATCGCATCCCCGAACAGTTTCGCGAGCGCGCGCTGGCGGAGCGACCGATCGAAGTGCGCCCGGTGATCCCCCACGATCCGCTCAATCCGGTGCCGAGCGCGCCCCGGCGCCAGCATTGGTACCGCGCGAGCGGTCGCCTGCCGGACACGCCCTCGGTGCACCAGTACCTCCTCGCCTACGCTTCGGATTCGAACTTCCTCGGCACTGCGCTGCAGCCGCACGGCGTGAGCTGGCTCTCCGCCGGCATGCAGGTGGCGAGCCTCGACCACGCGATGTGGTTTCACAGGCCGTTTCGCTTCGACGACTGGCTGCTCTACGACATCGACAGCCCCTCGGCGACGTCCGCGCGCGGGCTCGTACGCGGACAGTTCTTCACCGAGCGCGGTGAGCTCGTCGCCTCCACGGTCCAGGAGGGACTGATGCGCAAGTGGAGGTGAGTCAGTTGGCCGTCGTCGTCTTGGAGACGGCCTCGACGAGCTCCGGCAGCGCATCGAGCTCGGGCGGTTGGATCTCGATCTCGATCCTGCGGTTCAAGCGTCTTCCTTTGACCGTGCGGTTGTCGCCGATCGGGTGATACTCGCCGAAGCCCGCCGCGATCAGCTTGTCGGGCGCCACGCCCGAAGCGACGAGCAGCTCGGTGACGATCACCGCGCGCGCAGCGGAGAGATCCCAGTTGTTGCGAAAGTCCGCGTCCGCGATCGGTTGATTGTC
>CAZEDU010000221.1:0-3366 GCA_964511185.1 uncultured Myxococcaceae bacterium | reverse complement strand
GGATCTCCCGACAGCGCGAGCGCCTGCGCTGCCTCCTCGCGGATGGCGTCGTCTTCGTCCTGCAGCCCCTGCACCCAGTTCTCGAGGTCGTCGTTCATGAAGAGCGCGCGACTTTACCCCACGCCGGCACCTCTGCTAGCCGGTGCGTCGTGAGCCTGCTCGTCACTGGCGGCGTCGCGAGCCTCTATGTCGCTGGGGTGGTGGGCCTGCACCGCTTCAACGTCTGGCGCATGCGGCGCGCGGCGCGCGGCTTCACCGTCTTGCGCTGGCTGGATTGGGACGCGCTGCTCGAAGGGCTGTTGCCCAAAGAGGAGCGCACCCCGCGCACGGCCTTGCCGATGGCGCGTCTAAAGGATGGCGGCCTCCCGCCCGAGCTGCTCATCGGCGCGCGGCAGGGCGCGCTCGAGAGGAAGCGCGCGTTGCTCGAACGGCTGGTCGCCGGCGTCGCGGTGGAGGATGACGACGTCGAAGAGGCGGGTTTCTCGGGAGGCGAGGCGCGCTGGGTGCGGCTCGTGCGGGACGCCCAGAGCGCCCCCGAGCGGGCACTCGAGCAGCTCTCGGCAGGGCGAGGGCTCACCGTTCAAGAGGTCTACCTGCGCGAGCACCTGTCGCTGGTGCACCACGTGAACGGGCTCAACCTGGAGCTCGCCGTCTTCGCCACCAAGCGCCGGCTCGCGCAAGCGCTCGCGCAGCACGGCGATCACGCGGCGCTCTACTTCGTCCGCGCGCTCGCGTCGTCGCTGCTGGGCTTCAACCACTCGGCGCTCAACGACCTGGCGCGCGCGGTCTACTTCAGCGGACAGCGGCCGTTCTACCTGCACGCGGTGGTCGAGACCGCGTACGTCGAAGAGGCGCGGCCCGCGCTCGCGCAGCAGTGCCGGCTCGCGTTGGAGAGGCTTGCGGTGCTGAATCCGGCCTCGTAAGTTGCGCCGCCGTGTCTCTGACTCCTGAATCCTTCGGCCTCACCGACGTTGGGCGGAAGCGCCAGCACAACGAAGACGCGATGCTGGTCGACCCGGCCCTGGGGCTGTACGTGGTCGCCGACGGCATGGGCGGGCACGCGGCGGGCGAGGTCGCGAGCGCGCGGGCCACCGAGGTGGTTCGCCAGCAGATCGCCCAGGCCCGCGACATCCTCAACGCGCTCGCCGCCGAGCCGAGCCAGGGCAACCGCGCCCGCGCCGCCGCGCTCGTCGAGACGGCGATTCAGCGCGCGTGCGCCGACATCTACAAGATCGCCACCTCCGACAGCACCAAGCGCGGCATGGGCACCACCTTTGTGTGCCTGGCGCTCGCGGGCACCAAGGGCGTCATCGGCCACGTGGGGGACAGCCGCATCTACCTGGTGCGCAACGGGCAGGCGCACCGGCTGACGGAAGATCACACCCTGGTCGCGGCGCAGCTCAAGGCCGGCACCATCACCAAGGAGCAGGTCGCCAACTCGCCCTACCGCAACGTCATCACGCGGGCGGTCGGCATCCAGGAGTCGGTGCAGGTGGACACGCTGCTCGTCGACGTGCTGCCGGGCGATCTGTTCCTGCTCTGCTCCGACGGCCTGCACGGCTACCTCTCGGACGACGAGCTGGCCCCGCTGGTGGCGACCACGCCCAAGCAGGAGCTGGTCAAGAAGCTCGTCGCGATGGCCAACGACCGAGGCGGCCGCGACAACATCACCGCGGTGGTCGTCGCGGTGGGCGGCGGCGAGAAGCCGAGCGAAGAGGCGGTCGAGGCGCAGTCGCGCATGGAGGCGCTGCGCAAGATCCCGCTCTTCAGGCACCTCACCTACAAAGAGCAGACCGCGGTGCTCTCGATCGCGAGCACCCGCACCTTCCCGGCCGGCCGAGAGATCGTCGTGGCGGGGCAGCCCGGCGAGGAGCTGTTCGTGGTGATCCGCGGCCGCGTGGCGATCGAGAAGAACGGCGTCGACATCGCCGAGCTGCGCTCCGGCGGACACTTCGGCGAGATGGGGCTCATCGACAACGCGCCGCGCTCCGCCACGGTGCGCGCGGTGGAGCCGACGCGCGTGATGGTCATCTCTCGGCCCGACTTGATGAACCTGATGCGCCGCGAGTCGATCCTCGCGGTGAAGATGCTCTGGAGCTTCGTGCAGGTTCTCTCCGATCGCCTCCGCGCCACCAACTCCGAGCTGTCGGAGGCGCGGCAAGAGCTCGCGGTGGCTCAGGCCGTTCAGCCATTCGCCGAGGAATGAGGGTTCGTTTCTGAAGGCCTCGAAGTGGACCCTTCTGATGGTCGGGCTGTTCGCCTCCGCGGCGTCGGCCGACCCGTTCGAGCGGTTCGGCTTGGGCGCGCGCGGCACCGGCATGGGCGGCGCGCAGACCGCCGACAGCTCGGGCGAGGCGGCGGCGTTCTACAACCCGGCGCTGCTCGTGCGCGACGAGCAGGTGCAGGTGATGGCGCAGTACAACCACTACCACCTGAGCGCTTCGGTGACGCCGCGCGAGGCCTCGAAGACGCTCGACTGCACGTACTGCCAAGCGCCTGACGCGCAGTCGTTGGCGGCCGCGGTGAAGCTGCCGTTCGCCGGCAAAGGCCGCGGGCGCGTCGCGTTCGGCGGGGCGCTGCACGTGCCAGTGGTTCGGCTGCTGCGCACCGGCGCGGTCGACGCGAGCCGACCCTACTGGTACCACTACCAAGGCAGCCCCGAGCGGTTCGCCATCTACTCGGGCATCGGGGTGAAGGTCCTGCCCGAGCTCTCGCTGGGCGTCGGCATTCAGACGCTGTCCACCTCGCTGGGCGACGGCGCGAACATCCGGGTGGACGTCTTCTCGAAGGAGGTGAAGCTGCGCGAGCTCGACTCGCAGCTCTTCAACCTCTACGGCCCGACCGCGGGCGTGGCGTACACGCCGATGCCGGGGCTGCGCATCGGCGCCTCGTACCGCAGCGCGATTCAGCTGCGCTACCGCGTGCCCGCCGACGTCGAGCTCGAAGGCGTGGGCTCGTTGTTCACCGCGGTCGAAGGCGTGTCGCACTTCTCGCCGCACACGGTGAACGTGGGCGTCGCCTACGACGTGGACGAGACGCTGACTTTCTCCGGCGATCTCGAGTGGGCGAACTGGAGCGCGGCGCCCTCGCCGTACCTGAAGGTCAACCTCGACCTGTCGGGCGACACGCTCGAGGCGCTCGGGTTGGGCGAGGCGCTCGATCTCCAGGCGGGGACCGACAGCCCCGGGTTCGCGGACACGATCTCGGGGCGGCTGGGCATGGAGTACCGCGCCAGCGAGACGTTGGCGCTGCGCGCCGGGGCGGCGTACCGACCGACGCCCGTCCCCCGCCAGAGCGTTCAGGGGACCAACATCCTCGACGCGAGCGGTGTCCAGGCGTCGCTCGGCGCGAGCATCGGCATCGCTG
>CAZEDU010000220.1:0-3370 GCA_964511185.1 uncultured Myxococcaceae bacterium | reverse complement strand
CAGGCCCGCAGGCAGCGGAGGCAGCGTGACCCGTCGCTCCTGAAACCCGCCGTTGCCCGACCACATGTCGAACCCAGGCACGTTGAACTCGCGCTCGGTGCCGCCCAGATCCAGGTTGAGCCACTCCTGCCGAACCAGGGTGAAGCCCGGCGGGACACCGACGAGCTTCGGCGGGCCTTCGCGGAAGCTCGGCTGCGGCCGCTGCTCACCGTTGGCGTCCTTCGGCAGCGCCGGCGCGACCTCCTCGCTGGCTCAAGGCGCGCCGCAAGTACCCGCCCGGCGAGCGGACCGCGTTGAGCCCTCGCGAGAGCGCGCGGCCGGGGTTCACCTGCGTCGGCGGCGTCTGGTACGCGCGGCGGAGATCCGCCTGCTCTTTGAGGAACGCTTCCAAGTGGTCCGGCTTGAGCACGCGCAGCTCGACCGGCTCGGACTCGGCGAACGCCACGTCGACGACCGGCGCCTCTTCGGTTCCGAAGCTCCGACCCACGGTGATGTAGAGCGGCTTGGCGAACGCCGAGGCCGCCCACAAGCAACCCAGCGCCGCGACGGCGAAGGACGTGTGCCTCATGACCGGAACCCTCCTGGGACCAGCTGCGCGCCCTCGGCCTTCCCTTGGAACCCCATGTAAGGGAGCGCCTCGAGCGTGCGAATCGCGTCGTCGATCTCCTTGGGCGCCGTGGCCGGGAGCTTGGCCTTGGCGCCCAGGGGCGTCTCCGACCAGTACCCATCGGCGATCAGCTGGCCGAGCGCGCGGCCCAGGTTGATCCCCATGACGATGGAGGCCGATGACTCGAGCCCCTGCACCACGGGCCCCGCGGCCGCGCGCAGGTTCGGCACCTTGCCGCCGCACGCCCGTTCGATCGCCTGCAGCAGCTCGGTCGTCGACGACAGCACCAGCCCATTGCACGTCTCGGCGAGCGTCATCTTGTTCTTGCCGGAGAAGAGCGCCTCGAGCGCGGCGCGGTCCTCCCGGCGGCTCCACAGCAGCGCGATCTCGGTCGGCAGCTGCTCGTTCCCGCGTGGGAACCAGGCCAGCGCCGCCTGCCGGGTGAGGAGCGGGCCAGCGTCCTTGCCTTCGAAGTGCGCGCTCAGCGCCTGCGCCGTGAGCGCGGCCGGCAGCCGCACCTGCGCCGCCAGCAGCACGGGCGTATCCGCCGGCAGCGCGGCGAGCAGCGCCTTGTCGAACGGCTTCTGATCGAGCCGCGCCGGCACCGCGAGCCCTCCCGACAAACCGCGGGGCTCGAGCTGATCGCCCTTCACCGAGAGCGCCAGCCGCACCTGCGAGCCCAGCCCCAAGAGCATCGCGAGCTGCTGCGTCTCGCGCGCCTGCGCGTCGATGGAGAGCACGAGCTCGACGTCGTGGCCCTTCCGCGGGCTCAGCGGCGGCAGCGCGGCGCACACCGCCTGCACCACCGTCTTGGGCGCTCGGGCCAGCACGAGCTTGCCGCGCGCCGTGGTCGCGTACAGCGCGTTGTCGGCGATGAGCCAGCGCGCGACCTCGAAGCGCGTCTGGTCGCTCGCCGTCTCGTCCGGGCACCGCTCGACGACGAAGGTGCCGCGCCGCGCGGCGGCGTCGAGCGCGGCGAAGGCCGTCCCCGAGGCGGCGCCCGGCGCGTCTCGCACCACCGCCGGCGCTCCCGTCGCGCCCTCGCCCGCGAACCACACCGCGCGAAACGGCCCGTCGACCAGCCGCCGCGCCATGAGCTGAGCCACCGTGCCTTCGAACTTCGCTTTCAGATCCTCGCCGCGCGTCCCCAGGAGCGCCGCCCACGCGCCCACGAACCCCTTGCCCAGCGGCTCGCCGAGCGCTTGCTGAAGCCACGCGTTCTTCTCGGCGGCGTCGAGCAGGGCCGAAGGGGTGTGCACCTCGACCCAGAACGACGGCAGCGCGGCCACGTCGAGCTTGAGCGGCGTCGGCTCCTTCGGGAGCGCGGGCGCGCCCTGGACCTGCGTCGAAGCGGTGTCCGCCGCCCCCGAAGACCCAGACGCCCGGCCCGGCGCGCGCGCGACCAGGTACCCCACCCCGATCCCCAGGGTGAGGAGCAACAAGCCACCGACCGCGATCAGCGCCACCCGCCGTTCACGACTCGTCATCGCGCCACTCCTTGAAGCGATAGAAACCCAAGAAAGAACCGTTCTCCGGAGACGGCCGCCACTCGATCGGCGCCTCGCGGTCGAGCGCGTCGAGCCGGCCGAAGCGCACCGCCGCTCCCGCCTCGCCCGGGTGGTAGACGACGTGCAGCGGCCCGCTGCGGCCCTCGCGCGCGAGCAGCATCAAGTGAAAGACCGCGGCGCCGTTCTCCTCGCGCCGAAAGGCGAGCACGTCTCCGCTGCGCAGCCGGGAGAGGACCTGCGCGCTTCGCCCCAGCGGAACGAAGTTGTGCGCGATGAGCGTCTCGGCGTCGGCGAAGTCGCTCGGCTCGCCTCGCCCGTCGCGCCAGAGCGGCGTCTTCAGCCGTGCGGGGCGCAGCGACTTGTACGCGCCGCGATAGACGAAGCGGACCAGGCCGGCGCAGTCGCGCTGCGCGGGGTGCCAGTTGGGGTCGATCTTCCGCACCTGCGCGAGGGAGAGCTCGGCCACCCGCGCGCGGAGGCGCGCGATCTCTTCCGACTGGTCCATGGGTCGTCCCTCCCTCGTGGCGCGCGCGACTCGACACGCGCCACGCCCACCCTGCTCGATCGCGTGCGGCGGGGCGTCACCCCCGCCGGATGACCTCGCGGCTCAGTCATCCACCTGAGATGACGCGTGCGGCCGCGGTGGCGCCGGATACTCGCCGCAGGTCGCAGTCGCCGAGGAGGTGGGGATCGTGCCGGACCTACCCGCGCTCCGCCGTCGCGTGGAATCGACGTTCCTGGGGCGCTGCGTGGGCGCCTTCGTCCAGATGCAGGGCCTGGACCGGGCGATGGTGATCGCCTCGCAGGCGTTCACGGCGCTGATCCCCCTGTTGATCATCGTCTCCGCGGTGCTCCCCACCGGCAGCGCGAGCACCGTGTCGGATGCCGTGATCCGCAAGTTCGCGCTGGAGGGCGACTCCGCAGCGGCGGTCGCCGTGGTGTTCGCGCACCCCGAGGTGAGCAGCGTGCGGCTGGGCAGCCTGCTCCTGCTGGTCTTCTCCGGGGTGTCTCTGACGCGACGGTTACAACGGATGTTCCTGCAGGCCTGGCGGATGGAGCCGATCGCGGGGGCACGCGGCTCGGCGCACGCCGCCCTGGGGCTGGTCGTCATCCTGATCGAGGTCACGCTGCTCTATCTGTTGAGGACGATGTTGTCGTCGGTCCCCTTCGACTGGGCCCTGAGCGTCCCGCTCTCGGTGGGGGCCAGCGTCGTGCTGTGGACGACCATCCCGTGGCTGCTGCTGGATCGTCGCCT
>CAZEDU010000219.1:1891-3495 GCA_964511185.1 uncultured Myxococcaceae bacterium | reverse complement strand
GCGCCTCGGGCAGCGGATACGTGCCCTCCATCTCGAGCGGGTTCTGGGTGGCGAGCACGAGGAAGGGCGTGGGCAGGGGCCGCGTCTCGCCGGCCGCCGTGACGGTGCCCTCCGCCATCGCCTCCAACAACGCCGACTGCGTCTTGGGCGTGGCGCGGTTGATCTCGTCGGCGAGCACGATGTTCGCGAAGATCGGACCCGGCTGGTACTCGAGCAGCGCCTTGCCCGTGCTGATGCCCTCGGACTGCGCGAGCACGGACGTGCCCACGATGTCGGCCGGCATGAGGTCGGGCGTGAACTGGATGCGTGCGAAGTCGAGATGCACCGCGCGCGCCACCGTGCGGATGAGCAGCGTCTTGCCGAGGCCCGGGACGCCCTCGAGCAGACCGTGGCCGCCCGCGAGCAGACACGTGATCACGCCCGTGATCACCCTGCGCTGCCCCACGATCACGCGCCCCACCTCGCCCATGAGCTGCTCGAGGTCGCGCTGCAGTGCTTCGAGTTCTTGCTTCGTTTCTGCCGTGGTAATCGCAGTAGACATTCGTTCGATCGGTCGCCCCGGTCAGTTCCGCGGCTGGATGTATTGGTAGTAGCGCTTGACCGCCCGCCGCTTGGCCGGGGGCAGCGCCTCGTTGTCGATCGCGCTCTGGGCATGACCGCGGTAGTCGGTGAACACGTCGCGATACGACTCGGTCGCGAACCCCTTCTGGCTGGAATCGCGGATCACCTCGGCCCGGCTCACGCCGCGCCCGTGCTTGGCCTTGACGTGCACGTTCTTCCGCTTGACGTCGAGCGCGGCCGGATCGCCGAGCGGATCGACCGAGCCCTCACCGATGCCGTCGCCCGGATTCTGGCCCTCGCCGCTGTCCTGACCCTCGCCTTGGCCTTCGCCCTCACCTTCGCCCTCGCCCTCGCCTTCGCCTTCGCCTTCGCCCTGCTGCCCCTCGCCCTGACCCTCGCCTTCCATCATCATGTTGGGCTCGCCGTCGCCGACCTGGCCTTCGACCAGGAGCGTCGACTTGCCCTTGCCCTTGCCGTCCTTGCCGTCCTTGCCCTGCTTGCCCTTGGCCGCCTGGGAGAACTTCTTGAACTGCTGCTGCCGCCGCTTGGCGCCGTCGCCCTGCTTGCCCGCCTGCCGCACGAACGTCTTGGCCTCCTCGAGGCTGTCGCGCAGCTGCTTGGTGCGGCTCGCTCGTCGTCCTTGCTGCGCGGCCTCCCGCGCGCCACGGCTGAGCTTTTCGACCGAGCGCTTGCGATCCTGGCCGCTCTTGCTCTTGTTCGCGGCGTCCTTCGCATCGCGCTTGAGCTGCTCGAGCCTGCGCTTGGCCGCCTCTTCGCGCTGCTGCTTGCGTCGCAGCTCCTCGACTTCGCGCTTCATCTTCTGCAGCCGACGCTCCTTCTCCTCCGGGTCCTTCGTCTCGCGCTTCTCCTCCTTGCGCAGGCGCCTCTCGGCCTCGTCGAGCTGCTTCTCGGTGTCGCTGCTCTGCTTGGCGGCCTGGTCGAGCCGGCGCTCGGCCTCTTCCATCGCCTTGCGCATCGCCTCTTGATCTTCCTTCGACCCCGCCTCGGCCTGCTCGGCGGCCTCGTTGAGCGCGGCCTCGGCC
>CAZEDU010000219.1:0-1881 GCA_964511185.1 uncultured Myxococcaceae bacterium | reverse complement strand
TCCTCGGGGCGATTCTCGTCGAAGTGCTCGCCCGCCTCTTCGGTGACCTCGTGCTCCTGCAGTCCGTCGGCGAGCTCGCGCACCGCGTCCGCGAGCAGCCCCGGATCCTCTTCGAGGTCCGCCTCGAGATCCTTCTCGATCTCGGTGAGCAACGCCTCGAGCTCCTCGAGCTTCTCGAAGGCCTCGGCGCGATCGAGCTCGCCGGTGCCGAGCTCGTCGAGGATCTCGAGCATTCGCTGCGCCGTCTTGGCGACCTCGTCGTCGGCCTTCGCGAGCGCGCGCAGGTTCTGCCGCAGCGGATCGGCGAGCGCGAGATCCAGACCTTCGCGTGCACCCGCGACATCGGCGATCTCCTGCGCGCGGAAGTCGAACCATGTCTCGAGCGACGACGAGCGCGGCTCCGGCAGCACGGCCGCGATGACGACGAGCACCAGCGCGACGGCGTCGACCCAACCGGGCGGCGGCACCTTCACGGCGACGACGCCCGATGCCTGCAGGCCGGCCGCGCGCGTTTCGGCCTGCTTCTGCAGCAGGGCCACGATGTCGCGCGTGCGCTGCTCGTCGCCGCCCACGCCACGCGGGGCCGAGCGCTGCAGCTCCCACGCGGCGCCGATCTCGTCGTCGAGCCCGTAGTGGGCGTCGACCCTGCGCGCCGTCGCGCGCATCGATCGCGGCCGCAGGAACGCCCAAGCGAGGATCACGGGCACCGGCGCCGCCGTCAGCCACAGCACCGCCGGGCTCGTGCCCACGATGCGGATGGCGAAGATCGCGAACGCGGCCGTGAACAGCCCCGCCGGCAGACCGAAGCGGGCCAGCCCGTGCGCAGCATCGGCCAGGCGCTCGCGCCGGCGCACCGCGTGCAGCAGCTGCGTCAACGCGTTCATGCCGGGTTGCCTTTCTTGCGCGACACCGACGACCACGCCGTGGCGGCGAGCGTCTTGCCCAGCCGCTGCGGCACGTTGGTCGCGAACACCACGGCATCACGGCGACGCGTGATGAAGGTTCCCTGCGGTGGCGTAGCCTCGAGGTACTTCGCGAACGACACCTCGAACTCGGCCGCATCCTCGGGCGTGTCCCACACGACGGCCCCCACGATCATGGGGACCGCCTCGGGCTGCGCCGGATCGGCGAGCGCGACGAAGTGGCCGCCGCCCCAGCCGCGGGCGGCCGTGCGCGCGATGTTGGACGGCTCCACGTCGGCGAGCATCGAGAGCAACGATGCCTCACCGAGCTCGTCGAACCACACCGCCTTCATGCCGGTGGCCTGCTCGAGCGCAGCCGCGTCGAAGCGCACGGGCTTGGCGGGCTCGCGTGCCAGCAGCTTGTCGAGGTGGAGCATCTGCTCGCTCGTGCGCGGAAGATCGAGCCAGAGGGCGTCGACCGCCGACCATCCGCGCGCCAGCACCAGCCGCACGATGGTGGCTGCACCGTCGGCGTACGGCATCTGCAGGTCGCGCGCGAGCACCGGGTACTCCGAGGCCACCTTGGCGTAGTCGAGGGTCTGATTGCCCATCGCGTCGAGCACCGCGTCGTCGATCGCGGCGAGCCCGTCGGCGCCGCTGACCCAGGCGTAGTAGGCGGCCTCGGCTTCGCCCTCGACGAGGAAGCGGCGCGCGGCCTCGGCATCGGATCGATGCTCGAGGGGCTGCTGGTGTTTCGCGAGATCGACGTGCATGTCCTGCAGGCCGTGCGCGATCTCGTGCCCGACGACGCGCGACAGCATGAAGGGGGGAACGAAGTCCCCGATCGAAAGGGTCTTGGTCTTGGGATCGTAGTAGCCGAGCACCCCGTCCTCGAGCAGGTCGAGGAAGATGGTCTCGGGGTCGGCGTCGGGCGGGATCACGCCCATCGCGGCGGCGATGCGGCCCTGCAGCGCGAACT
>CAZEDU010000218.1:492-3601 GCA_964511185.1 uncultured Myxococcaceae bacterium | reverse complement strand
GCGGCTCTGCGGGGTTCGGCGGGAGCGTCGGTGTGGGCGGCTCTGCGGGGTTCGGCGGGAGCGTCGGTGTGGGCGGCTCTGCGGGGTTCGGTGGCAGCGCGGGGGTGGGCGGTGCGCCGCCCGATGCGAACTTCTTCGACAGCTTTCCGTTCCCGGATAGCGGTCCGATCGCCGACTGTGTGCAATGCGCCGAGCAGAGCTGCGCGGCGCCCGTCAACGCGTGCTTCAACAATTCCGCGTGCGGTCAGGGCATCGCCTGTGCGGTGACGACCTGCGGTGGGTTCAATCTGCAGTGCATCTTCGGCTGCTTCGGCGGAGACATCTCCGCGGCGCTGCAGGCGTTCCAGATGTTCTCCTGCCTCGCACAGAACTGCGGGCAGCAGTGCATCGGCGTCGTCACGGGCGGCGGAGGCCCGGGGGGCGCAGTCGATGCGGGCAGTCCCCCGTCGCCGGCCGGCGGAGCGAGCGGCGGCGGCGCGCCGGGCGGAGCTCAGGCCGGCGGAAGCTTCGGTCATCTGTCGCCGGAGCTCGCCTGGCAGCTCGGCCTCTCGCACACGTTGATCTACGTGCCGTCGCCCGAGGTGCTCGACGCGCTGCCGCGCCAGCACCGCTGAGCGCCGCGTTTCAGAGCAAGAGCTTTTCGGCGAGCTCGTACATCAGGTCGTCGAGCCCCTCGTGGGTCGCGGCGCTGATCAGCCGGAGCTGGATGCCGAGTTTCTCGAAATCGAGCCGCGTGGGCTCGTAGGCTTCGCGCACCTCGGTGAGATCGGCCTTGGTCATGGCCACGACCTCCGGACGGCTGGCGAGCTCGGGATTGAACCGAGCGAGCTCCGTGCGAATCGCGTGATAGTCGCCGATCGGGTCGCGATCCGGCTCGCCGGTGAACGTGACGAGGTGGAGGAGCGCGCGCGTGCGCTCGACGTGCTTCAAGAAGCGGATGCCGAGGCCGGCGCCCTCGCTCGCGCCCGGGATCAAGCCGGGGATGTCGGCGATGACCAGCGTTCTTCCGAGGCCGCGCCGGGCGTCGCCGATCGTGGCGACACCGAGGTGCGGTACGAGCGTCGTGAACGGGTAGTCGGCGACCTTGGGCCGCGCGCGGCTGACGGCCCGGATCAGCGTGCTCTTGCCGACGTTCGGAAAGCCGAGCAAGCCCACGTCCGCCATGACCTTGAGCTCGAGCTTGAGCTGCCGTTGCTCGCCCGGTTCGCCCGGCTCGGCGCGGCGCGGTGCGCGATCGACCGAGGTCGCGAAATGCTTGTTGCCGCGGCCGCCCTTGCCGCCCCGGGCGACCACGACGCGCTCGGCCGGGCGGGTGATTTCCCAGAGCTTCTCGTTGGTCAGCGCGTCGTAGATCTCGGTGCCGAGCGGCACGCGCACCTCTTCGTCGCGGCCGGCGCGGCCGTACATGTCCTTGCCGCCGCCATCCACGCCGCGCTCGGCGCGCACCGTCTGCAGGTGATGGATGTGAAACAGGGTGTTCGTGCCGGAGTCGCCGATCAACACGACGTCTCCGCCGCGCCCGCCGTCACCGCCCGCCGGGCCGCCGAATGGGACGAACTTCTCACGGCGGAAGGCGACGACACCGTTGCCGCCGCTTCCCGCCTCAACGCGCAGAGTGCATTCGTCGATGAACCGCATCGGCTGAGCCGCGCTCAGCGCTTCGAGCCGGTGGGCGGCTTCATGGGTAGGGTCGGCGTGGTCCCCGTCACGCGGGCGTCTTCGAGCGCCCCGAGCGCCGAGAGCAGGGCTTCGAGACCATACTCGCGCGCGGCGTCTTTCTGAAAGACTCGCGGGATGCGCTCGAGCCGGAGCGTCACGGTCTTGCCGAGATCCACTTCGCGCTCGACGAAAGACTCGAAGGTGGAGTAGCCCTTGGCGATGTAAAGCTCGCGATCCTTGATCGAGCCGAGCAGCTCGCCCATCTCGAAGAACGTGTCGTGCACGGTCTTCTTCATGGCGCGGATGCGCGACATGATGTTGTGGAGCTCGCCGACGCTGGCCTTGATGGCGTCCGCTTGCTCGGGCGTGCGCAGCGTGGCGCGGGCGCTGCCGGGCCGGGGAGGCTCGGCGTTGCGAGCGCGGGCCTCGGCGGCGTGCTTGGCCGCGTGCCGCGCCGCCCAGGGTGCAGCGCCGCGCAGACCGAGGCGCCTCGACTCCTCGTCGTCGACCTCCTTGCCCTTGCCCTTGCCCTTGCCCTTCGGCTTCTTGGCCGATGCAGCGCCGGCCTTGTCCGGCTTCGCGGAGGTTTTGGCAGATCGATCCCGCTTTGCGCCCGTGGCCACAGCCTTACCCCTCTGAGTCTTCTTCTTCGCCATTTGGGTGCCGCGCGGCAGGCCCACCTCGGCTCACTCCAACGCGCCTTCCCGAAAGTCAAGACTAATATGGCTTCCGGGTCTCGCCAAATTGCCGGACGTGGTAGACCCGGCCGCCTCATGCCGCCCACTGATTTGGCTCGTCCGACGTCGCCGCCGCACCGCGAGCGCATCGCGGTCGTGGTCAACGGCAACGCCCGCAGCGTCACCCAGGAAGTCATCTCGACGCTCGACCAGATCCTGCTCGGAGGCGATCTGTTCGTCTCGCGCCGGCTGCAGGACAGCACCGACATCGCCCGGACCGTGATCTCGCGCGGCTACGGCACCGTGCTGACCGGTGGTGGCGACGGCACCTTCACGGTCATGGTTACCGAAGTCGTTCAGGAAGCGCGGCGTCAGGGCAAGCCGCTGCCGCGCTTCGGCTTCTTGAAGCTCGGTACCGGCAACGCGCTCGCCTGGGTGGTGGGGGCGAGCCGTGCCAAGGGCAGGGGGCTGGCCGCCGACATCCAACGCCTGCGCGAGGACGCGGGCAGCCGCGAGGTGCGCCTGGTCGAGGTGGAGGGCGTGATGACGCCGTTTGCCGGGTTCGGCGTGGATGCGATCGTGCTCCGCGACTACACCGACGTGAAGAGCACGCTCTCCAAGACGCCGCTCAAGCGCTGGGCAGCGGGGCCGCTGTCGTACGCCGTAGCCTCCGTCACGCGATCGATCCCCAGCTATTTCTTGCGGCGCGTGCCGCACTGCCGCGTCACGAACGACGGCACGTATTCGTACCTGTACGACAACGAAGGCAACAG
>CAZEDU010000218.1:0-482 GCA_964511185.1 uncultured Myxococcaceae bacterium | reverse complement strand
AACGACGGCGCGGAGGCGTATCGCATCGGCGCCAAGGGCGGCATCCTCGGGCCGCCGATCGGCACCGGCGAGACGCTGTTCGAAGGTCCGGCGCGCGTCGCCACGGCCAGCACGATCCCCTACTTCGGCTTCGGTTTTCGGATGTTTCCCTACGCCGAAGAACGCCCCGATCGCATGCAGCTGCGCGTCTCGAGCATCGGTCCGGTCGACTTCGTGCGGAGCTTTCCGGCCATCTGGCGCGGCGAGTACGACAACCCCGACGTGCTCTTCGATTACCTGGTCGAGCGAGTCACCATCGAGATGGATCCGCCGACCGCGTTCCAGATCGGCGGTGATCCACACGGCGAGCGCGCCAAGGTCCAGATCGCGCTCTCGGCGGAGCCGATCCGCCTGGTGGACTTCTACGCTCCGCCGAGTGCCTATTGACATGGGGGCCTTGCCCCCGCGGCTCGCTGGCGCGACCGCTCCCCCGCCGCCTCCGG
>CAZEDU010000217.1:0-3605 GCA_964511185.1 uncultured Myxococcaceae bacterium | reverse complement strand
CCACTGCCCAGTTCCGGCATGGTCAGTCGGGCAGATTCCGGTGATCGTTTCCGGCTCATGCGCAGGAAGCCTCTGCGCGGTGAAGCCAATCGCCGACCGCTCGGTGTCTACCGAGAAGGGATTCCCCCAGCGGTCAACAACCTTCGTCGGCTGCGACGAGCGGCTCACTGGCCCACCCCCTCGTTGCCGATCGCCTGCTCGGGGATCGAGTAGCGCAGGAAGAACCACCGGGCGACGTGCCGGCGCGCCGAGCCGTGGTCCAGCTCGGTGAACCAGACGGCCGAGGCCGTCACGCGCGTGACGCGCACACGCTGGTGCCCCCGGCGCCAGACCTGCCCGGCGCGCAGCCGGATCGCCTTCGCGCGCTCGAGGTCGGCGCCGGTCACGCCAGGCAGCAGCACGCGCACGGGCAGCGCGCCGCCGTACTCGCCGTTGCGAGCCCGCGCCTCGGGGGTGGGCGCGGGGTCGTCGAGCCCGTGGCTCACGAAGTCAGCGCGCCGTGCCATCCGTGGCAGCTTCCTTCCGGCGCGCGTTTTCGTACCCGACCCGGTACGCCTCCTGCAGGGTCGGTGACCCGGCCACCCAGCTGGGCAGCCGGTAGGGTTTCCGCTTGCACCCGGCGCGGTAGCCGTCCTCGCAGGCCTCCACGAGGTCGCCGATGCGCCAGGACTGCATTCCCTTCAGGGGCATCGCTGCACCTCCCCGCGGAGGAGCCAGTAGCCGAACAGCGCGCAGAGCCGGGCGCGCTCGCGCTCCTGGGCGAGCTGCTGGTGCTCGATCGTCGCGGGCGTGACGCTGTCGGCCCGCTCGAGCGACCAGCCGACGCGCCCGGCGGCGCGCGCGAACACGCGGCCCTCGCGCGGCGCCCGCACGCCAGCCGTCCCGAGCCGCTCGAGGTGCCAGACCGTGTCCGGCAGGCCGGCGAGGTGGACGGTCGCGTTCGACCACGGGCCGCAGCCGAGCGAGTTGCAGCCCCGGACGCGCACCATCCAGCCGCCCGCGCGCCAGTCGGTCGAGATCAGCACCCAGCCGGCCTGCCGCGTGCCGGCGGCCCCCGGCACGAGCGGCGTCACGGTGGCGCTGTCGGCCGAGAGCGTGACGGCCAGCCAGACGCCGTCCGGCCGGCGGGCGATCGCCTCGTACGACCGCGCGCCCGCCGGCGCCGTCCACGCGACCGGGACGCGCGCGGCCGCGCGGGCCTCGCGCGCGTGGCAGGTCAGGCCCAGCACGACGACGGCGAAGAGCATGACGGCCAGCCAGACCACCAGCCCGCGCTGCCGCCGCGACCGCTCGCGCTCGGCGCGCGTGAGCGCCCGGCGCGAGGCCTCGCGCGCGAGCTTCACCCGCAGCCACCGGGGCACCCGACGCTTCCGCCTGGTCATGCTCCCGGCACCTCGCCGTGGCGGTCGTCGGGGTCCTCGACCGGCTCGGCAGCCGCCGTGGGGGCGACGCGCCGGAAGACCACGTCGTGCACGGGGAAGTCCTCGAACGCCGAGCCCTGCACGGTCGGGAACGCCGGGCTCTCGACGAGCAGGTCGACGAGGTCCTTCTCAGGCGAGAAGCGGACGTTGAGCACCTTCGCGTCCGGAATCGGCGCCACCGGCACAGCGCTCTCCACTCCCTCGGCGAGGACGCGCTCGATGAGGAAGGCGCTCACGGAGATGCGGCGCAGACCCATCACGCACCCCCTTCGATCGCTTCGAGCTGCTCGATCGTCGACTCGACGATCTGGAGCTCGCGCCGCAGGAGTTCGGCGCCTGCGAGCTGGTCCACGAGCTGGGCCCGGCGCGCGCGCAGCCGCTCGAGCACCGTCCCGCCGGGGAGCGGAGCCGGCGGGGCCGCGGGCGCGGGCGCCGGCGCCGCGGCGCGCTTCGCCGCGGCGCCCGCCTTCCGCTTCGCTCCGCTCGGCTGCTTCGACTTCACCCAGCGGCCGCACGTCCGCGCGTTGTGGCCGCCCTTCCCGCACTTCGAGCACGTGGGCATCAGGACGTCTCCCCGAGGCCAGGCAGGAGCCGCGGCATCACGCCCGTGGCGTACATGGACTCGAGCTGGGGTTGGATCCACTGGCCGACCGTGTGCCCGTCGGCCATGACCGTGTCGGCGAGGAACTCGCGCTCGAAGGTCGAGATCCCGGCCTCGATCGCTTCGAACTTGGCGAGCAGGATCAGGAGGATGGCCCGCCAGCGGGTGCGGCAGGCCTGCTCCCAGCGGGTGCGCTGGGCTTCCTTCGGCAGCTGCCGGCCCCAGCGATTCGGCTTCCCGCGGTACATGCGGAAGACGAACTCGTCCTGGTCGGGCCGGGGCAGCGGGACCGCGAGCCGCACCATGCGGCCGCCCATGGTCCAGCCGATGATCGCGGAGCCCCGCTCGTGGTCGAACGCACTAATGAACTGCGACGCGCCACGGTCGCGCAGCAGCTCCTCGATCTGCAGGCGCGTGCGCTCGATGGGCACCGACGTGGTGCTCGCGTAGCTCATCGGCCCACCACCATACGAGCGATCGCGCGAGCCGCCCCGATCAGGAGCACCGAGACGACGAAGGGCGGAAGGACCACCAGGCCGAGCAGCGCCAGGATCAGGTCAGCCCGCGCGCGCCACCTCGGACCCGGCCATTCCCAGGTGCTAGGCTGGTGCGCATGGCCGACCTGCGCGAAGCCGCCACCAACCTCTGGACGTGGATCCTCACGGGAGGCATCGGAGTGCTCGTTGCCGTCGTCGCCTGGGCGCGCAGCCTCGCCGGCGACCGCGCGACGCGGGATCACGTTGCTCTCGAAGCTGCGCGGCGTGCGGTGGCTGAAGAGAAACTCGCGCAGGCCGAGAAGCAGGTAGATGAGCAGCGTGAGGTGATTGACCAGCTGCATGAGCAGCTGGCGCAGGCCGCGCGGACGGCAGAGTTTCACGAGGAAGGTGGCGTACTCTTCAAGCGCCGGCCCGGGGGCGGATATCACGATGTGGTGTACTGCCCGGAATGCAAACGGCCCCTGCGCCACGTCGTTCACGACTCCATGCACTGCAGCATCTGCAACTGGTACGCCCCGACGCGCGCCAGCGACATCGCCAGTCTCAGGACCCGCCTCCCCGACTGAGTGACGCCGCCGAAACAGAGCGCCGCCGGCTTCCACGAACTCCCCGTGGGGGTCGAACTCCTCGAGCCGACGCGACGAGCTCACGCGACTCTCCGCGCGTCCACGCCGAGGGCGCGCGCGGCGCGGAAGGCAGCGACGTCCCATGAGCGGCCGCGGCCGAGCCGGAGCCGCCCGGCGCGCACCGGCCGGCCGTCGCCCAGGTGCGGGCCGACGCGGGCGCGCAGCCAGAGCTCGCACGCGCCGGCGCCCGAGAGCGCGCGCACGTCGTAGCGGCGCTCGGAGAAGCCGGCCTTGCGCGCGAGCGAGCGCACGAGCCGCAGGGCGGTGTTCTTCGCCATGGCGCGGCTCACCGGGCACCGCCCTTCGCCGGCTTCGCGGCCTTGCCCCGCTTCGTCTTCGCGGCCGGGGCGGCCTCCGCGGCCGCCTTCGCCTTCGCGGCGGCCAGCTCGCGCTCGCCGAGGGCCCGGGCCTTGGCCGTCTTCTCGATGCGGCCGTAGTCGATGCCGAACGCGGCCGCGAG
>CAZEDU010000216.1:0-3662 GCA_964511185.1 uncultured Myxococcaceae bacterium | reverse complement strand
GAAGGACGGCTGGGCGAAGGCGCAGGAGGAGGCGCGCGGCGAGGCCGACTCTGCCGAGGTGATGCGCGTCTTGACGGAGCTGCGGCAGGGCTAGGAGGGACTTTCCAATGATCGCGATCGCCGGTTCGGCGCAGACCATTCGCGAAGCACAGTTGTCGCCACGGGTCGTCACCGTGGTTTTGGAGGGGGAGATCGGCGAGCGCGAGCTCGCCGACCTTTCCGAAATGCTCTTTCGCCTCGCCACCCGAGGCGCGCACGAGGTGGTGCTCGACTTGGCCGAGGTGAGCCACTTCGACTACCGCGGCGTTCGGCCGCTCCTCCACCGCGCCGACCTGTTCCGCCGCGCGGGGGGCGACATCAAGCTGGCCGGGCTGTCGCCGTATCTGGCGGCGATCTTCCGGAGCGCGGGGGCGCACGAGGCGTTCGAGTACTTCTCATCGACGGACGAGGCGCGGGCGGCGTTCCTGCGAGGCTGATTCGGACTTTGGCGTTCTCTCATCAGACGGTCCTTCTGTCGGAGGCCGTGTCGCTGTTGGAGCCGAAAGAGGGCAAGGTGATCGTCGACGGCACCCTGGGAGGCGGTGGGCACAGCGAGGCGCTGCTCCAGGCGGGGGCGAGCGTCGTCGGTGTCGACCGCGACCCGGTGGCGATCGACGCGGCGTCGAAGCGGCTCGAGCGGTTCGGCGCCCGCTTCCGTCCGGTGTTGGGCAACTTCGGCGATCTGCCGTCGCTGCTCGGCGGCATCGGGCAGGGGCCGGTCGACGGCGTGCTGGTGGACCTGGGGGTCTCGTCCCCGCAGCTCGACGAGGCGTCGCGGGGCTTCTCGTTCCAGAAGGACGGGCCGCTCGACATGCGCATGGGGCCCGACGCGGTGAGCGCGGCCGACGCGATCGAGCAGGCCGACGAGAAGGCGCTGGCGAAGGTCCTCTGGGAGTTCGGCGAGGAGCGCTTCTCGCGCCAGATCGCCCGCGAGCTGAAGAAGGCGCAGCCGAAGACCACGCTCCAGGCGGTGGAGGCGGTGCAGCGCGCCGTGCCCCGCGCGCGCTGGCCGAAGCACATCCACGTCGCCACCCGCACGTTCCAGGCGCTGCGCATCTGGGTGAACGGGGAGCTCGAGGCGCTGGCCGCGTTGCTCGAGGCGCTGCCGCGGGTGCTCCGGCTCGGCGGGCGCGCGGCGATCATCTCGTTCCACTCTTTGGAAGACCGGATGGTGAAGCAGGGCTTTCGGGCGCTCGAAGGCCGCTGCCGTTGCCCGCCTGGGCTGCCGGTCTGTCAGTGCGGCCAGGGCGCGTTTCGCGTGCTGACCAAGAAAGGAATCACCGCGGGCGAGGCAGAGGTGGAAGCCAACGCGCGCGCCCGTTCGGCCCGCCTGAGGGCGGTGGAGAGAGCTCGATGACCCGTCGACCGTCGCCCGGCGTGGGCTTTGGCGTCATTTTCTTCGAGCTGCTCCCGGCGGCGCTGCTGTGCCTGCTCTTCGCCGCCGTCGGGGTGGTGCACGTCGCCTCGCGGGTGATGATCGTGGACGTCGGCTACCGGCTCTCGAAGCTCGAGACCGAGAGCCGCGAGCTGACGCGCGAGCAGGACAAGCTCAAGCTCGAGCTCGCCACGCTCAAGAGCCCCACCGCGCTGGAGCGGGTGGCGCGCGAGAAGCTCGGCATGGTGCCTCCGCCGGTCGGCTCGGTGCTCACGGTCGGCTCGCCGATGGCTCGGCTGGGCCGCGCGGCCGGAGCCGACGTTCGGTGAGCGCGATGCGCGACTTCAGGCGCCCGCAAGCGCGCGATCCCCAGCGGTGGCTGCGGCTGCGCGTCCGCCTCGTCGGCGGCGGCTTCTTTCTGCTCCTCCTGGGCGTGGTGGGCCGCGCGTTCGTGTTGCAGGTGCTGGAGAAGGACAAGCTCAAGGAGCTCGCGCAGGACCAGTACGTGCGGCAGATCGACATCCCCGCGCGGCGCGGCGACATCTTCGACCGGCGCGGCGTGCCGATCGCCCAGAGCGTCGAGGTCGATTCGATCTGGGTCGACCCTTCGATGCTGCCCGACTTGAGGGGCGCCTCGCGCGCGCTGGCCAAGCCGCTCCAGCTCGATCCGCAAGAGGTGTACGCGCGGCTCTCGAAGGCCAAGCGCTTCGCGTGGCTCAAGCGGCGGGTGAAGCCCGACGAGGTCGCGCAGGTCAAGGCGCTCGGGCTGCCGGGCATTGGCTTCACCAAGGAGCCCAAGCGCTTCTACCCGCAGCGCGAGCTGATGGCGCACGTGGTGGGCATGGTGGGCGCCGACGGGCGCGGGCTCGAGGGGCTGGAGCTCGCCTTCGACGACGAGCTGTCGGGCGAGGGCGCGCAGGCGCTCGCCTTGCGCGACGCGAAGGGCCGCAAGGTCTTGACCCAAGGGGCGACCAACCCGCTCGAGCGGCAGGGCGCGGCGGTCACGCTCACGCTCGACCGGCACGTGCAGTACCTGGCCGAGAAGGCGCTCTTGCGCGCGGTGGAGGACGCGAAGGCGACCGCCGGCATGGCGATGGTGATGGACCCCAAGACCGGGGAGATTCTCGCCATCGCCAACGCGCCCCGGTTCAACCCGAACAACCCCGTCGCCGGCAACCACGACCGCATGCGGAACCGGGCCGCGCTCGACACCTTCGAGCCCGGCTCGACCTTCAAGGCGTTCGTGATCGCCGCCGCGCTCGAGGAGAAGGCGATTCAAACGAAGGACGCGTTCTTCTGCGAGAACGGCAAGTGGGACGTCGGCCGCCACACCATCAACGACTCGCACGCCTACGGGTGGCTGACGCCGCAGCGGATTCTTCAGGTCTCGTCGAACATCTGCACCGCGAAGATCGCCCAGGTGCTCGGGCGGGATCGGCTCGTCGACTACTACAGGCGCTTCGGCTTCGGCGAGCGGGCGGGCCTGAACCTGCCGGGGGAAGGCAAGGGCGTCATTCCCTACCCCAAGGCCGAGATTCAGCTCGCGACCGAGTCGTTCGGGCAGGGGCTCACCTCGACCGCGGTGCAGCTCGCCGCCGGCTACGCCGCGCTCGCGAACCACGGCACGCTGATGCGGCCGTACCTGGTGGCGAAGGTGGTCGACCCCGACGGCGTGACGCTGCTCGACAACCGGCCCACGCCGGTGCGGCAGGTGGTCTCGCCGCCGGTGGCGCGCCAAGTCATCGGCATGCTCGAGAGCGTGGTCGAGAAGGAAGGCACCGCGCCCCGGGCGCGGCTCGACGACTACCGGGTGGCGGGCAAGACCGGCACCGCGCAGAAGGCAGACCCCGTGGTCCGCGGCTACTCGGACAAGCGCATCGCGTCGTTCGTCGGGGTGGTGCCGGCCGAGGACCCGAGGCTGGTGATTCTGGTCGTCATCGACGAGCCGAAGACCGACGTCTACGGCGGGCTGGTGGCGGCGCCGGCGTTCAAAGAAATCGCCCAGGGCGCGCTGCCTTACCTGGGGGTGCCGCCCTCGCGGCAGGTCGCGCAGGTCCCGGTGGCGGCGGGCGCGCCGGCCGACGCGGTCGAAAGGCCGGCCGCCAAGGGGGCGCTCGCCGCCGCGTTCGCTCGGGCGATGGCCGAAGAAAGTGTGACCGAGCAGGTAGGAAAAGGGAGCGTTCGTGTGCCAGATCTGGCAGGAGAGGCCGGGCGAGCCCGTGATCCGCGATGCCGAGGGACGCGCCTT
>CAZEDU010000215.1:0-3692 GCA_964511185.1 uncultured Myxococcaceae bacterium | reverse complement strand
TCGACGGACCAGCGCTGGTAGTGCAGCTGGAAGAACTCCGCCATGGGCCGCGCGAGCGTTGCGGGCTTGGTATCGACGTCGATGGCGAAGCCCGCCTGCCGCTCGAGCCACTTGCGCCGCCGCAGGTAGTTGTCGCGCCGCGCCGTGCGCTGGAGGAAGCGCTCGAAGTCGTCCCCCGGCAGGAAGGGCTCGTAAGGGCAGATGAACCGGTCCGAGATCGACAGCGCATGCCCCTCGCGAAACACCTCGGCGAAGGTGGTCAGCGTGGGCGAGTCTTGATCGAGGTCGTTCAGCTCCAGCAGGTCCCACTGACCTCTCGCCCGCGCGATCGCCCGCGCGAACAGGGCCGCCAGCTCCCGCTCCCGGCCGCGCGCGGCGATGACGTCGAGGTAGTCGCTGCCCACGTGGGTCTCGCCGAGGAACGAGAGCCTTCGAATCCGCCGCCCGAGCACCGAGACGGTGTTGATCCCCAGCGGCATCAACCCGAGGAGTTCGCCCTCTGGACCGCGCGCGCAGAGGATCATCAGGGCCCGATCGCCGCCGATGCGGCGGTACCACGGGTAGAGCCACTCCCACGCGTTGAACACGCCCGCGCGGCTCTCCTCCATGAGGCCGTGCCACGCCTCCCGCATCGCCGCGAAGCCCGCCGTGTCGCGCACCGACTCGATCCGCGACCAGCTCGACTTGTGGATGCGTGGCGCTGAATGTCCGCCCACCTCCAGCATCGCTCCTCCGCTCTAGCCTCGCGCCCGGGCCCGCGGCGCGCGGCGGTCCGCGGCCAGCGCATCCCGGACCGCGGCGACGACGTGTGCCATCTGCTCGGGCCCGAGGTCTTGGTGACATGGGACCTCGAGCACCGTGTTCCGCAGCTCCGCCACCTCCGGAAACTCCGCCTCCGGGCACTCGGGATGGAAGTGCCGCCAGAAGTCGACCGTCTCCACCCCCCACAGCTTGAGCCGCGCCATGACCTCGGCCTTGTCGCCGACGCGGATCGGGAAAAAGAGCGGGCACACCCCGGGCCTGAGCTCGCTGACGACCGGGGTGGCCATCCCGCGCAGCTGCGCCAGCAAGTAGAAGTAGTTCCGCCGCCGCGCTTCGACGACGCCGCGAAGGTCGAGCGACCGGGCGATCTTGAGGGACAGCGGGCTGATCCCCAGATCGACGTGCTCCCGGCGGAAGTGCTGCGTGCCGGTCGCGACGCGCTCGAGGCTCGCCGCGCGCGCCGTGCCCCGGCCGACGTTGCGGACGGCGCTGCGGACCCAGTGCCCCAGCACCCCTGCCCTCAGCTCCAGGTTCTGCAGCATCGACGAGAGCGCGTGGCTCGCGGTCGACCAGCCGGAGGGCGCGGGCAGCTCCGGCACGCTCAGCGGCCGCGGCCCGTTGATCACCATGGCGCCGCCGTTCGGCACGGGCAGCGTCTTGTACAAGCAGAACACCGCCACGTCTCCCGTGCCGCCCAGCGGGACGCTGCCATCGCTCGACAAGAGCGACAGCGCGCAGTCTTCGATCAACGGCAGGCCGCGCTCGTCGCACAGCGCGCGCAGCGCCTCGACCGGCCCGGGGAAGCCGGCGTAGTGGATGAGATAGACCGCCCGAGTCGCCGGGCCGATGCGTCGGGCCAGATCGGCGACGTCGACACGCCAGCGCGCGTCCACCCGGTAGAACCGCACCTTCGCGCCCGCGTCGATGAGCGCTTCGACCTCGACGCCGTGGTGGTAGGCCGGCACCAGCACCTCGCCGCCTTCGAGCCCCAGCATCTTCACCGCGAGCCACACCGCGTTCCGCGCGAAGTAGAAGTACCGGGCGTTCGGCGCCGCGAAGGGCACCGCCTCGGTTTGCCGGGGCCGACCGAGCAGCATCCCCGGCCACAAGGTGGGCAGCGCCGGGACGAACTTCTGAGCCGCTAGCGTTTCCATGCCGCCATCACCTCTTTCGCCGCCGGCACCCAGCGGAACTTGGCCGAGCGGAGCGCCCGCCCCAGCCGGCTGTCGCGGAAGATGAACAGCCAGTCGTGCGCGCGCACGGCGTCGGTCCAGTCGCGCTTCCAGGTCATCTCCGGTCCGAGGAAGTCGAGCTCCGTCAGCCCCCGCTCGATGCAGTCGGCGAGCACCCGCTCCATCAACAGCTGGCCCGGGCTGCACTCCCGCAGCCCTTCGTCGTACCCCGGCTTGAGCAGGCTGTAGGCGCCTCGGTGCTGCAGCGCGAAGTGAAAGGCGATCGGCCTGCCGTCGAGCCGCAGAAAGCTCAGCGCGAGCGCGCCGTCGTACGCCGCCTGCCGCGCCAGCTCGGAGTAGAAGCCGGCCGTCGCCTTGTCCTGGCGGATCGCCGTGCCGCGCTCCCCTTTCCAACCCGACTGCTCGAGCTGGAGGCCCTCTTCGAGCCGCGCGTCGAGCCGCTCGCCGCCGGTGATGCGCTCGAAGGTGACCTCGCCCTTCTCCTCGAGCTTCTTTCGGCGGCGCCGGCAGTTCGCCTTGAACTTCGCGTCGAGCCGCGCCAGCAGATCCTCCATTCGGCCGGGCAGCGGGATGTAGGGCGAGTCGAGCGAGCGCCAAGCGCCGACGGGGAGGCCGGCGCGCTCCGCCTCGCGGTACAGCGCCCAGCCCTTGCCGTCCTCCGGCACGTCGGTGAGGCGCAGCACGTCCCAGCCCGGATCCGAGCGGAGATGCGAGAAGAAGGCCGCCGACGCCGCCACCGCGTCCTGCGCGATCAGATCGAACCGGCACGAGTGCGCGTTCGCCGTGGCGACGAGCTGCCGCACGGGCACGCCGTACAGGAACGTCCGCTCCTCCATCAGCGGCAGCGCGGCCCGCAGCGCCCCGCTCCCATCACGCGCGAGCAGCACCCGGAGCCGCGCCCTGGGCGCGAAGTTGTCGATCCAGACGCGAAGGAAGCTGTGGCGCAGGAAGATCTCATCCCGCGTCACCGCGACCAGCGCGTCCCACTCCGGCGCGAGCGCGGCGAAGGCGGCGCGATCGTTCACCTCCTCGACGCGCAGCTCGGCCAAGTCTCGTCCTGGTGCAGAGATCACCTTCGCCTCCTCTCACGGTCCCGAGCGGGCCAGCTTCAGCAGGCACCGCGCCACCTTGTTGCTGTCGTGCCGAATGCGATCGCCCTGCTTGAGCAGGTCGGCCTCGATGGGAATCACCCCCAGCCGGAGCAGGGTGTCGCGCTGGGCCGGAACTGGGAACGCGTCCCGCTCCGCGTAGCGCTGAAGGGCGGCGTCGTCGGGACGCCGGCCGTTGAAGAGGACCACGTCGACCACCGGGCCGACGTGCTCGAAGACGGCGCGCACGTGGTCCTCGCAGCGCATCCCGTCGGTCTCGCCGGGCTGCGTCATCAGGTTGGAGACCAGGACCTTCAGCGCGCGCGACTCGAGCAGCGCCTTCGCCACGCCGTCGACGAGCAGGTTGGGCAGCACGCTCGAGTAGAGCGATCCTGGCCCGAGCGCGACGAGCTCGGCCGCGCGGATCGCCTCGAGCAGCCCCTGCGAAGGCGGCGGCGCGTGCGGCGACAACGTCACGCGTTTCACCTGGCCGCCGGCGCGCGTGATGCGCCGCTCGCCGACCACCCAGCGATCATCCGAGAACTGCGCCACCAGCTGCACTGGCGCGACCGTGCTCGGGAGCACCTCGCCTTTGGCCTCGAGCATGCGCGCCGACTCGCGTTCCCGCTCGAACACGCGGATCGCGCGT
>CAZEDU010000214.1:0-3872 GCA_964511185.1 uncultured Myxococcaceae bacterium | reverse complement strand
ACCAGCAGCTTGACCTGGAGCCCCTCGTCGGCGGCGCGGCCGACGGCCTCCTTGGCGACGCCGGCGGTGCTGCCCCACGCGATGAGCGCGAGCGGCGCCGACGGGTCGCCGACGACGGTGGTCAGGTCTTTGCGCTTCTTGAGCGGCTCGAGCTTGATGAAGCGCTTGCGGTTCATGCGCGCGTGCACCGCGCCGCTCGCCGTCGGCGCGCAGCGCTCGTCGTGCTCGATGCCCGCGGCGAGATAAGCGCCGCCCTTCATCCCCGGGTGGCTCATCGGGCTGATGCCCGACTCGGTGAGCCGGTAGCGCTGGTAGCCGTCCGCCAGCTCGCGCTCGCTCGGCTCGAGCCGCCGCAGCACCTTGTGCTTCGACACGTCGATGGGGTCGCACGTCTCTTTGCGCTGGGCGATCTCTTGGTCCGACAAGAGGATGACCGGCGTCTGGTACTGCTCGGCCAGGTTGAAGGCCTCGACGGTGACCGCGAAGGTGTCGGCCACCGAGGTCGGCGCCAGCACCGGCCTCAGCACGTCTCCGTGCGCCGAGAAGACGGCCTGAAAGAGGTCGGCCTGCTCCGGCTTGGTGGGCAGCCCCGTCGACGGCCCGCCCCGCTGCACGTTGACCACCACCAAAGGCAGCTCGGCGATGGTGGCCAGCCCCAGCATCTCGCTCTTGAGCGACATGCCGGGCCCCGACGTCGCGGTCATCGCCTTCTTGCCGCCGAAGGACGCGCCGACCGCCGCGCCGATGCCGGCGATCTCGTCCTCCGCCTGCAACACCGCGCCGCCGTACTTCCACAGCTCGCGCCCGAGCAGCTGCATGATCTCGGTCGACGGCGTGATGGGGTAGCCGCCGAAGAAGTCGCAGCCCGAGTAGATGGCCGCGGCGCCGCACATGTCGTTGCCGTCGGTGAGCAGCTTCACCCGCTCGCCCGCGGGCGGGCTCAACGCGCGCGGCGCCTGGAGCGGGTGCTCCTTCGAGGCGTACCGAAAGCCGGCCTCGAACGCCCGCTCGTTCGCCTCCATCAGCTCGGAGCCCTTCTTGGCGAGCTTCTCCCGAAGCCCCTTGAGCACGCCCTGCGCTCCGATGCCGAACCAGCCGGCGAGCAGCCCGAGGATGACCGTGTTCTTCGCGCGCTCGGTCTTCGCGTGCTCGCGGGCCAAGTCGGCGATGGGCACCGCGAACACCTCGGCCGGCTTGACGCCCCCCAACGGCAGCTGGTCGGGCAGGACCTTGGTCTTCGCGTCGTAGATGACGACCGTCTGAGGGCCGACCACCAGCTCGGCGCCGAACTTGAGGAAGTCGTCCCAGTTGAGCGCGACCGCCACGTCGAGCACGCCGCCGGGGTTGAGCACCGGCTCGCTCGAGACCCGCACCTTGCAGCTCGACTCGCCGCCTCGAATCTGCGAGCCGAAGCTCTTGGTCATCATCCCGTGGTAGCCCTCGCGCGCGGCGGCGGAGAGCAGCGCGTCGCCGGCCGACACGATGCCGTCGCCGCCCGAGCCGGCCATTCCAATCACCAGGTCCCGTTGCCCCATCTTCGTTCCTTCTTTCGTCATGGCCGCTCGCTCACCCGGAGGTCTGGTCGATGGAGATGCAGTCGTCGCGCAGGAAGTCTGGGTGAAGAACGCCCTCCTCCTCGGCCTGCATGTCGGCCCGGAGGTCGGCGATGAGCTGGAGCACCTCGCTGACCATCATGCGCGGCGTGGCGCTCACCCGCTCAGCCACCCGAGCCAGCATCGCGCGCTGGCGCTCGTGCTCCTTCGCGATGCCGTCGGCGCGCTCAGGCCCGCAAGGATCGCGCTCCTTGAGCACCGGCACGAGCACCTCGTCTTCCATTCGGGTGTGGGCCGACACCCGCCGCGTCAAGCGCTCGACCGCGGCGATCAGCGGGTCGACCAGCGCCTCGTCGTCGACCGCGCACAGCTTCGAGGCCAACACGAAGACCTCGTCGAACAAGGCGCGCAGCTCGCGGTGCTCGGCGAGAACACACTCACGGATTTCGCTCGGCTTCATAGGCCTCCTTCTGAGAAGGCGCGGTGCCGCAAGAAGTGCACTCCGTTGGGAGTACCGCACGCCTCGAACCCGTGTTTTTGCAACCCACGGGCCACGGGCGGTGCTGGCAAGCGCTTCGCATGCAAGCGGGTTCATGGCGCTCAAGCTGATCGATCAACTCCGCGCGGAACACGTCGAAATCGAAGCGATGCTCGGCTCGCTGCGCGCGTTCGTCGACCGGCGACTGCTCCAGCCCTCACCCGCAGAGGCGCAGCTGTACTTGCGCTATTTTTTCGCGTGGGCGGGCGGCTACCACCATGTGCGCGAGGAAGAGGTGCTGTTCGACACGCTCCACCGGGAGCTCGAGCTCAAAATCGACAAGGGGCCGCTCCACGCGCTGGCCCAGCAGCACCGCACCATGGCGCGCCAGCTCGAGGTGCTCGCGCCGCTGCTGACGTCGGAGGGGCCGTTGTCGCTGAGCGAGCAGGTCGCGCTCCAGCGCGCGGCGAACGAGTACGTCCACACGCTGTTGCGGCACATCGACGCCGAGAACTCGGTGCTCCTGGTCGAGGCCGAGGCGCGCCTGGCCGGCCGTGGTCTGGAGGGGCTCGAAGGGCGCCCGGCGACGCGCGCCGAGCTGAGCGCCCGGGTCGAAGGGCTGATGCTCCTCGACGTCTACCCGCCGCTGATCGACCGAAAGCTGCTGCGCGGTGAAGGGTGCGTGCACTGCCCCGACTTCGGCACCGGGTGCCAGGGCATCGAGCTCGAGTGGTGGTCGGAGGCCGAGTGGGAGGACTTCTTTGCGCGAGACTGAAGAGGCAGGCCGGAGCGCGGGCGATGGTTTGATGACGCTGGCCGCCGAGCACAGCGCGCTCGAGGCGTGCTTCGAGCGGCACCAGGTCGCGCTGCTCGAGCGGCGCTTCGAGGAAGCGGCGAGAGCGCTGCGCGAGTATGCCTCGAGCCTCGAGCGCCACATGCGGGCCGAGGAGGAGCTGCTCTTGCCGCTCTTTTGCGCGCGGGTGTCGCCGGTGCGTGGGGCGAGCGTGGAGCTCTTCACCGGCGAGCACGCGCGGCTGCGGCAGCTGCTGGCGGAGGCGGCTGAGCGAGTGACCGGCTTCGCGGCGACGCCGCCACCTGGGCGCGTGCTGCTCGGGTTGCTCGAGCGCGAGTACCTTTTCAAGCAGCTGACCGAGCACCACCATCTGCGTGAAGAGCGCTACCTGTTCCCTCACCTGGACCAGGCCACCACCGGTGAGGAACGAAGGCAGCTCCTCTCGCGTTTCCTCGACATCACCCAGCGCGGCTAGGAGTCGAATATGTTGATCGGTATCGGCGGAGGCGCACCCGGGGAGTCGCTCGAGGCGCTGCTGCTCGCCTGCCACGCTCGGATTCGCCACTTCAGCGCGCTGGCGGTGGCAGTGGGTGAGGCCGAGCAGGCGGCGCCGCAGGAGCTCTCGCGCAGCTGCGAGCGCATCCTTCGGTACTTTCGGGAGGCGCTGCCGCTCCACGTGCGCGACGAGGAGGAGAGCTTGCTCCCCAGGCTGCTCGGCAAAGAGGCCGCGCTCGACGCCGCGCTGCAGGCGCTGCGCGCCGAGCACGAGGCCCACGGCCCGGCGCTGAAAGAGGTGCTGGGGCTGTGCGAGCGCTTGCAGCAAGCGCCCGCCGACGGCGTCGAGCTCCAGCGGTCTCTGTCGCAGGTCGCGGTGAAGCTTCAGCGGGAGTTCGAGGCCCACCTGCGCGCCGAGGAGCAGATGATTTTTCCCAGGCTCGGGGCTTATCTGACGCCGCAGGAGCAGTTGGTCGTCGTGAATGAGATGCGCGACCGGCGCAGGGCCTAGAACCGGTCTCAGAATTGGTCGAGGGAAGCACTTGAATCTCGA
>CAZEDU010000213.1:0-3955 GCA_964511185.1 uncultured Myxococcaceae bacterium | reverse complement strand
CTTCTCGAAGCGGACGTCGCGGGTGGTGACGATGCCCACCAGCTTCCTTCCCTGGACGACCGGAATGCCCGAAATGCCGTGCTGCCGCATCAGGTCGATGGCCTTGGACAGCGGCGCCTCGGGGGCGATGGTGACCGGGTCGACCACCATGCCGCTCTCGTGCTTCTTGACCTTGGCGACCTCGAGCGCCTGCCGCTCGGGAGGCATGTTCTTGTGAATGACCCCGATGCCGCCTTCCTGGGCCATCGCGATCGCGGTGCGCGCTTCGGTCACCGTGTCCATCGCCGATGACAAGAGCGGGATGCGCAGCCGCAGGTTGCGCGTGAGGCGGGTTCCCAGCTCGACCGACGACGGGAGCACGTGGCTCTCCGCCGGCAGGAGGAGGACGTCATCAAAAGTGAGCGCCAGGCGCAGATCAGCGTTCAGCATGGTCGGTCTATAGAGCATCCAATGAACATTTTGAACCGCCCAGGTTGCGGGCTAATTTAGGACCCCGACCCGCGGTCCCCGGGAACGACGACTTGTCTGATCCAAACCCGGGAGCGATTGGGCTGGCCGTCAAGCTCCCCTTCGCCACCCCGGAAGAGTTTCTCGCGAAGTACGGCGCGAACGTGTCTCGCGGAGGCATTTACCTTCGCGCGAAGACCGTCAAGCCGCCTGGCACGCCCGTCACCCTGGACCTGAAGCTCGCCGACGGGCAGCGGCTCATCTACGCCTCCGCGGTGGTGCACTTCGTGACCGGGCAGCAGGGGCAAGGCGTGCCCGGCATGGGGCTCAAGTTCGTCACGCTGGACCCAGAGAGCCAGCGCTTCATCGACTCCCTGGTCGTCACCCTGCCGCACGCCAACTCCGCCCACCCGCCGCTCCCGCCAGGCGTGGGGCCGGCGCAGTTCGTCCCCGCGGGCGTGGTCAGCGCTCCTCCGCCGGCGCCTCCCGCCGCGCCTGCGCCGGAGCCCGCGGCCGCGGCGCCTCCTCCAGCGCCGCCCAAGCCCGCCCCCGCGCCCCAGCGGCCGGCGAGCGCGGCGCCCGTGCTGTCAGGCGGCGCGGTCGTGCCGTCCGCCCCGGCCTTCGAGGCGCCGACCGAGGAGCCCAAGCGGACCGGGCCGATCATCGGCATCGACCTGGGCACCACCAACTCCTGCGCGGCGTTCGTGCGCAACGGCAAGCCGGCGGTGCTGGTGAGCCGCGAGGGCTACAACACGGTGCCGTCGATCATCGCGCTCAACGCGCGCGGGAAGCTGGTGGTCGGCCACCCCGCCAAGGGGCAGATGCTCACCAACCCGCGGCAGACCGTGTACGGCGCCAAGCGGCTGGTCGGCCGCGCGTACGACTCGCCGATCGTTCAGCAGATCAAGGACCGCTTTCACTACGAGATCGCGCCCGGCACCGAGGGCGAGGCCGCGGTGAAGCTCGGCGATCGCGTCTACAGCCTCCAGCAGATCTCGGCGCTGGTGCTGCGCGAGGTCCGGGAGATCGCCCAGAACCAGGTCGGCCAGCCCGTCTCGCGCGCGGTGATCACCGTGCCCGCCTACTACAACGACAACCAGCGCCAGGCGGTGCGCGAGGCCGGCCGCCTGGCCGGGCTGCACGTCGAGCGCATCCTGAACGAGCCGACCGCCGCCGCGCTGGCCTACGGCTATGGCCGCAAGCTGACCCAGCGGGTGCTCGTCTACGACCTGGGCGGCGGCACGTTCGACGCGTCGGTCCTGGAGCTGAACGACAACGTGTACGAGGTGATCTCCACCGGCGGCGACACGTTCCTGGGCGGCATCGACTTCGACAACTCCATCGTCGGGCACCTGCTCACCGAGTTCAAAGCGAAGACCGGCAAGGAGTTCCAGGGCGATCGGGTGGCCATGCAGCGCATCGCCGACGCCGCCGAGCGCGCCAAGTGCGCGCTGTCGGAGCGCGCCGAGATGCGCATCCACGTGCCGTTCATCACGCTGATCGACAACCAGCCCTACGACCTGGACGTGGTGCTCTCGCGCGACAAGCTCATCGAGCTCACCGAGCGGCTCGTCGATCGGACGCTCCAGGTCTGCGACGAGGTCCTCAAGGCGAAGAACCTGACCGTCGACCAGCTCGACGAGGTGATCCTGGTCGGCGGCCAGAGCCGCTTCCCGCTCGTGCACCAGAAGATCCAGGCGTTCTTCAAGAAGTCGCCCTCGAAGAACGTGCACCCCGACGAGGCGGTGGCGATCGGCGCGGCCCTGCTCGCGCACTCGCTCGGCCAGCTCGAAGGCGTGGTGCTCATCGACGTGCTGCCGATGGCGATCGGCGTCGGGCTCCCAGGCGGGCGCTTCAAGCCGGTGCTGGATCGCAACACCGCCCTGCCCAGCTCGAAGAGCTACAACATCTCGACCAGCCGCGACGACCAGTCCGACCTCGAGCTGACCATCTTCCAGGGAGAGAACGCCGTCGCCCAGGAGAACGAGTACCTGGGCACGCTGAAGCTCAGCGGCCTTCCGAAGGGGCCGCGCGGCACGGTGAAGATCGGGGTGACCTTCGAGGTCTCGAACGAGTGCCTGCTCACCGTGACCGCGAAGGAAGCGACCACCGGCCGCGAAGTGCGCAGCGTCTTCTCGACCAAGGACACGCCCGAGGCGGTGAAGGCGAAGATGGCGCAGACCAACGGCGCGGCGCCGCACACCACCGAAAGCCAGCTGCCGGCCGTCGGCCAAGCCGCTCCCAGCGCGCCCCCCGAGGTCGTCGCCGCCGCCGCCAAGTCGGGCGGGCTGTTCGGGTGGTTCAAGCGCCTGTTCGGCAGGGCGTGAGGCTCAGCCCAGCTGGGAGCTGCTCTTCACCGGGCCACCGACGTGGGGCCCCTTCGCGGGCTCGCGTTGAACGCCCTCCGGGGTCATGGGCAGCACGCTCGCGGCGGCGAGCCTCGCCGCCTCCGCCTGCCGCTTCGCGCGCCAGCGCCGGAAGACGAAGTACGCCACCCCGACGAAGACGAGCGCGCCGATGACGCCGGTCTGCCCGCGCTTCACCGCCGAGAACAGCTGCTCCAGGTGACCGCCGAAGTGGTAGCCCAAGTAGACGAAGAGCGGCGCCGAGAGGATGGCCGCGATCCCGTCGAACAGGATGAACCGCCAGTACGACATGCCGGCGGAGCCAGCGGTGAAGTACGTGACCGCGCGGACGCCGGGCAGGAACCGGGCGATCATCACGATCTTCTGGCCGTGCGAGGCGAAGAGCCCTTCGACCTTGGCGCGCTTCTCGGGCGTGACGATGCGCGCGAAGAAGCCCGTCGGCTTGCGGCCCACGCGCGAGCCGAACCGCCGCCCCGCGAAGAAGATCAGCGAGTCCCCGACGAGGATGCCCAGGAACCCGACCGCCATCATGAGCGGAAGGTTCGCCGCGCCCTCGTAGACCAAGAAGCCGCCCAGGATGAGCGAGATGTCTTCGGGCAGCGGCACGCCCAGGCCGCAGATGACGAGGATGGTGAAGACGGACAGGTACGCGACCAGGCCGTTCGAGTTCTCCAGCAGCCCGCGAAGCAGCTCTTCCACGGCGCCTACCTCTTCGCGCCTTTCTTGGAGTCGACCTGGGCGAGCGCCTCGAGCGCCCACGCCTCGACCGGCTTCCCGCCCTCGAAACCCTTGGCGATCTCGCGCAGCCCGAAGTAGCCCTGGGCCGCCTGCGCGTCGTACGCGGCGTCGTTCGCGTCCAGCGCGCGCAGCGCCGCGGCCCGCGCGAAGAGCGAGAGCGCGTAGTCCCCCGCGGTCCGCTCCGAAGCGCCCAACGCCTGGGCCTCGCGCAGCGTCCCCTCGCCCTTCCACGCGCCGAGGCGCTTCTCGAGCTGCGGCTCCAAGTAGGCCCGCACGTACTCGCGCACCACGCCTTCGACGTTCGGCTTCTCGGAGGGCCCCACCACCACGACCACCTCGCCCTCTCCCCTCACGCCCACCACCTCGCCCTGCGCGTCGAGCAAATTCATCACCAGCAAGGCCTC
>CAZEDU010000212.1:0-4008 GCA_964511185.1 uncultured Myxococcaceae bacterium | reverse complement strand
GATCGAGTCGGCCGACGGCGGCACGCTCTTCCTCGACGAGATCGGCGAGCTGCCGGTCGAGCTGCAGCCCAAGCTGCTGCGCTTTCTGGAGGCGCGCGAGTACCGGCGCGTCGGCGAGACCAAGCACCGGCAGGTGTCGCTGCGCGTGGTCGCCGCGACGCATCGCGACCTGGCCGCCGAGGTCCGCGCGGGGCGCTTCCGCGAAGACCTGTACTACCGGCTGGCGGTCGGCTTGGTTGAGGTTCCGCCGCTGCGGCAACGGCCCGAGGACATTCCCACGCTCGCGCTGCACTTCGCGCGGCAGCTCTCGCGCGTCGAGGTGGCGCTCGCGCCCGCCACGCTCGCGGCGCTCCAGTGCGACCCGTGGCCCGGCAACGTGCGCGAGCTGCGAAACGCGGTCGAGCGCGTGGTGACGCTCGGTCAGCTCGAGATGCCGAAAGCGACGGAAGACGCGAGACCGCCGTCGTACAAAGAGGCGCGCGACAAGCTGTTCGAGCAGTTCGAGCGCGACTACCTGACGTCGCTCTTGCAGCGGCACAAGGGCAACGTGTCCGCCGCGGCGCGCACGGCGAAGCTGGCGCGCAGCCACTTTTATCGGCTCCTCACCCGCCACAAGATGATCGGCGCCGAGGGGGAACGGGGGGAGTACGACGCGGAGTGAGGCGTTTCAGGCCGCCTAAGCGCCGGACTCGATGTCGATGAGCCCGCGCCAGTGCATGGTGTGCAGGTGCCGCACGAACTGGTCCTTCACCGGGTACGCCGAGGCCTTCTCGAGCAGCTCGTTCAAGCCCTGCGGTGACTCCAGCATCGCGGCGACCATCTTCTCCGACGCCTCCAGCTCCTTCTGCTCGTGGAGCGCGGGAGTGGCCTTGAGCAGCGCGCCGTTCTCGAGCCGCGCGGTGAACGACTCGAGCATCAGCGCGGGCCGCTTGAGGCGGCTGGTCTGAATCTCCACGTCGAACTCGGGCACGTCCTCGCCGCCGCTCACCAGCGCCTCGGTGGCCGCCGCCGCGGCGACCGCCTCGGGCGCCTCGTCGATGGGCAGATCCGCGTCCGCTTCGCTCGCCTGCGCCTCGGTCTGCTCCGAAGGCGGCGGCAGATCCCACGACTGCACCGCGAGCGGCTCGGGCGGCTCCGCGGGCACGGGCGGCGCCGCCGCCTCGACGGGCGCGGGCGCCTGGACCGCGGCTTCCTCCACGGGCACCTCCACTTCGGCCGTCAGGCCCTCCGGCGGTTGGGTCAGGTTCGCGTTCGACACCACCGACAACATGTGGCGCAGCGCCGCTTCCCGCCGCTTGAGCCGCTCGAAGTCGTTCTGCAGATCCATCAGCCGCTTCTCGGACGCCTGCGCCGCGCGCTGCTGCGCCTTGAGCGCGTCCTCCAGCTGCTGGGCCCGCAAGGAGGCCGCCTGCACCTCCAGCCGCGCCGACGCGCGGTCCGCCTCCAGCTGCGAGCGCTCCGCGTCCCAATCGGCCTGCGCCTGGCCCTGTGCCTGCGCCTCGGCGAGCGCGGCCTCGAGCGACTCCACCTGCTCCCGCAGCGCGGCCTCGGAGCGCGACTTCTCGGCGGCCAGCTTGTCGGCCAGCATGCGGGTGGTCGCCTCGTCCTGCTCGAGCGTCTTGAGCTGCTCCTCCAGCTCGCAGATGCGCCGCCGCGCCTCCGCCAGCTCGGAGCGGACCTCGTCGCTGCCGGTCTTGGTGCGCTCCAGCTCCGACGTGCCTTTGGGTTCCTCGAGCGCGCTCTGCACGTTCGCCGACTCCTGGAAGATGGTCGACTCGAGCTCGGTGCTCGAGCCGTGGCTCTCGAGCAGCTGCTGCAGCCTGGCGCGCGTGTCGGCGTCGAGCTCGTCGAACCTCACGCCCATGCCCGCCGGCTCGTCGGCCGTCGCCTTCTCCGCGGGCACGCTGCGCACCACCGTCGCGGGCAGCTCGAGCGCGCCCTCCAGCCAGGGCGCTTCGATCTCGAGCCGGAGCACCGCGCCCACCGGCAGCGGCTGCGCGATGCGGATGAACGCGCCGCCCCCCGAGAGATCCTTGAGGTACTGCGACCGAAGCCGGTCGACCGTCGGAATGCGGAGCAGCACCTTCGGCCGGCTCACGCGCCGGTGTTGGCGGCGCTCCGGGCCCTGCGGTGATTTCGGGTCCACGCGTCCCCTCCCTCGAGCTGAAAGGGTAGCTCTGTGCACCAGTCGACGCGAGCCTTGGACCCGGTGGACAGCGATGGAGCCGATCAGCGTCCGGGTGAGCGGATCAGGTCCGCGCGCGCACTAGCGCTCACCCCAGTGCAGCTTCTGTCGAAGGATGGCGAAGTAATCCATCTTCGGGTTGCGCACGAGCTGCAGCCGGTCGGGGGCGCGCTCGACCTCGACCCGATCCATCGCCTCGAGCCGATGGCCGGCCTGGCCGTCGAGCGTCAGGTAGACGTCGCTGTCGCTCTGGAGCGAGATGCCGATGCGCTGCTCCCCGGGGATCACGATCGGCCGCTGCGCCAGCGCGTGCGGGCAGATCGGGTTGACCACCATGCACTCCACCGACGGGTGCACGATGGGCCCGTTCGCCGACAGCGAGTACGCGGTGGATCCGGTGGGCGTCGAGATGATGAGCCCGTCGGACTTGTAGACGGTGACGTGCTGGCCGTCGATGGTGAGCGCGTGCTCGGCCATGCGCGCGAGCGCGCCCTTGCTCACCACCACGTCGTTGAGCACCTCGTCCTGCACGATGAGCTCGCCGCCGCGGAACAGCCGGCAGGTGAGCTTCATGCGCGAGGCGATCTGCGCGCGGCCCTCGAGCACCAGGTCGAGCGTGGGGAAGAGCTCGGCCTGCGGGATCTCGGTCATGAAGCCGAGCGAGCCCAAGTTCACGCCGAGCACCGGCACCTGGCGGCCCCGCAGAAGCCGCGCGGCGTGGATGAGCGTGCCGTCCCCGCCGAGCACGATGACCAGGTCGGCGCGGGCGACCAGCGCGTCGTCCTCGACCACAGGCCAGCCCAGCGCCTGGGCCAGGTGCTTCTCGGCGAGGACCTGACGGCCGGGGTGCTTGGCGGCGATCGAGCGGGCGAGCGTCGCGGCATCGGGCGTGTTTCGGCGGGCGACCAGCGCGAGCGTCTGCACGGTGGGCTGGTTCTAGTCGGACGAATGGCCAGGGCGCCACCGGCGCGTGGCATTTCTTCGCCCGGCTGCCCCTTGCGAACGCCGCGCTTTGGCGAAAGAAGAAGCGTCGTGGACCTGTTCGATCACGCCGCCGAACGAGAAGCGGGCACCCAGGCGCCGCTCGCCGAGCGCATGCGCCCCAAGAAGCTCGAGGCCTTCGTCGGCCAGGAGCACCTGACCGGCGAGGGCAAGCTCTTGCGCCGCGCCATCGAGCTCGACCAGGTCCCCTCGCTCATCTTCTGGGGGCCGCCCGGCACCGGAAAGACCACGCTGGCGCAGGTCATCGCCCACTCCACCGGCGCGTCGTTCGTGGCGCTCTCGGCGGTGCTCTCGGGCGTCAAGGACCTGCGCGAAGAGGTCGCGAAGGCGCAGGAGCGCTGGAAGCTGAACCGCCAGCGCACCATCCTGTTCGTGGACGAGATCCACCGCTTCAACAAGGCGCAGCAAGACGCGCTGCTGCCGTCGGTCGAGAAGGGCACCGTCACGCTCATCGGCGCCACCACCGAGAACCCCTCCTTCGAGGTGAACTCCGCGCTCCTGTCCCGCTGCCGGGTGGTCACGCTGCGCGCGCTCGAGGAGGACGAGCTCAAGGTGCTGATGGCCCGCGCGCTGGCCGACCCGAGCGGCCTGGGCGGCAAGGTCGAGGTGACCGACGAGGCGCTCGACTTCATCGCGCAGGTGGCCGCGGGCGACGCGCGGCGCGCCCTGACCGCGCTGGAGGTGGCCGCGCGCCACGGCGGCGGCAAGGTCGACAAGGCGGCGGCGGAGGAGGCGCTGCAGCAGCGCACGCTGCTCTACGACAAGGGCGGCGAGGAGCACTACAACGTCATCTCGGCGTTCATCAAATCGATGCGCGGCTC
>CAZEDU010000211.1:0-4015 GCA_964511185.1 uncultured Myxococcaceae bacterium | reverse complement strand
GTGCGCACCGTGCGGTTCATGCGGTCGTTGAGCGGCGAGCGATGCCTGGTCTGGAAGCCGGGCGTGTCGACGAACACGAACTGCCGTCCCGGCTCGGTCACCACCCCCTGCAACCGATGCCGCGTGGTCTGCGGCCGCTTGCTGGTGATCGCGAGCTTCTGGCCCACCAGCGCGTTCAGCAGCGTCGACTTGCCGACGCTGGGCCGGCCGACGATGGCGACGGTACCGCAGCGAAACGGCACCGGGGCGGCATCGCGCCCGTTCACTGGACCAGCCTCCCCCGGCATGCCCGGGGGACGAGCCGCACTCGGAGCGGCAGCGTTGCGCTCAAGCGCCCGCCCCGCCCGCGTCGCGGGCGCGCAGCGCCAGCGGCCAGGCCGCGCGTGCGGCCGCCTGCTCCGCGGTGCGCCGGCTGCTGCCCTCGCCCATGGCGGCAAGCCCGAGCGCCGGGATCGCGCATTCGGCCACGAAGGTCTGCGCATGGGCTTCGCCCCCGACCTCGAGGATGCGGTAATGCGGCAGGGGCATGCCGTGGCCCTGGAGCCATTCCTGCAGCCGCGTCTTGGGATCCTTGCCGAGCGTGACCGGGTCGACCTCGGAGAGGACGCCGCCCCAGGCCCGCTCGATGACGCCACGGGCCGCCTCGTAGCCGCCGTCGACGAACACCGCGCCGATCAGCGCCTCGAGGGCATCGGACAGGATCGAGGGCCGGTCCGGGCCGCCGCTGCGCTGCTCGCCCTCGCCGAGCTTGAGCGAGGCGCCGAGGTCGAGCGTGCGCGCCACCTCCGCCAGGGTCTCCCGGTTGACCAGGCTCGCGCGCATGCGCGACAGCGCGCCCTCGTCGAGCTCGGGAAAGCGGTCGAACAGGTAGCGACCCACGACGCAGTTGAGCACCGCGTCGCCGACGAATTCGAGCCGCTCGTTGTGATCCGACCCGTAGCTGCGGTGGGTCAGCGCCCGCTTGTGGAGCTCCGGCCGGGCAAACGCGTGCCCGAGCCAGGTCGAGGTTGCTTCGGCCATCCGGCCTGCCGGAAACGGCGCCTAGCGCGTCGCGCGCGCCTCGAACTCGAGCAGGATGTACGCGTTGCTGACCATGTGCAGGCGGCGCTCCCAGGCGAGTTCGGCGGTGAGCTGGTTGCCGGTGCGCGTGAGCACGGCATCGGCCGCCTTCACGTTCTCGACGTAGCTGGTCTGCAGGCGGCGCTCGAGCTCCTTGCGAAAGCCGAGCTGGTTGTTCGGGTCGACGGCGTTGCCGCGCATCGTCTCGTCCAGCGCGCGCTGGACCGACATGTACTCGATGTACGAGGGCACCACCCGGAAGCCGACCATCGCGAAGATGACGACGACCGCGGCCACCAGGAGGAAGCCCAGGATCGAAAGACCGCGCTGCGTCTGCCTCGAAGGCATGTTGGAATCTCCCTGGTCAGCGGATGCCGCGGCCGACGCGCTCGAACGCCAGGCTGGAGATGTCGTCCCAGTTGAACCAGATGAAGAAGGCGCGACCCCTCAGATGGTCGTCCGGCACGAAGCCCCAGTAGCGGCTGTCGTCGCTCGCGTCGCGGTTGTCGCCCATCACAAAGTAGTGTCCCGGCGGGACCTTGCAGCGGAAACCTCGATCATTGTATTCGCATTCGGAACGCTGGGGGAACGAGCGCACGTTGGCCGGATAGACGGGCGCCGCCTCGCGATTAATGGCGATCGTGTAGTCCTTCGGCGCGCCCCCCGGGCTCGCCTCCTCGATGCGCCGCTCGGTGGTCTCGAAGCGCAGGCCCTCGAGGTAGCTGTAGCTGCCGTCGGGCTTCTGGGGAACCGGCTTGCCGTTGACGGTGAGCATCTTGTCCTTGTACTCCACGACATCCCCACCCACGCCGACCACCCGCTTGATGAAGTCCTGCGAGGGGTTGACCGGGTAGCGGAACACGACGACGTCGCCGCGCTGCGGGTCGCCGAGCGAGAGCACCTTCTTCTCGATGATCGGCAGGCGGATGCCATAGCTGAACTTGTTCACCAGGATGTAGTCGCCCACGACCAGCGTCGGCCGCATCGACGAGGACGGGATCCGGAACGGCTCGGCGACGAACGAGCGCAGCAGGAACACGATGACCAGCACCGGGAAGAAGCTGGCCGAGTACTCGATCCAGGCCGGCTCCCGGGCGAGGCGCCGCTCGAGCTCGGCGCGCTCGCGCGCCACGGCCTCGTCCTTGCGGCCGGACGCGGCGATGCCGCGGTCGAACTCGGCCAGGGCCTCCTGCGCCTTCCGGCGGCGCCCGGGCCCCAGGATCAGCCGGTCGAGCAGCCACACGGCCCCGGTGACGACCGTGAGCAGGAACAGGATCAGCGCGAAGTTCACTATTTCTCCCCCACCTGCAGGATGGCGAGGAACGCCTCCTGCGGGATCTCCACGCTCCCCACCGCCTTCATCCGCTTCTTGCCGGCCTTCTGCTTCTCGAGGAGCTTCTTCTTGCGCGTGATGTCGCCGCCGTAGCACTTGGCGAGCACGTCCTTGCGCATCGCCTTCACCGTCTCGCGCGCGATGATCTGCGCGCCGATCGAGGCCTGGATCGCGACGTCGAACATCTGCCGCGGGATCAGCCCGCGCATCTTGGCCGCGACCTCGCGCCCGCGATATTGCGCGGCCGAGCGGTGCACCATCACCGAAAGCGCGTCGACGCGCTCGCCGTTGATCAGGATGTCGAGCTTGACCACGTCCGCCGCGCGGAACTCGCGGAACTCGTAGTCCATCGACGCGTAGCCGCGCGAGACGCTCTTCAGGCGGTCGAAGAAGTCCATCACCACCTCGGCCATCGGCAGCTCGTAGGTCAGCACCACCTGGCGCCCGCGGTACTGCATGTTCTTCTGCACGCCCCGCTTCTCGGTGCAAAGCGTGATCACCGGGCCGACGTAGTCCTGCGGCACCAGGATCGTCACCGTGATGATCGGCTCGCGGATCTCCTCGACGCGCGAGAGGTCGGGCAGCTTGGACGGATTCTCGATCTCCACCACCGTGCCGTCGCGAAGCAGCAGCTGGTAGACCACCGTCGGCGCGGTGGTGATCAGGTCCATGTCGTACTCGCGCTCGAGCCGCTCCTGCACGATGTCCAGATGCAGCAGGCCGAGGAAGCCGCAGCGGAAGCCGAAGCCCAGCGCCTGCGAGACCTCGGGCTCGAACTGCAGCGACGCGTCGTTGAGCTTGAGCTTGGTGAGCGCCTCGCGCAGCGCCTCGTACTGGTTCGACTCCACCGGATAGAGGCCCGCGAACACCTGCGGCTTCACTTCCTTGAAGCCGGGCAGCGCGGCCGCGGCGGGCTGCTGCGCGAGCGTCAGCGTGTCGCCGACCTTGGCGTGCGCGAGCTCCTTGACGCCGGCGATGACGAAGCCGACCTCGCCGGCCGAAAGCGCTTCGCGCGCCACCGACTTGGGCGTGAACACGCCGACCTGCTCGCACAGGTGCACGGCACCGGTGGCCATCAGCAGCAGCTTGTCGCGCGGCTTCAGCGTGCCGTTGACCACGCGCACCAGCATCACCACGCCGACGTAGTTGTCGAACCAGGCATCGATGACCAGCGCCTGCAGCGGAGCCGCCGGGTCTCCCTTGGGCGGCGGCACGCGGGCGATCACCGCCTCCAGGATGTCGTCGATGCCCTCGCCGGTCTTCGCGCTGGCGCGGATCGCGTCGATGGCCTCGATGCCGACGATGTCCTCGATCTCCTCGATCACGCGCTCGGGCTCGGCCGAGGGCAGGTCGATCTTGTTCAGCACCGGCACGACCTCGACACCCTGCTCGATCGCGGTATAGCAGTTCGCGACCGTCTGCGCCTCGACGCCCTGCGAGGCGTCCACGACCAGCAGCGCACCCTCGCAGGCGGCGAGCGAGCGCGACACCTCGTAGGCGAAGTCGACGTGCCCGGGCGTGTCGATCAGGTTCAGCGCGTAGAGCTCGCCGTCGCGCGCCCGGTAGGAGAGCGCCGCGGTCTGCGCCTTGATCGTGATGCCGCGCTCGCGCTCGAGGTCCATC
>CAZEDU010000210.1:0-4045 GCA_964511185.1 uncultured Myxococcaceae bacterium | reverse complement strand
CTGCTTGTAGTTGGTCGCCGCCACCAGCTGCAGGTACGCGCCGAGCGGCAAGCGCTCGGTGTGCTGCTCACCGGCGGGCGTCTCCACCGTGAGCCGGTAGACGTTGAGCCGGTCGCTGTCGAGGATGGACGGCAGGGTGATTTTGTTCTTCCAACCCTCGCCGTACTTCGGGAAGACCTGCCGAATCGCCTCGAGCTGTTTCTGGTAGCAGCCCGCGCCCTCGAGCGCGGGCCGCAGGTTCTCGACGAGCGACGGCATGCCGAACGCCTCGGCCAGCAGCCTGCCCAGCCGCAGCGAGTCATCGGACGAGTCGCGCTCGGGCATGAACACCGCGAGCACCCGGTCCTTGCCCAAGGCGCGGGTGCACAAGGCCGCCACCACCGAGCTGTCGATGCCGCCCGAGACACCGATGACGGCGCCCTTCTTTCGCAGCACCCCCAGCACCTGCTCGCGAATCGCGGCTTCGATCTCCGCGGCCACCTTGGGCGCGTCGAGCTCCAGAACGCTCCGGCTGAACATGGGGAAAGCTTAGCAAACCCTCACGCCGACTTTTCGAGTGTCGACAGCGGGACCGCGCGCGCCGGGTTGCCGATGGCGAGCGAGCGCGGGGGGATGGACTGGGTGACGACGCTGCCCGCGGAGACGACCGAGCCGGCGCCAATGTGGACGCCCGGCTCGATGATCGCGCCGTGGGCGACCCACACCTCGTCGCCGATCTCGATGGGCTTCGGCCCCGACGAGGACAGGTCGCTCAAGCGGACCATCGACGCGAACATGCACCTGCGGCCGATGCGGATGCGGCCGTGGGATTCGATGGAGGCGCCGTAGTTGAACGTCGCCTCGTCGCCGATGTCGATGATGGAATGCGCGTGGCAGATGAGCTCGGTGGGGATCATCCCGCCCAGGAACGTCACGCGGTCGCCGAGCACGATGCGACCTTGGGTCTGGACCCGGACGAAGCCGTAGGCGCACAGCCGCGTGCCGTGGTGCGTCCCGCGGAAGAGCCGCGCCGCGCGCGCCATGCCGACGAGCCGCTGGAGCCGATACACCGCCGAGCCGCCTTCGTGTGAGTGGCTGAGGCCGGCGAACGCCTCGCGCCCTTTCTGCAATGCAGAGCGCATGTCGTGAAGCGGGAGCACGCTGCGTGTTTGCTATCCCGGCGGGGAGGAGCGGTCAAATGTTGAGGCTCAAGGCCAGAGCCACACCGCGAGGTGGTCCGGCGACAGCCGGCCCGACGCCTCCGGCCGTGCGAACACCGGCTGCATCTGCCCTCCCGCGAAACGCCAGCCGCGCGCGTTCGACATCTGGAGCCCAAAGCCCTGACCATCGCCCACCGCGTAGGCCCGCACCGCGCTCACGGCCGCGCCCTTGCCGACCGGCACCGCCACCCGCACCTCGCCTTGACGATCCAACCGCCCGCGCTTGCCGAGCACGCCTTCCGAGCGAATCCACGCGTCGCCCACCTGCGCCTCGATGCCCCACAGCTCGCGCTGATGCATCGAGTGCTCGGCGCTCAAATTCACCGTGACGTAGAAGTAGCAGTCCGCCGCCCAGACCTTCCCGGGGTCGCGGCAGGTCGGGTCGAGCCGGCCCTCGCGCTCCACCTCGTCGTGCGAGAGGGTGTACAGCCAGGGGTTCGCGTCCATCTGGTGCTCGGGCGGTCCCCCCGGCTCGAGCAGCGTCACCGACGGCGCGAAGCGGTAGCTGCCCGGTCCGCCGTCGTCGGTGAAGAGGTTGTTGCTGGTGGCGATGCGCAGAATCGGCTTGTCCCCCTCGCGCGGCCCATTGAACACGAGCCGGCTGTGCCAGAGGCTCTGGTACTCCGTCCGAGCGACCGCGCCGCCCGCGTCGAAGTAGGCCTCCGTCATCCACTCGATGTCGGTGAGCCGGCCAGACTCCGCGATGAGCACGCGCGCGTCGGTTCCCGAGCCGCCGTCTTCGTTGGTGAAGATCACCTCGTACCGCACGCTGTTCTTCAGCCGCACCGCGAAGAACAGCGCGGGCAGGTCGTTCCACCCGACGTCGTCGCGCGCCAACAGGACGGGTGAGAACCGCGCGAGCGCCGGGTCGGGATGCGGTGTGAGCGAGATGGCGTCCACGTCGAGCCGGGCCGCGGCGGCGCGCGAGCGCTCGTCCCAGACGAGCTCCACCTCGTGCGGCCCCGCCGAGAGCGGCCCCAGGTCCACTCGGTGCTCGAGCGGCCGCGCGCCGGTCGCCCACACGACGTGTCGCACGACCCGCTTGTCGACGCGCACGCGAAGCGCCACCGACTCGGCGCCGGGCGCCTTCCAGTCCGCGCCCTCGACCTGTCCGAAGAGCGCGAGGACCGCCTCCGCGTCCTCCGCCAACTCGAGCGCGAGCACCTTCGAATCGCCCGCGCTCAGGTGGAAAGGGACCGCGGCCGCTTCAGGCTTCGGCCCACACCCCACGAGCGCGCTCAAGAGGAACACCAGCGAGCCGCAGAAGACGCCGCGCATGCGGGCAAGAGTGTACCGCTTCCTCGCCGCTACCGCTCTTGCGTCGAGGCCACCTGCTTGGCCCGCTTCGCCTGCGCGCTGGGCGAGTGCAACAGCCGCTGCTTCACGTAGGTCCTGCGGTCGTGCCAGACCGCGTACTGGATGCCGCCGCCCAGCGGCCGGTCGTTCACCTCGCCGCTGAACGTCACGACCGAGCCGCCGATGGCGCAGACCTCTGGGCTGACCGCGCGACGGACTTTGCCTTCGAAGGAGAGGTCGCTGGGGACGAAGGGGCCGCTGTACGTCACCCGCCCGAGCGGCTCACCGTACCGGCGCCGGGCCGTGGGGTGGTCCAGGTTCTCGAACCGAACCGCGCAGTCGCCCCTCAGCGGCGCGTACACCTTGCCCGTTTGAACCGTCTTCGCGCCCGCGCAGCCGAGCAGGCTCAGGCCGAGCAACGCAGCGACAATGCCAGTGCGGCGCATGGGTCGACTCCTCCCGACAGGCTGGCTTCAAAGCCTAGGTGGAGGTCTGCCTTCGCGCCTTCAGAAAATGCGGAAGCGCTTAGGCGACGCCGTCGAACGTGAACGCCGAGCCGTTGACCGCCGCGACCGCTTCCTGGAGCTCTTCCACGGTGGTGCCCTTCAGCACCCAGTCGAGCGCGGTGAAGAGGTCGTCGTCCGAGGTCGACCAGGGCAGATCCTCGGTCGAGACGAGCAGGTCGAGGTTCTCGGCGTTCTTGTTCTTGAGCAGCGTGCGCAGCTCGTCTCGGTAGTTGATGCTGTTGCAGGCCGAGAAGAACATCATCTGGTAGTCGTCGGTGAGCTTGCCCTGCGTCAGCTCGTTCTTCTTGCCGCGCAGGATCTCCGCCATGTGCGAGTCGTACGGCGTGCCGATGACGAAGTTCTCTGCCGCCGATTCCTTGGTGTCGAAGTCCGGGCCGGACCCGTAGCGGGCGTGGCCGCTGTAGACGACCAGGTCGCTCTCGCGGAAGCCGGCGCCGAAGTTCTTCGCGGGCTGCGGCGTCTCGCGGTCGACGTAGCGGATGAAGACGTGCACGTCCTTGCCCGCGATCTGGGCCTTCTTGTGGAAGTAGGTCGCGCCCTTGTCGATGGTGGACGGGTCGAGCCCCATCGCGCGCAGGTCGTCGTCGCTCACCTTCTGCGCGTCGAACGACTCGAAGCCGCGCTGCTTCAGGCCGTCGCGGAAGTTGCGGGAGATGGCGCGGTCCGCGCCGCCTTCGTCGAAGCCGATGGCCGCGGTGACGTCGATGACGCCGTCCTTGATCATCTGCGCGATCTCCGCGCCGGGCGACGTCGCCGCGCCGGTCAGGTCGGGCGGCCGAGCCTTCTCGAGCTCGGCCATCGCCGCCGGACTGAACGCGTCCTTGTGCTCGAGGGCCAGCCGAAGCAGCTCCGCCCGCTCGGCCTCCGTCTTGGCCGAGGTGACGAGCTGCCGAACGTCCGCGACGGAGATGCGTCCTCCGCGGTGGAGCAGCTCGTTGAACTGGGCGCGTTGAATCGGCACGTGCGGAGCCTCCTGTGGTCGACGGAGGGGTTCTCGCGGGGGCCAGATGGGAAGTTGCGCGC
>CAZEDU010000209.1:1139-4049 GCA_964511185.1 uncultured Myxococcaceae bacterium | reverse complement strand
TCTCGGGCTCTACGGCACGATGCTCCTCATGGCGCTCGGGGTGGCGTTCAACGCGCGCGATCGCTTCGGGGCGTTCGTCGCGGTCGGCATCGCGGCGATGATCTTCTGGCAGGTGTTCGAGAACATCGGAATGGTGACCGGGCTGTTGCCGGTGACCGGCATCACCTTGCCGCTGATGAGCTACGGCGGCAGCTCGATGGTGAGCATCATGATCGGCGTCGGCCTGCTCGTGAACATCAGCATGCGCCGGCACATTTTCTAAGCGCGGGCGCCGCTCACAGCAGCGTGCCGCGCAGCACCGCCTGGGCCACCGTGAAGTAGATGATGAGCCCCGAGACGTCGACCAGCGTGGCGACGAACGGCGCCGACGCGGTGGCGGGGTCGAACCCGAGCCGGCGCAGCACGAACGGCAGCATCGAGCCGACGAGCGAGCCGTAGAGCACCACGCCGACCAGGCTCAAGCCCACGGTGGCGGCCACGTACAGGTAGTGCTCGGTGTAGTGGCTGAGGCCGAGCTCCTGCCAAGCCACGATGCGGACCAGCCCCAAGAGGCCGAGCAGCATGCCCAAGAGCAGCCCCGACCAGAGCTCGCGCACGAAGACCTTGAACCAGTCGCGCAGCTCGACGTCGCGGACCGCGAGCGCGCGGATGATGAGCGAGGTGGCTTGCGACCCCGAGTTGCCGCCGCTCGAGATGATCAGCGGAATGAACAGCTGGAGCACCATCGCCTGGGCGAGCTCGTCCTGGAAGTGGCCCATCACCGTGGCGGTGAGCGTCTGTCCGACGAACAGCACCACCAGCCAGCCCGAGCGCTTCTTCACCATCTCGCCGATGGGCGAGTCGAGGTAGGGCGACTCGAGGGCCTCCATGCCGCCCATGCGCTGGATGTCTTCGGTGGCCTGCTCCTCGGCGACGTCGAGCACGTCGTCGGCGGTGATGATGCCGACCAGCACGCCGTTCGAGTCGGTGACCGGCAGCGCGACCCGGTCGTATTTCTCGAAGGTGCTGACGATCTCCTCGCTGGTGGCGGTCGCCGGGATGCTGACCAGGTTGCGGTCGTGCAGCTCCGACACCGGGGTGGAGGGATCGGCCATCACGAAGGTGGCCAGCCGCAGGTCCTTGAGCAGGACGCCCCGGTCGTTGGTGACGTAGATGACGTTGAGCGTCTCGCGCCCCTTGCCGTTCGCGCGGATGTACGCGAGCGCCTCCGCCGCGGTCCAGGTGGGCCGCACCGCCAGGTACTCCGGCGTCATGTAGCGGCCGGCGGACTTCTCCGGGTAGCCGAGCAGCTGGCGGGCGACCTTCAGCTCGTCGGGGCGCAGCGTGGTGAGGACGCGCTTGGTGACCTCGGCCGGCAGCTCCTCGAAGAGGCGCGTGCGGTCGTCGGGCGACATCTCGTTGAGCACGTTGACCAGCTGCTCGGAGCTGAGCGCCGTCACCAGCTCGGCCTGCTGATCGAGCGGCAGGTACTCGAACGCCTGCCCCGCGACGTCCCGGGGGAGGATGCGGAAGATGACGACCGCGTCCTCCGCTGGGAGCTCCTCGAGGATCTCCGCGATGTCGGCCGGGTCCAGATCCTCGAACGCGATGCGCAGCGACTCCCAGTCCTTCTGGGCGATCAGCTCTTCGTAGTCGGGCTTGAGGAAGTGGCCGAGCATGCGCGGGAGCGGCCAGTACGCCTTTCGCCCGGCGCTGACAAGCCAGTTCGCCCGCTGCGGCTCACGTCTTGGTCGGCTTGCGCCGCCGCTCGGCTTGGTAGTGCGCCGAGCACAGCCCCTTCGAACGCGCCGGTCGAGGGCAGCCCGGCGCCTGGCAGCGGCGGTCGGCGGGGGCAGGCGTGCCGAAGAACGGCTTGGGCGGACGGCCGCGCCGCCGAGGGGCCGCGGGTTGATTCAGCGCGAGCCCGAGCGCGCCCAGGTTCGCGTGCAGCCCGCGCGCGATGCCGCGCCCGAGCGCCTCACCCAACACCTCGGCCCACTCGAGCAAGTCGTCCCGGCTGTCGCGCTTCGAGCTCTTGGGCATGCCGCGTCAGACGACCTTCTTCAGCGCGTCCTCGAGCTTCGACTTCGGCACCGCGCCGACGATCTGATCCACCACGCGCCCGCCCTTGAACAAGAGCAAGGTGGGGATCGAGCGGATGCCGAACTGCTGCGGGATCTCTTGGTTCTCGTCGATGTTGACCTTGGCGAACTTGAGCTTGCCTTGGTACTGGCCGGCCAGCTCCGTCAGCATGGGCGCGATGGCGCGGCACGGCGCGCACCAGGTGGCCCAGAAGTCGACCAGCACGGGCTCCTGAGACTCGAGGACCTCTTTCTGGAACTGGTTGTCCGAGATATCGACGATGTTGCCCGCCATGGTGCTTGGCTCCTGCACGGATGAGTGGGCGCTCCAATAATATGCGCCACTCATCGCTGCAAGGCGGGGCGGCGAAGGTGGTACACTGTCTCGACCGTGAAGCTGTTTCTGCCCCAAAGCACCCTGGAATCATGGGCTTCCGAAGAGAAGGCCGACGTCTCGGAAGGCCATCTGGTCGTGCCGGCCGAGAAGGCGCGATACCCCATCGTCGGCGCGGTGCACTTTCTCCAGGTCGTCAGCGGTGAGGACGACCGAAAGCTCCTGCAGCGCGTGAAGACCGAGGATCAGCTCAAGACCTTGGGCGCCGAGCAGATGGGCGACTCGGTCCTGTTGGGCGACACCGCGTACCAGGTCGCTCCAGGGTTCGTGGCGGAGGTCGCGCTGCCCAAAGGGAAGGGGGCCGATCCCAAGAAGCCGTCGGCGGAAGCCGACATGCTCGCCGCGTTCTTGCTCGGCAAGCCTTAAAGAAGACCCATGACCCGCGCGATGCTCTCCATTGCCTGCCACGAGTACGGCGCCGCCGCGGTCGTGTACCTGGTGTACCTGATCCGGCAG
>CAZEDU010000209.1:0-1129 GCA_964511185.1 uncultured Myxococcaceae bacterium | reverse complement strand
CCGCGTGCTCGTCGGCTCGGGGCTCACGCTGCACACGCTCTCGCTCGGCGTCGACCTCGCGCAACAAGGGGGCGTGCCGTCCGGCATCGCGCAGAGCTTCTCGATCATCGCGCTGCTGCTCCTCGCGATCTTCTTCGCGCTCGACCTGAAGTACCGCACGCCGGTGCTCGGCGCCTTCTTGCTGCCCGTGGCGCTCGCGGCGTTGGTGCCCGGCCTGCTCCTCTCGGGGCGCACGCCGGGGCCGGTCCTTCCCGCGCCGCTCCTCCCGGTGCACATCGGCATCGCGCTGGTGGGCATCGCCGCCTTCGGGGTCGCTTCCGGCATCGCGGTGATGTACCTGCTGCTCGAGCGGCAGATGAAAGAGAAGAAATTCGGCGTGCTGTTCGCGCGGCTGCCTTCCTTGCAGTTCCTCGACGAGCTCAACCGGCGGCTGGTGACCGGCGGCTTCGTCGCGCTGTCGATCACGCTCATCACCGGCGCGCTCTTCGCCAGCGGCGGCGCGGGCATCTTCTGGCGCTGGGAGACCAAGGAGATCGCCACCCTGGTCGCGTGGCTGGTCTTCGCCGCGGTGCTGCACGCGCGGTTCTTCGCCGGGTGGCGCGGCAAGCGGGTGGCGCTGCTCACCATGGCCGGCTTCGGGTTGGTGCTCGTTTCCTTCTTCACCTCGTTCGTCCCGGGATCGCCCAGCGGAGTGTTTCACTAGGCATGGAGCTCTTCTGCCTCGGCCTGTCGCACAAGACCGCTCCGGTGGGAGTGCGGGAGCGGCTCGCGCTGGAAGAGGCGAAGCAGGCCGAGCTGCTCGCCCAAATCGCGCAGGCGGTGCCCGAGGCGATGCTCCTGTCCACCTGCAACCGGGTCGAGCTGTACGTCACGTCGGAGAGCGCCGAGGACACCCGACACGCGCTGCGGCGGCTGCTCAGCGAGCTCGGCGGCCCTGAGGCGCTCGATCACCTCTACGAGCACCACGGCGACGCGGCGCTGCTCGACCTGTTCCGCGTGGCCTCCAGCCTCGACTCGATGGTGGTCGGCGAGCCGCAGATCCTCGGGCAGGTGAAGGACGCGTTCGACCTCGCGCAGCGGGTGGGGACGGCGAAGGGAGAGGTGACGCGGGCGTGCTCGGCGGCGTTCT
>CAZEDU010000208.1:0-4104 GCA_964511185.1 uncultured Myxococcaceae bacterium | reverse complement strand
TCGCGCGCGATGGTCTGGGCGGTCGACGGCGCGGGGGAGCTCGCGTCGGGCTACGTGGCGCTGCGCGGCGTGCGCGCGGAGAACGAGAAGCTGGTCGAGGAGACCGCGAAGCTGCGCGCGGAGATCAACCAGCTCCGGGAGGCGGCCGCCGAGAACGAGCGGCTGCGCAGGCTCATCGGCTACGTCGAGTCGACGCCGGAAGACGAGCGGGTCGCGCGCATCATCGGGGTGAACCCGGTGTCGACGTTTCTTTCGGTGCGCATCAACCGCGGAGAGGACGACGGCGTCCGCGTCGGCATGCCGGCGCTCACCTCCGACGGCGTGGTGGGCCGCGTGAAGCGCGCGAGCGGCGGCTACGCGGACGTCGCGTTGATCACCGACAAGGCGACGCGCATCGGCGTCATCGTGCAGCGCTCGCGCGTGCGGGCGACGGCGCGCGGGCTGGGCGGCAACACGCCGCTGGCGCTCGACAACGTGCTCAGGTCCGAGGACGTCGAGGAAGGCGACGTGGTGGTGACCGCCGGCACCGACGGCGTCTTCCCGAAGGGGCTGGTGGTCGGCCGCGTCACCCAGGTGCGGCGCAAGAGCTCGGAGATGTTCCTCGAGGCGGGGGTCCTGCCCGCGGTCGACGCCGGCCGGCTGGAAGAGGTGCTGGTGGTTCCGGTGGTGCTCTCGCCGGTCAGCGGGCCGGCCACCACGCAGGCGCTCAAGGAGGCGCGGTGAAGTTCCTGGCGACCGTCGCGCTCGCGCTGGTGCTGCTCACCGTCGAGTCGGTGGTGGTGAAGTACCTGGGCCTGTCGGTCACGCGCATCGACGTGACGGTGGTCCTGGTGGTCTTCCTGGCGCTCCGGGCCAACACACTCGAAGGCGCGCTCTCGGCGTTCGCGATCGGCTACCTGCTCGACGTGATGAGCGGCCACCCGACCTGGCTGTACCCGTTCCTCGCGGTGCTGACGTTCGTCACGGCCCGGCTGGTCGGCTCGCTGGTCGACGTGCGCGCGGCGCCGTCGTTCGTGCTGTTCGTCGCCGGCGCGGACTTGGGCCACGGGCTGCTCGCCACGTTCTTCACCTGGCTCACGTCGAAGGACGGCAGCGGGGCGGTGGGGGCGCTGTCGGGCTTGCCGCTCCAGGTCGGCCTGACCGCGCTCGCCGCGCTCGCGATGTGGCCGCTCCTGCGCCGCTTCGACCCGGGTACGGACCGGCCCGAGGTCGGGGCTTTGAGGTAGCGCGATGACGCTCGGGCAGCAGACCGCCGGCCGCGACCTCAAGACCCGGCTGCTCTACCTGGGCGTGGCGATGGTGTTCGGCCTCTTGGTGCTCGCCATCAACCTGTACCGGCTGCAGATCGTCCGCGGCGACGAGTACATGGTGCTCTCGGAGGAGAACCGGCTGCGCGACGTGCGGCTCCGCGCGCCCCGCGGCCAGATCCGCGACCGGCGCGGCGAGGTGCTGGCCGACAACCGGCCGTCGTACGACGTGACGATCACCCCGGCCGACTGCAAGGGCTGCTACGTCGACGTGATTCCGCGGCTGGCGCAGTTTCTCCACTGGGACGACGCCAAGCAGAACTACGTGGAGTCGTTGATCAAGGCCCCGCGCGGAGCGGAGCGCTACCAGCCGATCACCGTCGCGATGGACCTGGCGAGCACGCCGGAGGGGCGCGACCAGATGGACGTGCTCAACGCGCACCTCGAGGAGCTGCCGGGGGTGCACGTCGAGCCGGTCGATCACCGCGCGTACCGCATTGGCCAGCTGCGCCCGGGCGAGCCGCCGGTGATGCCGGGCCTGGCGCACGTGCTCGGCTACATGAACGAGGTCACGAGGGAAGAGCTCGACCGGCTCAATGTGGACGGCGCCAACCGGTACGCGCTGGGCGACTACATCGGGCGGCGCGGCATCGAGCGGTACCTCGAGTCGACCCTGCGCGGAAAAGATGGCCTCCGCCGGGACGTGGTCGATGCGCACGGGCGGTTCCGCTACACGTCGGATCAGCCGGCCGACAAGGTCGAAGGCAACCACGTGGTGCTCTCGATCGACGTGCGGCTCCAGCAGGAGGCGGAGCGGGCGTTCCCCGGCACCGCGGGCGCGGTGATCGTGATGGACGTCAACACCGGCTTCATCCTCGCGCTGGTGTCGCGGCCGTCGTTCGACCCCAACCAGCTCACCGGCCGCATCACCGCGGCGGAGCTGGCGAGGATCTCCCGAGACCGGCTGCAGCCGATGCTCTTCCGTCCCACCGCGCAGCACTACAGCCCGGGCTCGACCTTCAAGATCATCACCATGCTGGCGGCGTTCGACAGCGGCGTGTTCACGCCGCACTCGCAGGTGAACTGCCCCGGCGGCTACCGCCTCGGCAAGCGCGTGTGGCGCTGTTGGAAGGACAGCGGCCACGGCCCGGTCGACGCGAAGGCGGCGATTCAGAGGTCCTGCGACACCTGGTTCTACAAGGTCGCCGACACCATCGGGCTCGACCCGATCGCCAAGTGGGGCAAGGCGCTCGGGCTGGGGCAGCCGACCGGCATCGGCGTGGTGGCGGAGGTGCCGGGGATCATGCCGGACGTCGCTTGGCACGAGAAGCACTCGCCCGGCGGCTACACCAAGGGCATGGCGCTCAACGAGGCGATCGGCCAGGGCGATGACAACACCACGCCGCTCCAGCTCACCATGGTGTACGCGGCGCTCGCCAGCGGCGGGAAGGTGTACCAGCCGCAGCTGGTGCGGAAGATCGAGTCGCCGAGCGGCAAGCCCATTCAGGTGTTCCAGCCCAAGCTGCTGCGCCAGCTGACGATCCACCCCGAGCACCGCAAGGTGATCGTCGACGCGCTGGTCGCCACGGTGAACGAGGCGGGCGGCACCGCGTACCGCTCGCGCCTGGAGGACGTGGTCTACGCCGGCAAGACCGGCACCGCCCAGGTCGCGCGGCTCGGGGCGGTGCGCCTGAAGAAGGAGCAGATCGACTACTTCCAGCGCGACCACGCCTGGTTCGCGGCGTTCGCGCCCGCCGAGCAGGCCGAGATCGCGGTGGTGGTGCTCAACGAGCACGGCGGGTCTGGAAGCTCCGACGCGGCGCCGACCGCGAAGGCCGTGATCGCCAAGTACTTCGAGCTCAAGGAGATCGACTCCAGCGCGTCGATGCCGCCGGCCTTGCCGCCCGCCGAGGGCGCGCCTGCCGGTCCGCCGGTTCGCCGCGAGCCTCCCCCACCCGCGGTGCCGAGCATGCCGCCGCAAGAAGCCACCCGGTCGCTCGCCGCTGTGCCCTTCAGCCCCTGACGAGGCCCCATGCAGCTGCGCGTCGAGAAACGAATGCTGCCGCACGTGCCCTGGGGGCTCTTGGTCGTCACCCTGATGCTGGCGGGCATCGGGGTGTGGAACCTGGCTTCGGCCGCGCGCATGTCGATGAACGCGGTGTGGATGAGCCAGGCCATCTACGTGGGGGTCGGCCTGGTCGCGGTCGTGGTGGTGGCGCTGGTCGACTACAAGCTGATGCAGCGACTGGCGATTCCCATCTACCTCGTCAACCTGGCGCTCCTGCTCGCGCTCAAGTTCATCGGCCACCGCGCCAAGGGCGCCGAGAGCTGGATCGTGCTCGGGCCGTTCCGGCTGCAGCCCGCCGAGTTCATGAAGATCGGCCTGGTGTTGATGCTGGCCAAGTACTTCCACGACGACTACCGGCCCAACCAGGAAGGCTACGGCTTCATTCGGCTGGGCCTGCCGCTCGTCATCTCGGTGGTGCCGATCGCCATGGTGCTCGTCCAGCCCGACCTGGGCACCGCGCTGATGATGTTCTTCACCGCCTCGACGCTGATCCTCTTCGCCAAGGTGCGCTGGTGGGTGTGGGCGGTCATCGGGGCCGTCGCGCTGTCGGGCGCGGTGGTGCTGTGGAACGACTACGTGCGCGAGCAGTCGGAGCCGCGCGTCACCGTGGTGCGCCACTTCTTGAAGAAGCACCAGGACGGACGCATTCGCGGCTGGCTCAACCCGCAGGACGACTTGAGGGGCACCAACTACCACGCGACCCAGTCGAAGATCGCCGTCGGCTCTGGCGGGCTGACCGGCAAAGGCTGGGGGAAGGGCACGCAGACCGGTCTGTTCTTCCTGCCGGAG
>CAZEDU010000207.1:0-4433 GCA_964511185.1 uncultured Myxococcaceae bacterium | reverse complement strand
AGGTCGCCGCCAACATCCGCAAGCTGCGCAAGCCCGAGCCGTACAAGGGCAAGGGTGTGCGCTACGCGGGCGAGGTCGTGCGCCGCAAGGCCGGAAAGGCTGGTAAGTAACCATGGCTACCGTGAGCAAGAGCGCGCAGCGCGACCGGCGTCACGCCCGCCTGCGCAAGCGCATCAGCGGCACGACCGAGCGTCCCCGCCTGGTCGTCACGCGATCCGCCCGGCACGTCTTCGTGCAGGTGGTCGACGACACCAAGGGCCACACGGTCGTCTCGGCGTCCACGCTCGAGGCGGACCTGCGCTCGTTCAGCGGCGACAAGACCGCGAAGGCGCGCAAGGTCGGCGAGCTCGTCGCCGAGCGGGCCAAGAAGGCCGGGATCGATGCGGTCGTGTTCGACCGCGGCGGCAACCGGTTCGCCGGGCGCGTGGCGGCCATCGCCGAGGGCGCCCGTGAAGGAGGGCTGGCACTGTGACCGCTGAGACCACAGGCGCGCCCCAGGGCGCCGATGAGAACCAGGAGAACTCCGTGTCGGAGGACACCACCGCAGCTGCCGCGACCCCCGAGGTCGCGTCGCCCGAGGTCGAGGTCGCCGAGGGCACCGTCGTCGAGACGGCCGCCGGCACCGCGCAGAACGGCAACGAGCGCGAGCAGCGCCGCGGCAGCCGTGAGCGCAGCCCGCGCAACGAGCGCGGTTCGCGCGGCCGCGAGGACAGCCAGTTCCTCGAGCGCGTCGTCACCATCAACCGCGTGAGCAAGGTCGTCAAGGGCGGTCGTCGCTTCAGCTTCACCGCGCTCGTCGTGGTGGGCGACGGCAACGGCATGGTCGGCGTCGGCTACGGCAAGGCGCGCGAGGTGCCGCTGGCGATCTCGAAGGGCGTCGAGGAGGCGAAGAAGAACTTCTTCCGCGTCCCGCGCTCGGCCAAGACGATCCCGCACCCGGTGCAGGGGGAGGCCGCGGCCGGTGTGGTGCTGCTGCGTCCCGCCGCCGCCGGTACCGGCGTCATCGCCGGTGGCCCGGTGCGCGCTGTGCTGGAGTGCGCGGGCATCCACGACGTGCTGAGCAAGTCGCTCGGCTCGTCGAACACCCTGAACATCGTCCACGCGACGGTCGCCGCGCTCAAGCAGCTGGAGGAGCCGCGTGCCGTCGCGGCCCGCCGCGGGCTCGAGTTCGAGGACGTCGCCCCGGAGCTCCTGCTGCGCGCCGAGGCGGACGACCGTGCCGCCGCCAGCGCGGCGGCCGCGACAGCGAAGGCAGGTGCCTGATGGCCGCGCGTCTGAAGGTGACCCAGATCAAGTCCGTCATCAGCGAGAAGCAGAACCAGCGGAACACGCTGCGCAGCCTCGGGCTGAAGCGCATCGGCGACGTCGTCGTGCGCGAGGACAACAAGCAGAACCGTGGGTACGTCAACACGGTGGCCCACCTCGTGAAGGTGGAGGAGATCGACTGATGGCTGAGGAAGAGAAGAAGAAGCCGGCCGCCAAGGCTGCTGCGCCGAAGGCTGCCGCCGACAAGAAGCCGGCAGCCGCGAAGGCTGCAGCCCCGAAGGCCGCCGAGAAGAAGCCGGCAGCGACCAAGGCGGCGGCCGACAAGGCCGCCGACAAGGCGCCCGCCGAGAAGAAGGCGCCGGCCGCCAAGGCTCCGGCTACCAAGGCCCCGGCCAAGAAGCCGGCCGCCAAGAAGGATGTCGCCTCGGCGCGTCCGCAGATCCTGAAGGCGCACCACCTGCGTCCGGCCGCGGGGGCCAAGAAGGCCAAGACCCGCGTCGGCCGTGGTGAGGGCTCGAAGGGCAAGACCGCGGGTCGCGGAACCAAGGGCACGAAGGCGCGCTACCAGGTGCGCGTCGGGCTCGAGGGCGGCAACCTGAACTCGGTCATGCGCGCGCCCAAGCTGCGCGGCTTCAAGAACCCGTTCCGGGTCGAGTACCAGGTGGTCAACCTGGACAAGCTCGCCGAGCTGTACCCGAAGGGCGGGGACGTCACGATCGGCGACCTGGTGGCCAAGGGCGCGGTGCGCAAGAACGAGAAGGTCAAGGTTCTCGGGCAGGGCGACATTGCGGTTAAGCTGAACGTTGCGGTCGACAAGGTCTCGAGCTCTGCCGAGCAGAAGATCCTCGCCGCAGGCGGCTCGGTCAAGTAGCCGATAGGGTTGGTGGCCCCGGACTCCGGGGCCGCCGCCCCGCCACCGATTCACCTGGAGGCCCCCGTGTTCAGTGCCGTCGCGCGGATCTTCCGCACGCCCGATCTGCGCAAGAAGATCGGGTTCACGCTCGGCATCATCGCGATCTTCCGGCTCGGCTCGTTCATCCCGGCGCCGTTCGTCGACTTCGGCAACGTGCAGCAGTGTCTCGCGCTCAACTCCAACGCGGGCGGGCTCTACGACCTGGTCAACCTGTTCAGCGGCGGTGCGCTGCTGCAGCTGTCGATCTTCGCGCTGGGCATCATGCCGTACATCACGGCGTCGATCATCGTGCAGCTGCTGCGCGTGGTCATCCCGCACTTCGACTCCCTCTACAAGGAGGGCCAGGCCGGCCAGTCCAAGTTGACGCAGTACACGCGGTACCTCACGATCGCGCTCGGCGTCCTGCAGTCGACGACGCTCATCACGGTGGCCCGCAGCGGTCAGCTGTTCGGCACCAATGAGGGCGCGTGCGGCGACCTGCTCGCACTTCCCGGTCAGGATGCCGTGGGCGCCGCCATGGGGATCCTCCTGATGGTCATCACCATGACCGCGGGCACCGGCGTCATCATGTGGCTCGGCGAGCTCGTCACCGAGCGCGGCGTCGGCAACGGCATGTCGCTGCTGATCTTCACCTCGATCGCGGCGCAGTTCCCCAGCTCGCTGGGCAAGATCCTCACCGAGCGCGGGCCGGAGACCTTCCTCCTGGTCATCGCGATCGGCATGGTCATCATGGGCCTGGTCGTCTTCGTCGAGCAGTCGCAGCGCCGCATCCCGGTGCAGTACGCCAAGCGCATGGTCGGGCGGCGCACCTACGGCGGCAACAACACCTACATCCCGATCAAGGTGAACATGGCCGGCGTCATCCCGGTCATCTTCGCCTCGTCCTTGCTGTACCTGCCCTCGCTCGTGGCGCAGTTCAACCAGCCGGCGGCCGGCAGTGGCGAGGCCGCGCCCGCGTGGGTCCAGTTCATCAGCGACTACCTGACGCGCGGCGATCACCCGCTGTACATGGCCCTGTACTTCCTGCTCATCATCGGGTTCACCTACTTCTACGTCGCCATCACGTTCAACCCGGACGAGGTGGCCGACAACATGAAGAAGTACGGCGGCTTCATCCCCGGCATCCGCGCCGGGCGACCGACCGCCGAGTACCTCGACTACGTGCTCACCCGCGTGACGCTTCCGGGCTCGCTGTACCTGGGTCTGGTGTCGATGATCCCGCTCGTCGCGCTCGTGCTCATCAACGCGAACCAGAACTTCCCGTTCGGCGGGGTCAGCATCCTGATCGTGGTCGGCGTCGGTCTCGAGACGGTCAAGCAGATCGACTCGCAACTCCAGCAGCGCCACTACGAGGGGCTGCTGCGGTGACGGGCGGCAACGGCGGCATCCGGCTGCTCATCGTCGGCCCCCCCGGCGCGGGAAAGGGCACGCAGGCGATCCGCATCGCGGAGCGCTTCGGCATCCCGACCATCTCGACGGGCGACATCTTCCGCGCCAACATCGCCAACGGCACCAAGCTGGGCAAGCAGGTCAAGGCCATCGTCGATGCGGGCGACTACGTGCCCGACGAGCTGACCAACGCACTCGTGACCGATCGTCTGTCCGGGGCGGATGCCGCGGCCGGCTTCCTGCTGGACGGCTACCCGCGCACGACCGACCAGGTTCGCTACCTGAACGAGCTGCTCGCCTCGCACGGCCACCGGCTGGATGCGGTGATCCGCCTGGTCGCGGACCAGGACGAGATCGTGCGCCGGCTTCGTCAGCGCGCGATCGAGCAGGGCCGGGTGGACGACTCGGAGGAGGCGATCCGCCACCGGCAGGACGTCTACCGCCGCGAGACCGCGCCGCTCCTGGAGATGTTCCGCGAGCAGGGTCTGCTCGTCGAGGTCGACGGTCTCGGCAGCGTCGACGAGGTGACCGGCCGGGTGTTCGCCGCGCTGGCCGAGCGCGGTCTCGGCGAGGTCGCCGCGTAGCGTTCGCGGCCGAAATGGTCTAAGGTAGACCCTTGGTGCTCTGCGCCGCCTTCGGGCGTGCGCGGCGTCGCACCGCCTATCCCACGCAAGACCGGCAGCATCGTGCTGCGACGACGAAGAAGGTTCATGGCCAAGAAAGACGGCGTCATCGAGATCGAGGGCTCTGTTCTCGAGGCTCTCCCGAACGCGATGTTCCGGGTCGAGCTCACGAACGGGCACAAGGTCCTCGCCCACATCTCGGGCAAGATGCGCCAGCACTACATCCGCATCCTCCCCGAGGA
>CAZEDU010000206.1:0-4478 GCA_964511185.1 uncultured Myxococcaceae bacterium | reverse complement strand
GGCGTCGGCGACCCAATCGAGCACGCTGGAGAAGCGGTTGGGCACGAAGGCCTGGTGCACCTCGTCGGTGGCGCCGTAAAGGCTGGTGACGATCACCGCCGCCCAGAACGACCAGAGCGCGCTGGGCGGCCGGCGCAGGGCGAACGCCGCGCGCGCCACCAGAGCCGAGAGCACCGCGTACGCCGCCAGGTGGATGATCTTGTCGGAGTGGTCGATCTGCGTGATCGGCAGGGCCAGCGGCTGGCTGGAGAGCCAGAAGATGAGCCCGGCGTAGGCGACCGGGGGCAGCGCGTAGAGCAGGAGGCGACGAGCCACGGCCGGCTTTAGGCGACGCAGACTTCAGGCGCGGCGGCGCGCTCGGGGATCACGACGGCCGGGAGATCGAGGATCGCCTGCTGCTCGCCCCTGAGCGCGTTGCGCGTGCTCGAGACCACGCGGACGGACACGCGGGCGCCGGCCGGGGCGTCGCCGTCGAAGTTGACCGTGCGGTTCTCCGGCGTGCGCCCGAAGCGCTTGAGCGGATCGAACTTCGAGGCGCCCTCGACCAGCACCTCGACCGCGCGCCCGACCTGCTCCGCCATGATCTCCGCGCAGATCTGCCGCTGCAGCTTCTGCAGCCGCTCGAGGCGGGCGATCTTCACCTCGTGCGGCACGGGGCCCCACGCGGCCTCGTGAATCCCGGCGGCGGTGCGGGGGCGCGGCGAGAAGATGAACGAGAACTGGTTCTCGTAGCGGACCTGACGGGTCAGCTCGAGGGTGCGCTCGAAGTCCTCGTCGGTCTCGCCCGGGAAGCCGACGATGATGTCGGTGGTGACGGCGATCCCCGGGCGCGCCGCGCGGAGCTGGGCGAGCCGCTCGAGGTAGGCCTCGACCGTGTAGTCGCGGCGCATCTTCTTGAGGATGCGATCCGAGCCGCTCTGCACCGGCAGGTGGAAGTGCGGCGCGATCTTCGGCTCGACGCGGAAGGCTTCGATCAGCTCGTCCGAGAGATCGTGCGGGTGGCTCGTGGTGAAGCGGACGCGCTCGATGCCCGGCACCTGGGCCACGCGCAAGAGCAGCTCCGCGAAGCTCTGGCCGCCGCGGTACGAGTTGACGTTCTGACCGATGAGCGTGACCTCGCGCACGCCGACCTGGGTGAGGTCGGCCACCTCGCCCAGCACCTCGGTGAACGCCCGGCTCACCTCGCGGCCGCGGGTGTGGGGCACCACGCAGAAGGAGCAGACGTTGTCGCAGCCCTTCATCACGGTGACGAACTCGGTCACCTTGCCGCGCGCGCTCGCGGGGTCGGCGCGGGGGAAGACGTACTCCTCCGAGTCGACCCACGCCGTCTCGACGACCTGGACGCGATCGCTCTGCACGCGCTCGAGCATCTCCGGGATCTTCGCGATCGCGTCGGGGCCGAAGACGAAGTCGACGAACGGCGCCTTCTTGAGGATCTTGTCCTTCTCCTGCTGCGCGACGCACCCGCCGACCGCGATCAGCGCGCCGCGCGACAGCTTGACCTGCCGGTAGCGCCCCAGCGCCGAGAGCATCTTGTCCTCGGCCTTCTCGCGGATAGCGCAGGTGTTGAGCAGGATCAGATCCGCCTGCTCGGCCGCGGGCGTTGGCTGGTAACCCACCTTCGCGAGGGCCTCGCCCATGCGCAAGGTGTCGTTGACGTTCATCTGGCAGCCAAAGGTGTGGATGAAGTAGCGCTTCATGGTGAAAAAGCCTCGCGGCGGCGCCGGGTTATGGGGCGAACCGGCGGCAAAATGCAACCACGCCGGGCCGTTTCAGGCCTTCTGCTCGGCGTCTCGGATCGCCGCGTACAAGCCCATCAGCGCCTCCTCGTGCTTGACGAGCAAGGCGGCGTTGGCGTCGCCGTAGCGCCGCGCGAACGGGCCCATGTCGTCGAGCCGCTGGAACTCGGCCTTGGCGCGCATCAACGCCGCCGCGTCCGAACGGGAGGGCGACGGGAGCGCCTCGAGCCCTTCGACCCGCTGGCGCAGCATGCGCACGGTCGTCCGCCGGGCGCAGAACTCCGCGCAGATCATCTCGGTCTGCGCGAGGTCGTGCGCGTCTTTGTTCAGGGACGCGCGGGCGGCCATGCGGGCGTGCGCGAGCCGCACGTCGGGAGCGATCTTCTCGTCCTGCAACATGGCGAGGTAGCGGCGCTGGTAGTCCAAGAACTGAACGAGATCGTCCTCGTTGATCTCGCGCGCGGCCAGCCGCAACGTCTTCACATCGGCGTCGTCGAGCATCCGGCCCTCTTACACAGGGACGAGCTGCTCCGCCACGCGGTTTAAGTCCGCGAGTGTCTGAACGGTCACGACCTGATGACAGACCTTCGCGTACTGGAGCATCTCGCTGTCGCCGAAGCCCCACGAGCGGCGGTCCTCCGGGCAGATCCAGATCAGCCGCCTCGCCCGCTGCTTCAGGTCCTTGAGCGCCCAGGCGCCGTTCGCGTTGTAGTTGTTGCGGCCGTCGCCGATCACCAGCACGGTCGTCCGCCGCGTGATGCTGCCCAGGTGCTGCCGCGCGAACAACGACAGCGCGCGGCCGTAGTTCGAGTTCGCGGTCAGCGAGATCGCCTTGCCGGCGGTCGCCAGATCGATCGCCTCGTCGACCTCCAGCTCCCGGAAGTGGCGCGTCACCTCGCCGATGTCGGAGACGAAGACGAAGGACCGCACGCGCGCGAAGAGCGACTGCATCGTGTACGTGAACAACAGCATCATGCGCGCCGCGTTGCGCACCGAGTCCGAGACGTCGCAGAGCACCACCACCTCGGGCCGCTCGGGCCGCTTGCCGCGAAACGCCGGGATCATCGGCACCCCGCCCCACCCCATGTTGAGCCGCAAGGTGCGGCGCACGTTCAGGCCCCCGCGGCGGCGCGAGCGCTGGCGTCGCACCAGCCGCGTCTTGAGCTTCTCGGCCAGCCTTCGGACGGCCACCTGCGCCTGCTCCACCTCCGCCTGGCTCAAGGTGTGGAAGCTGCGCTCGAACAGCCCGCCCGCGGCGCGGCGAATGCGCGCCTTGGCCTGCCGGTCGACCTCGCGCCGCGCGGCCTCTTCGACGTTCCGGAGCGCCTGCCCCAGGTGCTTCGAGACCACCTCGAGCCCCTGCGTCGACAGCCCGCGCGCCGAGAGCTCCGCCTCCAGCGCCGCGAGGTCGGTCCGCAGCCCGTCGCCTCCTCCCGCGGCGAGCAGGCGGCGCGAGAAGAACCCGGTCTGCAGCGGCGTCTCCATACGGCTCAAGTCGAGCTGCAGCGTCGCGCCCCGGAAGATCTGGGCGAGCCGCCCGCGATCCTGCTGGAGCGCCGCCTGCGCGAGCGGCGAGAGCTGGTTGAACAGGCGGTTGACGGTCGCGACCACCATCGCCAGCTCGTCGCCCTCGAGCAGCCCTTGCTCCTCGAGCTGCCGGAGGAGCGCGCGATCGAGCGCGTCGAAGGCCTTCGCGGCGCCGGTGAAATAGAACTCGAACGCCCGGTCGAACGTCTCGACGTCGTTCTCCCGCTTGCACAAGGTGGCCCGCAGCGCCGCCTTGAAGCTCTCGCGCGACTCGAGCCCAATCTCACCCACCGCGCGCGCCGCGTCGACGACCTCCGTCGGCGCCACCTTGAGGCCGTTCTGCCGCAGCACCTCGGCGAACTCGACGATCCGCGCGTCCATGCGCCAAATGCTAACGCGGGGATGCGTCGCCTTGCCCACAACCGTAAACAGGAGGAGCTGGTGGTGAGACAGCGCACACACTTCGAGCGCTAGGCTTGGATTCATGCAGCCACACCGTTTCCCTGGGCTCGCGCTCCTGTGCGCGCTCGCGCTGGCGGCTGCCTGCGACCGCGGACAGTCCGCGCTGCACGTGACGGTGAGCGGCGCTCTCGTCTTGGGCGTGCACTTCGACGCGGTGGAGGTGTCGGTCGCGCGGGCCGCCGATGGCGCGTCGCTCTACCTCGAACGGCTGGAGGGCGCGGACCTCAAGGCGCTTCCGCTCAGCCTGAACCTCCTGTCGGGCCCCAAGACGCCGCCCGGGACCGAGCTGCACGTGCAGCTGTCGGCGTTCCTGGCGGGACGGCTCGTCTCGCGAATCGCGGCGCGCGAGACGCTGCCGCAGCGCGGTGTCGTCGAGGTGAGCGTCGCCTTTCCGCTTCTCCCAGACGGGAACCTGGTGATCGCCTCGGGGCCGGCTTGGGTCCGCGCCGGCGACTGCTCGCAGCCCGTGGTGCTCGAGCTGCGGGACGACGCGGCCGCGCCGGTGCCGGTCGGCCAGACCGTGTCCCTCGCTTTGTCGGTCGCGCCGGCGGGGCTCACGTTCTACGCCGACGCGTCGTGTACCACCGAGGTGAGCGTCCTCGAGCTGCCCGCAGGCGCCAGCCAGGCGGCGTTCTACCTTCGCGGCCAGACGCTCGGCGGCTTCGTCGCGGCGGTGACGGTCCAGCCGGATCTCGCGCTCGCCCACCCGGTCGACGTCGTCCCCAACCTGCCGAGCGAGCTGCGCTTCTC
>CAZEDU010000205.1:0-4628 GCA_964511185.1 uncultured Myxococcaceae bacterium | reverse complement strand
CAAGCTCGACCCGGTGATCGGCCGCGACGACGAGATCCGCCGCGTCGTCCAGGTGCTGTCGCGCCGCACGAAGAACAACCCGGTGCTGATCGGCGAGCCCGGCGTCGGCAAGACGGCGATCGCCGAGGGGCTCGCGCAGCGGATCGTGTCCGGCGACGTGCCGGAGGGCCTGAAGAACAAGCGGCTCATCGCGCTCGACCTGGGCGCGATGGTGGCGGGCGCGAAGTACCGCGGCGAGTTCGAGGAGCGGCTGAAGGCGGTGCTCAAGGAGATCTCCGACGCGCAGGGCGAGGTGATCCTCTTCATCGACGAGCTGCACACGCTGGTCGGCGCGGGCAAGGCGGAAGGCGCGATGGACGCGGGCAACATGCTCAAGCCGGCGCTCGCGCGCGGCGAGCTGCACTGCATTGGCGCCACCACGCTCGACGAGTACCGCAAGCACATCGAGAAGGACGCGGCGCTGGAGCGGCGCTTCCAGCCGGTGCTGGTCGGCGAGCCCAGCGTGCAGGACACCATCAGCATCTTGCGCGGCCTCAAGGAGCGGTACGAGGTGCACCACGGGGTGCGCATTCAGGACTCGGCGCTGGTCGCGGCGGCGACGCTGTCGCACCGGTACATCTCGGACCGGTTCCTGCCCGACAAGGCGATCGACCTGGTCGACGAGGCGTCGTCGCGGCTGCGCATCGAGATCGACTCGATGCCCGAGCCGATCGACGACGTGCGGCGGAAGATCCTCCAGCTCGAGATCGAAAAAGAAGGCCTCAAGAAGGAGACCGACGTGCACTCGCGCGAGCGGCTCTCGCAGATCGAGAAGAGCCTGTCCGAGCTGAACGAGCAGTTCACGGCGCTGAAGGCCCACTGGGAGTCGGAGAAGAGCGCGATCACGCAGATTCGCAGCGTGAAGGAGCGGATCGAGCGCGCGCGCAACGATCAGGCGGCGGCTGAGCGCCAGGGCGACCTGAACAAGGCGGCCGAGCTGAAGTTCGGCACGGTGCCTTCGCTCGAGAAGGAGCTCACGCAGCAGAACGCCAAGCTCGCCGAGCTGCAGAAGAAGCAGCGCTTCCTGAAGGAAGAGGTGGACGCCGAGGACATCGCCGAGGTCGTCGCCAAGTGGACGCACATTCCGGTCTCCAAGCTGCTCGAAGGCGAGGTCGAGAAGCTGGTGCACATGGAGGACCGGCTGTCGCAGCGGGTGATCGGGCAGCGCGCGGCCATCGAAGCGGTGTCGAACGCCGTGCGCCGGGCGCGCAGCGGGCTGCAGGACCCGAACCGGCCGATTGGCTCGTTCATTTTCCTGGGGCCCACCGGCGTGGGGAAGACCGAGACCGCGAAGGCGCTCGCCGAGTTCTTGTTCGACGACGAGAACGCGATGGTGCGCATCGACATGTCCGAGTACATGGAGAAGCACTCCGTCGCGCGGCTGATCGGCGCGCCCCCGGGCTACGTCGGCTACGACGAAGGGGGGCAGCTCACCGAGGCGGTGCGGCGGCGGCCGTACACGGTGGTGCTGTTCGACGAGATCGAGAAGGCGCACCGCGACGTGTTCAACGTGCTGCTGCAGATCCTCGACGACGGCCGGCTCACCGACAGCCAGGGCCGCACGGTCGACTTCAAGAACACTGTGTTGATCATGACCTCGAACATTGGCTCGGCGCTGATTCAGGAGGGCATGGCCGGGAAGGAGACGCTCGACGAGGCGACGCGCGCGTCGGTGATGGACGCCCTGCGGCGCGAGTTCCGGCCCGAGTTCTTGAACCGGGTGGACGAGATCGTCCTCTTCGAGCCGCTGCAGAAGAAGGAGATCCACCACATCGTGGACCTGCAGCTCGCGCGGCTGAAGAAGCTCTTGGCCGACAAGCGGCTGACGCTGGAGCTGACCGATGCCGCGCGGAACTTCCTGGCCGAGCAGGGCTACGACCCGGTCTACGGCGCGCGGCCGCTCAAGCGGGCCCTCCAGAAGTACCTGCAGGACCCGCTCGCGATGAAGGTGCTCTCGGGTCAGTTCGCACCCGGCGCAACGATTCAGGTCGACGCGGGGAAAGACGGCCTGCGCATGTAGCGGGGGGGACTGTCCCTGAAAGGGACTGTCCCCGGGTTATCCAAGGTCCGCCCTCGCAACGGCCGGGGACAGTCCCCTACTCTTTCGAGGCGAAGTGCTCGTACTCCGCCTTCGCTGCCTTCGCCTTCTCTTCGGCGGCGGCCTGTTTGCGCGCCGACGCGGCCCGCGCGCGGACCAGCGCCCAGCGGGTCATCGCCACGCCGCCCCCGAGCGTCCCCAGGCGCACCGCCCAGTCGAGCGGATGCGCGAGCGCCCCCCACCCGGACGTGACGAGCTGAATCAGCATCACGAAGAGCTCTCCCGTCAGCGCCGCCCCCACGGCGGTGCTCGTGGGCTTCACGTCGATGACGCGGCCGACGCCATACGAGATGAGCGGCAGCCACAGCACCACCCAGATGCGGCCCAAAAGCCCGAGCACGACAATCGCCAGCACCGGCGACACGCCTTGAAGCTTCGGCGCGAGCCGCATCGCGAGCGGCGCCGCCACGACCGCCCCGGCGATGCACGCGGCGAGGCCCAAGCCCGTCACCAGCTGAAAGCGCCGCACGCGCGAGCGGGCCTTCTGCAGCTTCTGCGAGAGCGTTGACATCTACTCGTCGTCCTCGTCGGCGGCGCGGGGCCCGTCGCCGTAGAACACCTGGACCATCGTGAGCCCGTGCGCGGGCGCGGTCTGGCCGGCCAGGGTGCGGTCTTTCGACTCGAGCACCTGCCGCACCCACGACGCCGGTTGCCGGCCCTTGCCGACCTCCACCAGCGTGCCGATCAGGTTTCGCACCATGTGCTTCACGAAGGCCGTGCCCTCCACGTCGAAGCGAATCACGTCTTCCGAATCCTTCACCAGCTCGAGCCTTCGGACCTCGCGCACCGCGTGGGCGGACTGGCAGTCGGCGGCGCGAAAGGCCGAGAAGTCATGCCGCCCGACCAGTGCGGGCGCGGCCGCCTTCATCGCCTCGAAGTCGAGCGGCGCGTACAGCTCCCAGTGCGTGCGGCGCCGCAGCGGCGACCGGATCCGGCGGTTGCTGATCAGGTAGCGGTAGTGCTTGCCCTCGGCCCAGCGGCGCGGATCGAACCCGGGCGCCGCCTCCTCGGCGCGCACCACCGCGATGTCGGGCGGAAGAATGCCGTTGAGGCCCATCCAGTAGGCCTTCATCGGCAGCGCGCGGGGCGCGTCGAACGCGATGACCTGCCCCAGCGCGTGCACGCCCGCATCGGTGCGCCCGGCCGCGACGACGGGCGTGCGCTGCCCCAACAGCTCCTGGAGCGCTTGCTCGACGCGGTCCTGAATCGACGGGCCGTTGGCTTGCGACTGCCAGCCGACGTAGTCGGTCCCGTCGTATTCGAGCGTGAGCTGGATGCGCGGCACGAGGGAGGTCATGCCAGAAAACCGGGGCCGATTGAATGCGCTGGCCTTCTTCGCCTCGCGGTGCTTGCGACAGTTTGGGGACAGTCCCCTTCCGTTATTTGAACTTGAGCCAGCCGCTCAGAATCTCGCGGACGAGCGACTCGATCGGCACGTTGTTGCGCTTGGCCACCTGCACGAGCCGCTCGTGCTCGTTCTCGCTCAGGAGCACCTGTAAATTTTTCGGCGCGCGGCCGTTGGCAGTGACGTCGAGCTTGTCGTTGCTCTGCGAGATGGGGTCGAGCCCGGAGATGACGTCCTCCGAGTCGACCACCCGGCTGTCGCCCGAGCGGGTGGCGATGCGCGCCTTCTCGTCCTCCAGCTCGTCGTAGAAGAGCTGCTTCAGGAAGTTCGAGAGGTGGATGTTCGACGGCGTGAACTCGTACTGGTTCAGGAACTGGTCGATGTCGTACTGCATCTCCCAGGCGGTCTGGTACCGCTTGTCGCGGTCCTTCTCGAGCGCCTTCATCAGGATGGCCTCGACCGCCTCGGGGATGTCCGACTTGAAGTACGAGGGGGCGTAGATCTTCCCCTCGGTGATGCTCTTCAAGACCGCGACCTCCGACTCGCCGGTGAAGAGCTTGAAGCCGGTGATCCACTCGTAGAGCACGACGCCGAGCGAGAAGATGTCGCTGCGGCAGTCGAGCGGCTTGCCCACGCACTGCTCGGGGCTCATGTACGAGAGCTTGCCTTTGATCTCCCCCGCCTTGGTCTGCTCGATCTGGTTCGCCGCCTTGGCGATGCCGAAGTCGAGGATCTTCACCGTGCCGTCGAACGACACCACGATGTTCTCGGGCGTCACGTCGCGGTGCACGATGTTGAGCGGGTTGCCGTAGAGATCGACCTTCTGGTGCGCGTAGTACAGCCCCTCGCACACGCTGGAGGCGATCTTCAGCGCGTAGACCATCGGGAAGGGGATGCCCATCGCGTCGGCCTTCGGGATGATGCGACGCATGTCGCGCCCGAAGAGGTACTCCATCGCGATGAAGTAGCTCTCGCCGATTTTTCCCAGGTCGTAGATCTGAACGATGTTCGGGTGGTTCAGCTGCGCGGCGAGCTTGGCTTCGTTCAAGAACATCTTCACGAAGCTCGCCTGCTTCGACAGGTGCGGGCGGATGCGCTTGATGACGATGGTCTTCTCGAAGCCCTCGAGGCCCGCCTGGCGCGCGA
>CAZEDU010000204.1:0-4689 GCA_964511185.1 uncultured Myxococcaceae bacterium | reverse complement strand
CGCAGGAGGATCCCGCGAACACGCTGCTGACGCTCTACCGCGCCGCGCTCTCACCTGATCGCGCGGCTTCGATCCACTGGCTCTCGGGAGGTCTTCATGCGTCGTCCCCATGAGGTCGCGGCACGCCGCCGCCCGCTCGTCGGTCGTGATCTGGTCGTCTTCTCGAACGACTGGGACGGCGATCCGCTCTCGAAGGTCCACATCATGCGGATCCTAGCGCGCGACAACCGCATCCTTTGGATCAACAGCATCGGCAACCGGGCCCCAAAGGCGAACGCGCACGACGTTCGGCGCCTCGTGAAGAAGCTCACCCGCTTCGCCGAAGGGGTGCGCGAGGTCGAGAAGAACATCTTCGTGCTCGCCCCGCTGGCCATCCCCTTCTACGGGTCCACGCTGGTGCGCGGCGCCAACCGCGCGCTGCTGCGGTCGCAGGTGCTCTTCGCGATGAGGCGGCTCGGCTTCGAGCGGCCCATCTCGTGGTCGTTCCTGCCCGCCTCCGCGCCGGTCTCCGGCACGTTGGGCGAGGACCGCGTCGTCTACCACTGCGTCGACGAGTTCGCGGCGTTCTCCGACACGAACGGTCGCCACATCGCCGCGCTGGAGGAGCAGCTGCTCAGGAAAGCCGACCTCTGCATCACCTCGGCCGACCGCCTCTATGAGAGCAAGAGAAAGGTGAACCCGAACACGGTGCTCGTTCGGCACGGCGTCGACTACGCGCACTTCGTCCAGGCGTGCGACGCGGCCACGCGTGTCCCCGAGGCGCTCGCGCGCTTGCCTCGTCCCATCATCGGCTTCTTCGGGCTCGTGGCCGACTGGATTGACCTCGACGCGATCGCCGCGTGCGCGCGGGCCTATCCGCAGGGCTCAGTGGTTCTGATCGGGAAGGTCGCGCCCGACGTGAACCTTGCTCCGCTGAAGGCGCTCCGGAACGTGCACTTCCTGGGTCGAAAGCGCTACGCCGAGCTGCCTGCGTACTGCCGGGGGTTCGACGTCGCGCTGAACCCGTTCAAGGTGAACGAGCTCACGCTCAACGCCAACCCGCTCAAGGTGCGCGAGTACCTGGCGGCGGGGCTGCCCGTCGTCTCGTCGAACATCCCCGAGGTCGCGCACCTGGGGGTGTGCCGCATCGCGCGCTCGGCCGAGGACTTTCCCCGCCAGGTTCAAGCGTGTCTCGAGGAGCGGCCAGGCCCGCTCCTCGAGCGCGCGCGCCGAATCGAGCACGAGGGTTGGGAAGCCCGGGTGAACGAGATCCGCCAGCACTTTCGAGGGGACTGTCCCTGAAGGGGACAGTCCCCAACCGCGCGCAACTCTGGGCCCCTCGGGCAGATAACCAAGTGACTCCGGGCGGTTCACCCCAGCCGGCCGGCGCGTCCTTGTCGAGGGTTACCACCGCATGCGCCTCCCAGCCGTTCGCTTCTTCAAGCCGCTGGCCTCGCCGACCCGTCCAGGCGTGCATGCCTTCGCGCGGCGTTCAGGCTTGAGGGCCCAGCCCCGCAGCGAACGCGATCCAGCGACCGGCATCGACCCCCAAAAGCTCACGCAGTTCGTCCAGAAGCAGCGCTGGTTTGGCGGAAAGAGCCGCCAGGTCGCCTCCATCTCCCTCGTCGATCACAACGTCCTGCCGCTCCGCGCCGGCCGCTCCAACGATCGCTTCATCTTCGGCATCGCCGAAGTGCAGTACGCCGAAGGCAAGCCCGAGCACTACGTCACCACGCTTCGCGTGCACCGGAATGGATCGGTGAGCGAGGGGCTCCAGCTGCCTGAATTCCAGCGGGCCTTGTACGACGCGTTGACCACGCGGCAGGGCTTCCAGCTCGGTCAGAGCCGCGTGGCGGGCATTCACACCCCCGCCGCGTTCGAGACCTTCCGGCGCGCCGGCGCGCGTCCGGCCCTCAAGGTGTCGCCGCCCACGTCGAGCAACACAGTGATGTTCGCGGGCAAGGAAGTGCTCCTGAAGCTCGTTCGACGCATCGAGCCCGGGGTCAGCCCCGAGTTCGAGCACGGCCAGCACTTCGCGCGCTCAGGCACGAAGGTGGTGCCCAGCCTGCTCGGGGCGCTCGAGCTCCGCGGGCCGAAGGTCTCCGGCATGGTCGCGTTCGCGAACGAGCAGGTGCCGGTGAAGGCCGACGGTTGGGAGCACCTGCTCTCCGAGCTGCGCGGCGGTCGCGACCTCGACTCGTTGCGCCGCGAGGTGGTCGAGCTGGGCGAGGCGACCGCCGAAGTCCACCTGCACGCGGCGAACGGCGAGGGCGATGCCGCCTACCGCGCCGAGCCGCTCACGAAGGCCGACAACGCCGCCGAGGGCAGGGAGCTCCTCGAGGAGATCGGCCGGGCGACGAAGCAGTTCGGCCGAGCGCACCCCGAGGTCTCGTCCCTCGAGCCCGGCCTCTCGACCATCGCCAACGCCTACGGCCGGACGGGCGCCGGCGGTCTGAAGATCCGCATCCACGGCGACTACCACCTCGGCCAGGTGCTCCGGACCCAGGACGGCGCGTGGCGCATCATCGATTGGGAAGGCGAGCCGGCGCGGCCGATGAACGAGCGGCGCCGCAAGTCCACGCCCCTGCGCGACGTGGCGGGCATGCTCCGCTCCTTCGACTATCTCGGCGCTGAGCTGAAGCGACCCGAGGTCGTGGCGCCGCTGCGGCAGGCCTTCCTGGAAGGCTACTTCGCGCGCGCGCGCGGCAAGGGCTTGCTCCCCGCGGACGAAGGCGCGCTCCAGTCCATGCTCCAAGGACAGCTCGCCAAGAAGACCGTCTACGAGCTCGGCTACGAGGTGAACAACCGGCCCGACCACGTCGGCGTCCCCCTCGCTGGCCTTCGCCGCCTCGTCGAGCGGTAGGGATTGCGACGTCCGGTCGCAACCTTTCGCGCGGCGCCGCGACAATTCAGGTGAGCTCAGAGGCCCGCCCCAGCTTCTGAATTCACTCATCTTTTCGACTGTGTCGTGAAGCACACGCGGGGCTTGGGAGAGATGGCCCATGCCTATGGTCCCGTTGGGTCCGAAGGTCTCGTCGCCTGCCGGGCGAACCCCCTTCGCGACGCCCTCGAGCGCTTCGCGGGTGGCGCCGCGCGGCTTGGCGTCGCGCACCACTCCGACGCCGACAGCGCCCAAGGTCAACCTGCACGAGGGCATCCCGCCGGGCGCGCTCGACGCGCTGCTTCGGGGAGATCACGACGCTCCGCACGATCTCCTCGGGCCCCACACGTTCAACTTGGGCGGCAAAGACGTGACGATCGTCCGCGCGCGGTTCCCTGGACAGAAGGACGTCCAGCTGATGGTGGACACCCGCTCGGGCGCGCGCAAAGTCGCCATGACCGAGCTCGCCGACGGCGTGTTCGCGGCGGCCGTGCCGGGCAAGAAGATCTCCTACCGCTTTGGGGTGAAGGGCGCCGGCGGGAAGACCGTCGCCGTCGAAGACCCGTACCGCTTCGGCGTCACGCTCAGCGCGAAGGACGCGCACCTGATGGGTGAAGGCTCGGCGCAGAAGCTCGCGCACGCCATGGGCGCCAACGAGACGACCCTCGCCGACGCGAACGGCAACTCGGTGCGCGGCTACAAGTTCGCCGTCTGGGCGCCCAACGCGAAGGGCGTCAGCCTCATCGGCGATTTCAACGGCTGGCACCCGACCCACACCCCCATGCGGCGGGTTCACGGCCAATACTGGGAGGTCTTCGTTCCTCGCCTGCAGGAAGGCGAGCGGTACAAGTTCTCGATCGTCGGCGCCGACGGCGTTCGGCGCGAGAAGGCCGATCCGTTCGGCAAATCGGCGGAGCTGCGTCCGAACACCGCCTCCGTCCTCGTCGGGGCCGACCGCTTCAAGTGGAGCGACCAGGCCTGGATGCGCGCCCGGACCGCAGACGGCGTCGTCGACAGGGCGGCGCGGCGCTACGAGATGCACCTGGGCTCGTGGATGCGCGGCGAGAACGGCGAGTTTCTCAACTACCGAGACGTGGTCGAGCCGCTCATCGACCACCTGAAGAAGCTCAACAAGAACTCGATCGAGCTGGTCGGCCTGATGGAGCACCCGAACGATGACTCCTGGGGCTACCAACCCGTGGGGCTGTTCGCGCCCACGCGCCGCTACGGCACGCCCGACGACTTGAAGCACTTCGTCAACCGGCTGCACGAGGAAGGCATCTCGGTCGTGCTCGACTGGGTCCCCGCGCACTTCCCGAAGGACGCGCACGGGCTGGCCGACTTCGACGGCACCGCGCTCTTCAACCACGCCGACCCGCGCCGCGGCGAGCACCAGGACTGGGGCACGCTCATCTACAACCCGGCGCGCAACGAGGTGAAGAGCTTCCTCACCGCGAGCCTGCTCGACACCATCGACACGTACCACCTCGACGGCTACCGCGTGGACGCGGTCGCCTCGATGCTCTACCGCAGCTATTCGCGCGAAGACGGCCAGTGGGTGCCCGGCCCTGGCGACATTCAAGCGCCGTGGGCGGACTTCGTCCGTCGGGCCGGCATGCGCCCCGAGAACATCGACGGCGACTGGGTCGACTTCCTGCGCCATGTGAACGGCGTGATGGAGAACCGCCACCCCGGCGTGCTGCGCGAAGCGGAGGAGTCGACGTCCTTCCCCGGCGTCACGCGCCCCGAAGGTCTCAACTTCCACACCAAGTGGGACATGGGGTGGATGAACGACACCCTGCGGTACATGCACCGCGACTCGGTTCACC
>CAZEDU010000203.1:0-4723 GCA_964511185.1 uncultured Myxococcaceae bacterium | reverse complement strand
TCGAGCACCTTCTTGAAGCGCTTGTAGAAGCGACCGAGCAGCTCCACGCGCTCGAGTCGGCCGGCTTCGACCTCGTCGAGCTCTTCTTCCATCTTGGCGGTGAAGCTCGGATCGATGAAGTCGAGCTCCGTCGCCACCAGGCCGTCGACCACGAGCTTGCCGAGCTCCGAGGCCTTCATCTGCCCGCCGGGCAGCTTCTCGACGTAGTCGCGCGCCTGCACCTTGCTGATGATCTCGGCGTAGGTGCTGGGCCGGCCGATGCCGCGCTTTTCGAGCTCGCGGACCAGGGAGCCTTCGTTGAAACGCGGGGGCGGCTGCGTGAACTTCTGATCGGTGATCACGCCGGGCGGCGTCACCATCGCGAGCGCCTCGCCCTCGGTGAGCTCGGGCAACGTGCCGTCTTCGTCTTCCAGGCTCTTGGCGGCGGCGGCCGCGGCGCCGTTGCCCGCGCCGTTTCCAGCTTCCGCGCGGCTGCTGTCCGGCGCAGCTTCGTTCGCTTCGTCTTCACCCGCGAGCTCACGCGGGCTGTCCTGGCCGAACGGGCTGTCTGTCTTTCCGTACTGCGCGAGCCAGCCGGGGAACTTCAACACCTTGCCGCTGGCGCGCAGCGTGACCGAAAACTTCTTGTCTTTGCGCGCCGGCTTGGCCTCGATGTCGACTCCGGTCTGATCGTAGACGGCCGGCGCCATCTGCGAAGCGACGAAGCGATCCCAGATCAGCTTGTAGAGCTTGTACTGCTCGTCAGCGAGGTGCTTCTTCACGAGCTCGGGCGTGAGCTCGAGGCTGGTCGGACGGATCGCTTCGTGCGCCTCTTGCGCGTTCTTGCGAGACTTGAACTGGTTCGGCTTTTCCGGCAGGTGCCGCGCGCCGTACACGTTCTGGATGTGCTCGCGCACCGCTTCGATGGCGTCGTTCGACACGCGCACGCTGTCGGTACGCATGTAGGTGATCAGACCGACGGGCCCGCCGTCTTTCTTGAGGTCGACACCTTCATAGAGCTTCTGGGCGATGCTCATCGTGCGTTTCGTGGTGAAACGCAGGTAAGAAGTGGCATCCTGCTGGAGCTTGCTGGTCGTGTAGGGCGCCGGCGCGTTGCGCTTCTGCTCGCGTCGCGTGACCGTCGCCACGTGGTACTTGGCGCTCTCCAGATCGGCGCGCAGCGCGCTTGCTTCGGCCTCGCTCTTGACCTCGATCTTCTCGCCGTCTGCGCGCGACAGGCGCGCCATCACCGTACCGGGCGCCTTGCCCGAGAGCGCCACGCCGATGTTCCAGTACTCTTCGGGAACGAACGCCTCGATCTCGCGCTCTCGCTCGACGATCAGCCGCAGCGCGACGGACTGCACGCGCCCGGCGGAGAGCCCGAAGGCGAGCTTCGACCAGACCAGCGCCGAGACGTCGTAGCCGACGATGCGGTCGAGCACGCGTCGGGCGCGCTGCGCATCATAGAGGTGAGCGTCGAGCGCACGCGGCGAGTCGATCCCCTTCTGCACGCCCTTCTTGGTGATCTCGTGGAACTCCACGCGGGCGACCTCCAGCTTGGGCCGCTTGAGCTCCTCGGCGATGTGCCAGGCGATCGCCTCACCTTCGCGATCCGGGTCGGTCGCGAGCAAGAGGCGCTCGGCCTTCTTTGCGTTCGTCTTGAGCTCCGAGAGGACCTTCGCCTTGCTCTCGATCACCTCGTAGGTTTCGAGGAAGTCCTTCTCGACGTCGACGCCGAGCTTCTTGGGCAGATCCTTGACGTGCCCCTTGCTGGCCATGACCTCGTAGCCCGACCCCAAGTACTTCTTGATGGTCTTGGCCTTGGCCGGCGATTCGACGACGACGAGCGTCTTGCTCACGGTTGGTCCTTTCCAGCTCTCGATATTGGCGCCCGGCGGCGCTCCGCAAGCCGCAAATGTGCGGAGCTTGCCCCAAATCCTAATGATTTCGTCCGCTTGCGACGATGAGCCGCCCCGACGAGTCGGGAACTAAGACCCCATCTAGCGTCAGCGTCAAGACGAGTTGTTGCACGCGAGACGCGCCGAGGCCCGTTTCGAGACAGACGGCGTCGACCGTTTCGGCCCCCGAGACGACCGCGCCACGGACCCGTTCCAGGTCTTCGTCGGGGGAAGAGCTGTTCGCTCGCGGCGAAACTGGCCTATGGGCCGGTTCGTCGAAGAGAACTCCGTTCGTCGGGTTGCGAACGGGGTGGGCGCGCAACTCCGCGAGCACCCGCAGCACGTCCCGGTGTGAAAACAGAGGCCGCGCGCCGAGCCGGAGCTCGACGATGCAGCCGCCGCCCCGCGGGTTCCAGGGCGGCGAACCGCACACGAACAGCGGTCTTCCGAGCCGGCGCGCCCAGCTGGCGGCGTTACGTGCGCCGCTCACGCACGGCGCTTCGACCACGACCATGACGTGCGACAGCGCGGCGAGACAGCGATTGCGAAGGAAGAAGGCACCGCGCTGGGCGGCCCCGCGCGTGAGCGAGACGTACGCGCCGCCCGAGTCGACCACGCGCTGGAACAGCGCTGCGTTCTTGTCCGGAAATGGATGCTCGAAGCCGGACGGCGCGACCACCACGGTGATGCCGCGTGCGGCGACAGCGCCCTCGTGCGCGGCCGTATCGATGCCCTCGGCGCCGCCCGACCACACGCTCACGCCCTCGCTCGCGAGCTCCGCCGCGAGCTCGGCCGCATAAGCGCGCGCCGGCTCGGTCGGATGACGCGTGCCCACGATCGCGACTCCCGGTCCGCGCGGGAGCTCTCCGCGCACCACGAGCTCCGCAGGAACGTCGGGCTCGAGATCGAGCAACCGAGTTGGAAGCGACTGTCCGTGCAGCGTGCGCTCGGGCGGCGACATGGCGCGCCCATCGGCGCTCTCCGCCCTTCAGTTGCGTGGCTCGTCGACTACTTCACGTAGATCTGTCCACCGACGGGCCCCTTGCCGCGCGTGGCCTTGAGTACGACGACGGCGGGGAACCCCAGCGGAAACGGATTCTTCCAGCACGGAGACACCGCCGCCTCGGGACCGGTGTTCGAATCGACGGCGATGATCGGTCCGGGCAGCGGCGTGGGCAGGCCGGGCTTGGCCTGGATCTGGATGTCGAGCTCGGTGACGCCGGCGCTGCCGATCGCGATCACGCCGTAACAGCGGCCGCTGTCGATCATCAGGGTGTACTCGACCGTCTTGCCCTCCTCGACCACGCCGCCGAAGAAGTCGCCCACGGGTTTCATGCCGCGCGCGTCCTTGCGCGCCCGCGCTTTGATGAAATCTTGCAGCGCCTGCATCGTGACCAGATCCAGCGCTCCGCCGTCTCCTGTGCTCGCCGCGTCCGTGGCGCCGGCGTCCGAAGGCGCCACGTTCGAGACCCCCGCTTCAGGGATGGTCACAGTCGACTGCGGATACTGCGTCTCTCGAGCTTTCTTTTTGCAACCCGGCACCAGGAGCCCGCCCACCGCGAGCGCGCCCGTGAGCGCGAGCACGAGCGCGCGCACGAGCGCCGTCGATCCGAACCCCATTCCCATCCACCTCATGTCACTTGCGGTAGAGCTGCGCCCCGACCAGACCCTGCCCTTTGACCAGGTGCATGTCCACCTTCAGCTGCATCGGCAGCGGGTACGGATTGCGGATGCATCTGTCGTTCGGTCCGACCGCGGGATCGTTGCCATCGGCGTCGCTCTGCGCCAGCACCTGCGGCGGAAGCGGAGGCGCAGAGATCAAGTTGATCTGATACTGGAACACACCCGGGGCGCCGAAGCCGATCACGGAGTAACAGCCACCGGGACGCAGCGACACGCTCGCCTGCGCGTGCCCGCCGTTCTGTAGCTTCGCCGACATCAGCTGCCCCTCGGGCCGCATGCCTTGCGCCTCGCGCTGCGCGGTCATCCGAATGCCCTGCTCGAGCAGCCCTTGCTCGCCGCCGCTCAGCGCCGAGAGCGACGCCGAGCTCGCCGACAGCGCGCCGGCGATGATGTTCTGCAGCGCGTTCGGATCGGAGAGGATGGCGCCGAGCGGTGCGACCTGACCGGGCTGAGCCGCGAGGAGATCCGGTCCAGACGGCGGGGGCGTCCCCGGAGGCGGGGGTTGTCCTGGAGGAGGGGCCTGCGCGGGCTGGGGCTGCCCCTGGCCGGGCGCGTACGGAGCCTGGCCGGGCTGCGCTTGCTGAAAAGCGCCCCGCGATCCCTGGCTGGAGCCGCCGCAACCGGCGCATAGGACCAGGGCGGCTGCCGCTCCGAACGTACGGACCATGCTCCCTCCGCTAAATCTACCGACGCCGGCCCGCAATGAGCCGACCCTCTCACCCTAGCACCAACCGGGCGTCCCTCGAACCGCCCACCCACATCCGCATACAGATCGGTGTCCCGGCCGGGGCGCAAGGCTGGTAGGTTCGGCGCCGCATCCGTTTCGTGGCCGCCACTCACGGCCACTGCTTCGACGGTCTGGCCAGCGCCGTGCTCTTCACGCGCCTGATTCGGCACGTCGAGCCGAGCCCACCCACGCTCGAGTACCGCGGCTGCGGCTACGGCATCGGCCAGCACCGCGCCGACGCAAAGCTGCTCAGCGGCGATCAGAACGCGATCCTCGATTATCGCTTCGCCCCGGCCGACAAGCTCACCTGGTTCTTCGATCATCATCGCACGGCGTTCTCGAGCGACGAGGATCGTCAGGTGTTCGAGAGCCGCGTCGAGAGCGGCCGCTACTTCTTCGACGCCTGCGACGCGCAGGGCAGCGTGAGCACGCTGTA
>CAZEDU010000202.1:0-4764 GCA_964511185.1 uncultured Myxococcaceae bacterium | reverse complement strand
CTTGCACTCACCGGCCTGATCGCAGATCGAGCAGTCGACCGGGTGGTTGAGCAGCAAGAACTCCAGCACGCTGCGCTGGTTCTCCTTGACCTTCGCCGTGGTGGTTTTGATCGCCTGGCCTTCGGCGAGCGGCGTCTGGCACGCGGGCACCAGCTTCGGCGCGTTCGACGCCTCCACCAGACACATGCGGCAGTTCGCCGCGATCGAGAGGCGAGGGTGGTAGCAGTAGTAGGGGATCTCGACGCCGACCTGCTTCGCGGCCTCGATCATGTTCGTGCCGGGCTTGGCCACGACCTCCTTGCCGTCGATGGTGCACGTCACGAAGCCTGGGTTCTTCGGCTGCGGCTTCGGAGGCGGTCCCCCGGCGGGCGGCGCCGGCGGCTTGGCGGGCTGCACCTCGTGGCCCGCGCGCGGCGCTTGGTTCGGCGGCGGAGGCGGCTCGCTGGTCGGCTTGCCCGGCGCGGAAGGCGCGCCCTCCGGCCGAACCGCCGTCGTCCCGGTGGGGCTGCCGGGCGATGGAGAACCGCCGTCACCCGATGGCTTGTCTTGGTTGCTCACTGCTCGACCTCTCCGCCGATCATGTTGATGGTGTCGAAGGTGGGGATCAGGTCCGCCAGCATCTTCCCTTCGATCATCTTCGGAACACCCGAGAGAATGGAGAAACCCGGCGCGCGGACGTGCACTTTGTAGGGTCGGCCCGACCCGTCGCTCACCAGGTACCAGCCCAGCTCACCGTTGGCCGCCTCGGTGGCGTGGTAGCACTCGCCGGCCGGCACCTGAATGCCTTCCATGATGAGCTTGAAGTGCGCCATCACGCCCTCGATGGTGCTGTACACGTCGGGCTTGGGAGGCAGCACCAGGCGCCAGTCGTCGAGGATGACCGGGCCCTCGGGCATCTGCGCGAACGCCTGGCGAATGATCTTCTCCGACTGCTTCAGCTCCTCGATGCGCAGCAGGTAGCGGTCGTAGTTGTCGCCGTGCGCGCCGATCGGGACCTCGAACGCGAGGCGGTCGTAGACCCAGTACGGCTTGGCCTTGCGCAGGTCGTAGCTCACGCCGCACGCGCGCAGGCAGGGACCGGTGAAGCCGAAGTCGAGGGCGTCCTCGGCCGAGATGACGCCGGTGCCCCTCATGCGGTCGACGAAGATGCGGTTCTTCGTCAACAGCACGTCGACCTCCGACGCGAGCTCCATCACCTTGTCGAGCGTCTTGAGGACCTTCTCCTTCCAGCCCGGCGGCAGGTCGCGGTTCAGCCCGCCGACGCGGCCGAAGGTCGTGGTCAGCCGCGCGCCGGTCAGCTCGGTGACGCGGTCGGTGATGAGCTCACGCGCCTCGATGCCGTAGAGGAACGCCGAGAAGCCGCCCAGCTCCAGCCCGATCGCGCCCAGGCAGGTCAGGTGGTCGGCCATGCGGTGCAGCTCGCTGCCGATGACGCGGATGTACTGCGCGCGCTCGGGGATCTCCAGGCCGATCAGGTGCTCGACCGCGGCGAGGAAGCCGAAGTTGTTCATCAGCGCGGAGACGTAGTTGAGCCGGTCGGTGTACGGCAGGCACTGCGTCCACGTGACGTTCTCGCAGCTCTTCTGAAAGCCGCGGTGCAGGAAGCCGATCTCCGGATCCGCGCGGACGATGGTCTCGCCTTCGAGCTCGACGCGCATGCGCACCGTGCCGTGCATCGCCGGGTGCGACGGGCCCAGGTTCACCACCATCCGCTTGGTTTGCAGGTGCGCCTCGAGCTCCGAGTCGCTCGGGGTGGGATCGTAGTTGTCCGCCGGCCGCTGTTGTTCCGCCATGGTGCTCCTCGCGTTAGGCCACGCCGCTGGTGCCGGGGCCGCGGAAGATGTCTTTGATCGGCCGCTCGGGGACGAGCGGTTGGCGCTCGCGCAGCGCGTAGTCCTTGCGCAGCGGGTGCCCCTTGAACTCCTCGTACATGAGAATGCGGCGCAGGTCGGGGTGGCCGGTGAAGCGCAGCCCGTAGAAGTCCCAGACGAAGCGCTCCCACCAGCCCGCGCCTTGAAACACCGGCGTCACCGACGGCAGCTCGGGCTGATCTTCGTCGACGTGCACCTTCAGCCGCGCGTGCTCGTTGCGCTTGAGCGAGTGAAGGAAATAGACGACCTCGAACCGCGGCTTGGGGTTCGGCAGCATCAGCCGGTCGACGCAGTCGATCGACAGGAAGAGCTTGAACTCGAGCTCTGGATCGTTCTTCAGCGCGCTCACCACGTCGCGAATCGCGCCCTTCTTCACCACGCCCCAAACACCGCCCGCGCGATCGACGTACCGATCGGCCAGCGCGTCGGGCAGCGCCGCGGCCACCTTCTCCAGCGCAAACTCACTCACGCTTCGATTGCCTCGAGTTGAGGGGAAAAAAGCCCGCGCGGTTATAGGGATCGGCCCTGATCCCGTCAACGTCATTTCCCAGGATTGATGGGGACTTACGTGACGTATCAGCGGTGGTGTGCTTCGGGGTAGAAGACAGGCGCTTTGCGTCGTTCGTTCTCATGGCAAGCAGCGCTGGCGGGCGCTGCGTTGGGGCTGGGCTTCTTCGCGCTCGAAGCGCTCGCGCTGGTCGGGCAGCACGCCATCGGGCTGAGCCCCGAAGTGCACGGCCCGCTGGCCGAGGTGATGCGCGCCGTTCAGCCGCGCCTCGGCCCGCTCCTCGCCCGCGTCGGCGCGGTGTACCTGACCGGCGGAGCGCTGCTGGGCCTGGTCGCCGCGCTGGCGGCGTCTGCGCTCGGGCTGCGCCGTCGCGCGGGGGTGTGGGCGAGCTGGGCGGGGCTGTGGCTCGCGCAGCTGGCGCTCCTGGCGTGGCGCAAGGCCATCGAGCGGCCGGCGCTCTTCGATGACGTGCCGCCGCTCGAGCGCTTGTTGGGCTGGCTCGTCGACCACGGAGAGCCGTGGCACCCGGTGCTGGTGGCCGCGGCGCTGCTCCTGCTCGTCGTCGGGCGCGCGGCGGCCCGCGGGGCGGTTCGCCTTCGCCCCTTGGCGATTGGCGCCGCGGGCGTGCTCGTGGTCGGCGCGGCCTTCGCGGCGGGCCTCCGGCTCGCGTCCCCGGAGCCGCCCCACCAGACCCAGCTCGTGGTGCTCGTCGGCATCGACGCCTTCCGGCCGGACCGACTTCGCGCGCTCGGGAGCGAGCGGCTCGTCGCCCCCCACCTCGAGCGGCTGCTGGAGCACGCGACGCTCTTCGACCACGCGTACACGCCCATCGCCCAGACCGAGCCGGCCTGGCGCGCGCTCCTCACCGCCCGCTGGCCGCACCAGACCGGGGTCCGCTACCCGCTCACGGCCGAGCGCCGCTGGGCCGAGCTTCCGACCTTCGCGGAGTCGTTTCGGCGCGCCGGTTTCGACACGGTCTTCCACACCGACTGCGCCCGGTTTCATTGGGAGCCAGAGCGCTCGGGGTTCGAGGAGCGCGTGCAGCCCGAGCGCGGCGCGATCAACTTCGTGCTCGAGAAGTTCCGGTTCCGGGGCGTGGGGCTGCTCGCGGACAACGCGGTGGGCGCGCGCTGGCTGCCCGAGCTGGTGGACAACCGCGCCCTCGCGGGCGTGCACGATCCCATCGGCTACGCGGAGCGCCTGACCTCCGCGCTCGTCGCGCGCGCGCCGGCGCGGTCGACCTTGTTCGCGTTCCACGCGACGGCGGCGCATTTCCCGGGCGATCCGGTGTACCCCTTCTACCGCCGCTTCGTGTCGCCCGACGCGCCGCTCGAGCGGCGGCTTCGCATGTACTTCGCGCCGATTCAGGCCGGCGCGCGCGCGCCGCCGACCGAGCGCTGGGGCAGGGAGGACTCGGAGGCGCTCTATGATCAGCTGCTCGCGCAGGCGGACGCGCAGCTGGGGATTCTGCTCGACGCTCTGCGGCGCGCCGGTCTGTACGACGCCGCGACCATCGTGGTGTTCTCGGATCACGGCGAGAGCTTCCACGCGGATCACCCCGAGCTGTCCGGCGCCACGCCCGTGCATGGCTCGCGGCTGATCGACGAGGAGCACCGCATCCTCTTGGTCGTCAAGCCGCCTCACCAGAAGCACGCGGCGCGCGTCTCGCAGCTGGTGCGGCTCATCGACGTTGGTCCCACGCTGCTCGAGCTGACGGGGCTTCCGCCGCTGCCAGGCGCGGACGGTGTGAGCCTGCAGCCCGCGCTCCGAGGAGAGCCGCTGCCGCCGCTCCGCCTGTACGCCGAGACCGGCTTCAGCCACGCGGTCCCCAGCGCGTTCGATCCGGAGCACGCCGTCGAAGCGCCGCGCGCCTTCGACGCCTATGCGGTCCGCCCCAGCGGCGTCATCGAGGTCAGCGACCCGGCGCACGAGCGCATCTTGCGCGAGAAGGACGTCGGCGCCTTCGACGGCACGCACTGGCTCATCCGCGCGCCCCGCAACGACGGCGTCATCGCGGTTACCGCCGATTTCGACCTGGACCTGGTCGCCAAGGCGGCGGCGAACGCGCGCGCCTCGGCCTTCGCCACGGTCGCGGATCTCGAAGTCGAGATGGTCGGGCTGTGGATCGATGTCGGCACCGTCACCGGCGGCATCCTCAACACCGGCGCCATCAGTGCGCGCGCGCAGGTCGACATCAACGGTACCGCGACACTCGTGGGCCTGCCCACCGACGGCATCGCCGCCGTGCGGATCGATCCGACCCTGACGGTGGAAGGGCTGGTCGCGCGGGGCAATCTTTTGTCAGTCGGCTTCGACAACGAGGCCGCCGTCACCGCGGTCGCCGATCTCGCGCTGCAGGGTACGGCGGTCGCGAACATCATCGGC
>CAZEDU010000201.1:0-5126 GCA_964511185.1 uncultured Myxococcaceae bacterium | reverse complement strand
ATCACTCCGGCGGACAACCTGCGCCAGGCCGCGGAGCGCGCGGTTCAGGCGGTGCGAGGGTAGGCAAGCGCGATGAGCATCCTGGTCAACAACGACAGTCGTATCCTGTGTCAGGGCATCACCGGGTCGGCCGGCGCCTTTCACTGCAAGCAGATGATGGAGTACGGCACCCGGCTCGTCGCCGGCGTGGTGCCGGGCAAGGGCGGCCAGAAGTTCGAGGGCACGGTGCCGCTCTTCCACACCGTCGCCGACGCGGTGAAGGGCACCGGCGCGAACGTGAGCGTCATCTTCGTGCCGCCGGCGTTCGCCGCCGACGCGATCATGGAAGCGGCCGACGCGGGCGTTCCCCTCATCGTCACCATCACCGAAGGCATCCCGGTGAACGACATGGTGAAGGTGAAGCGGTTCCTCGAGGGCAAGAGCGTCCGCCTCATCGGCCCGAACTGCCCGGGCGTCATCACGCCGGGCGCCAAGTGCAAGATCGGCATCATGCCGGGGCAGATCCACACCCCCGGCCGCATCGGCGTCGTGTCCCGCTCGGGCACGCTCACCTACGAGGCGGTGTTCCAGCTCACGCAGCTCGGCCTGGGCCAGTCGACCGCCGTCGGCATCGGCGGCGACCCGGTCAACGGCACCGACTTCATCGACTGCTTGAAGCTCTTCAACGCCGATCCCGAGACCGACGCGGTCATCATGATCGGCGAGATCGGCGGCGGCGCCGAAGAGGCGGCGGCCGAGTACATCAAGAAGGAGTTCAAGAAGCCGATCGCGGGCTTCATCGCGGGCCAGAGCGCGCCTCCGGGCAAGCGCATGGGCCACGCGGGCGCGATCATCGCGGGCGGCAAAGGCACCGCGGCCGAGAAGATCAAGGCGATGCAGGCGGCGGGCGTGAAGATGGCGCCGTCGCCGGCGGAGCTGGGCTCCACCCTGCAAGCGGCGCTCAAGGCGCGCGCGTAACCGACGAGTCACTCAAGGAGAAACGACATGGCAATCGAGCGCACGCTGTCCATCATCAAGCCCGACGGTCTCGAGAAGGGCATCATCGGCAAGGTCGTCGCCCGCTTCGAGGAGAAGGGGTTGAAGCCCGTCGCGATGCGCATGCAGTGGCTGTCGCAGAAGGAAGCAGAGGGCTTCTACGCCGTTCACCGGGAGCGCCCCTTCTTCAAGGATCTGGTCTCGTTCATGACCTCGGGCCCGGTCGTGTTGATGGCGCTGGAAGGCGAGGGCGCCATCGCCAAGAACCGCGAGATCATGGGCGCCACCAACCCGGCGAACGCGGCCCCCGGCACCATCCGCAAGGACTTCGCGACCAACGTCGAGAAGAACACCGTGCACGGATCGGACAGCCCGGAGAACGCGAAGATCGAGATCGCGTACTTCTTCCGCGAGACCGAGATCCAGAAGTACGACTGGAAGCGTTAGCGCATGGCGTTGGGCCGGCTGGTGCTGCTGCTCGTGCTCGCCGCCGCCCCGGTGGCGGGCGCGCAGACGGGCGAGCGCGACGCGCCGGTTCGCAGCCCCCTGAGCCCGTCGGTGGAGTCGGGCTGGGGAAACCGGCGCATCGAGCCCGAGGCGCCGACGGCGGTTCGCCGCGTCACCGAGGTCACCATCACCACCGGGCTGATCGGGTTCGGGCTCGCGTACCTGCCGGTCGCGCTCAACGGCACGCTCTACCTCACCATCGGCGGCTACCTGCCGCTCGCGGGTCAGCCGTATCCGTTCTGGGCGTTCCTCTCGTACGTGCCGATTGCGGGCCCTTTGACGACGCAGGAGTTCTTCTTCGCCCGGGGCGCCACGATGCGGCGGTGGATGACCGTCGACGCCATCGTGCAGGGCGCCGGCTTGGGCCTCATCGGGGTGGGGGTGCTCATCTGGGCCATCGGCGGAGCCGAAGACGAGGGCCGGGACGTGTTCAGCGGCCACCTCGAGCCGACCGCCAACGGAGTCGCCTGGACGCTTCGATTCTGACGGCTGGGTTTTTGACACCCCCTCGCGCGCTGTGGGAAGGCTCGCGCGCCATTCAGCCGTTCTCTTGACCGATGTCCGCCCCCGACCCCAAGCGCGCCGACCTGACCAGCCTGGAGCTGCCGGCGCTCACCGCGTTTCTCACCGAGCTCGGCGAGAGGCCGTTTCGCGCCAAGCAGATCTACCGGTGGATCCACCAGCGCGGGGCCACCGACTTCGAGCAGATGACCGATCTGTCGAAGGAGCTGCGCAAGCGGCTCGCCGAGCGGGCGACGCTCACCGCGGTGACCAAGGACCTGGAGCCGTCGGAGGATCGCAAGACGCTCTGCGTGTCGACGCAGGTCGGCTGCGCCGTGGGGTGCACCTTCTGCATGACCGCGACGCTCGGCCTGCAGCGCAACCTCACGCCCGGGGAGATCGTCGCGCAGGTGCACGCGGCGAACCTCGAGATTCGCAAGAACGAAGGGTTTGAAGGCAACCGGCCGCTCACCAACCTGGTCTTCATGGGCATGGGCGAGCCGCTGCACAACTTCGAGAGCTTGAAGACGGCGCTGCGCATCCTCGAGTCCGAGGACGGGCCCAACTTCTCGCACCGGCACATCACCGTCTCGACCGTGGGGCTGGTGCCGATGATCGAGCGCTTCGGCCAAGAGACCGACGTGAAGCTCGCCATCTCGTTGAACGCGAGCAACGACGAGCAGCGCAACCGCCTGATGCCGGTCAACAAGAAGTGGAACATCGCCGCGCTGCTCGAGGCGTGCCGGAAGTTCCCGCTCCGCCAGGGCCGCCGGATCACCTTCGAGTACGTGCTGATGGAGGGCGTGAACGACTCCGACGACGACGCGCGTCGGCTGGTCGGGCTGCTCCGCGGCATCCCGGCGAAGGTGAACCTGATCCCGTACAACGAGAACCCGGGCCTGGGGTTTCAGAGCACCGCCGAGCGGCGCGCCGAGGCGTTTCGTGAGATCCTGGCCGCGGGCGAGGTCGCGGCGTTCATCCGCAAGAACCGTGGACGCGACATCGCCGCCGCCTGCGGTCAGCTCGCCAACGTCGGCCCGGCGTAGCGACGTTTTTCATTCGCCGGACGCCCGCTTTGGGCCATGATTTTCCAGGAATGGTCGGTAGACCCGAATTTCGTGCGCTCTTTGAAGCGGCCCCGGATTCGTACCTCGTGCTCGACCCGAAGCTCGAGATCGTCGCGGTGACCGACGCCTATCTGCGCGCCACGATGACCCGCCGGGAGGACATCCTCGGGCGCGGCTGCTTCGACGTCTTTCCGGACAACCCGGCGGAGTCCGAGGCGACCGGGGTGCGCAACCTTCGCTCGTCGCTCGAGCGCGTGCTCCAGACGAAGGCGCCCGATCGAATGGCGGTGCAGAAGTACGACATCCGCCGGCCCGACGGGACGTTCGAGGTGCGCTACTGGAGCCCGCTGAACGTGCCGGTCCTCGACGCGGCGGGCGAGCTCGCGTTCATCATTCACCGCGTCGAGGACGTGACCAAGCTCATCGCGGAGAGCGCCCGAACCGAAGCGCTCACCGAGCGCAGCGTCCACATGCAGGCCGAGCTGGTCCGCGGCGCGCAGGAGCTGCAGCGGGTGAACGACGAGCTGCGCATGACGAACGAAGCGCTCGGCCGCACGCAGCGCTTCCTCGACGCGGTGGTCGAGAACATCCCCAACATGGTCTTCGTGAAGGACGCGAAGCAGCTCGCGTTCGAGCTGTTCAACCGGGCGGGGGAGCAGCTGCTCGGCCTGCCTCGGGCCCAGCTCCTCGGCAAGACCGACTTCGACTTCTTCCCGCGGGACGAGGCCGAGTTCTTTCAGCGCAAGGACCGCGAGACGCTCGCCTCGGGCAAGCTGCTCGACATCCCCGAGGAGCCGATTCAGACGGGGAGCGGGCGCCGCTGGCTGCACACGAAGAAGGTGCCGATCCTCGACGAGCACGGCGAGCCGCAGTACCTCTTGGGCATCTCCGAGGAGATCACCGAGCTCAAGGCCGCGCAGGACGCGCTGAGGCGGGCACACGACGAGACCGCGGCGCTCAACAACGAGCTCGAGGCGTTCAGCTACTCGGTGTCTCACGATCTGCGCGCCCCGCTGCGGAGCATCGACGGGTTCAGCCAGGCGGTGCTCGAGGACTACGGGAGCAGGATCGATCCGCCCGGCCGCGACATGCTCGAGCGCATCCGCAATGGCGCGCAGCGCATGGGCCTCCTCATCGACGACCTGCTCCGGCTCTCCCGCGTCACCCGCTCGCCGCTGATGCGCGCGCCCGTGAACCTCTCGGAGCTGTCGCGCGGCATCGTCGACGAGATCAAGAAGGCCGAGCCGCAGCGCGAGGTCGAGGTCGTGATCGCCGACGGGCTGGTGGTCAACGGGGACGGGCCGCTCTTGCGCGTGGCGATGGAGAACCTCTGGTCGAACGCTTGGAAGTTCACGAGCAAGACGCCCAAGGCGCGCATCGAGCTGGGCGTGCTGCTCGACGCGGCGGGAGCGCGCACTTACTTTCTGCGCGACAACGGCGCCGGCTTCGACATGGCCTACGCCAAGCGGCTGTTCAGCCCGTTTCAGCGGCTGCACGGCGCGACCGAGTACCCGGGGACCGGCATCGGGCTCGCCACCGTGTCCCGCATCGTGCAGCGGCACGGCGGGCGGGTTTGGGCGGACGCCGTGAGAGACCAAGGGGCGACGTTCTTTTTTCAGCTGGAGCAACCGTGAAGGAAAAAGTGATCCTCCTCATCGAAGACAACCCGGACGACGAAGCGCTCACCCTGCGGGCGCTCCAAAAAAACAACATCCTCAACAAGGTGGTGGTGGCACGCGACGGCGCCGCGGCGCTCGAGCTGCTCCTGTCGGACAAGGCCGGCAGCGCCGCGCAGCCGTACCCCCAGCTCATCCTCCTCGATCTGAAGTTGCCGAAGGTGGATGGGCTCGAGGTGCTGCAGCGGCTTCGGGCCGATCAGCGCACCCGCATGCTGCCGATCGTCATCCTGACGTCGTCGACCGAAGACCGGGACTTGATTGAGGGCTATCGGCTCGGCGCCAACAGCTACGTGCGCAAGCCGGTCGACTTCATGCAGTTCACCGAGGCGGTGCGGCAGCTCGGGCTCTACTGGCTCGTGCTCAACGAAGCGCCCCCGCGCTAACTGGCAACGCCACC
>CAZEDU010000200.1:3757-5258 GCA_964511185.1 uncultured Myxococcaceae bacterium | reverse complement strand
CCAGCTTGAAGCCCGCCTTCGTCACCGCCTCGGAGATGAGCTGGAGCGCCTCCTCGTTGGCCGGCAGGTCCGGCGCGTAGCCGCCCTCGTCCCCCACGCCGGTCGCGAGCTTTCGCTCCTTCAAGGTCTTCTTCAGCGCGTGGAACACCTCGGCGCCCCAGCGCAACCCCTCGCCGAAGCTCTTCGCGCCCAGCGGCAACACCATGAACTCCTGCACGTCGACCCGCGTGTCGGCGTGCGCCCCGCCGTTCAGGATGTTCATCATCGGCACCGGGAGCGTGCGGGCCTGCGCGCCGCCGACGTACCGGTACAGCGGCAGCCCGAACGCGCTGGCCGCGGCGCGCGCGGTCGCCATCGAGACGCCGAGGATGGCGTTCGCGCCGACCTTGCCCTTGTTCGCCGTGCCGTCGCGCTCGATCATCGCCCGGTCCACGGCCGCCTGCTCGGCCGCGTCGAGGCCGACCACCACCGGCGCGAGCTGCTCGGTGACGTTCTTCACCGCCTTCAGCACACCCTTGCCCAGGTACCGCGCCTTGTCGCCGTCGCGCAGCTCGACCGCCTCGTGCTCACCCGTCGAGGCGCCGGACGGCACCGCGGCGCGGCCGACCGCGCCCCCCGCCAGCCGCACCTCGGCCTCGACGGTGGGGTTGCCGCGGGAGTCCAGAATTTCACGGGCCAACACTTCGACGATTTCGGTCATAAGGCGGCCGGTTGTAGCGGCCGCTCGAGGGTGCCGCAAGGCTGCCGAATCGAGTTGGAGGTAAGCTGTCGACATCGTGAAGCTGGCCATCGTCCTCTCCGACTTGCACATCGGCAGCGGCCACCGCAAAGGGCAACTCAACCTCTACGACGACTTCCGGGAGGACGCCCGCTTCGCCCAGCTGCTCGAGCGCTACAGCACCGGGCCGTACGAGAACGCCGAAGTCCACCTGGTGCTCAACGGCGACATCTTCGACCTGCTCAAGGTCCCGGTGAACGGCAAGTTCCCGGAGGAGATCACCGAGCGCCTCGCGCTGCTCAAGGTCGAGCAGTGCCTCAAGGGCCACCCGGTGGTGATGAAGGCGATCACCCAGCTGCTCGCCCGCCCGAAGAACCACGTGCACTTCCAGCCGGGCAACCACGACATGGAGTTTTTCTTCCCCGGCGTTCAGCGGCTGTTCTGCCGCGCGCTCACGGGGCAGGAGCACCACGAGCGGGTCCACTTCGTGTCCGAGACGCCCTACTTCGAGCTCGACGGCGGCGTGCAGTTCCACCACGGCCACCAGTTCGAAGTCATCCACGCGATGGACTTCAAGAAGCTGTTCCTCACGCGCGGGCAGCGCGAGCCGATCCTCAACCTGCCTTGGGGCAGCCTCTTCATCCTCCAGGTCGTCACGCGGCTGATCGAGGAGCGCCCCTACCTCGACAAGGTGATGCCGTTCTGGCCCCTGTTCGCCGGCGGCATGGTGTTCGACACCCGCTTCACGCTGAAGCTCTTCGCGACGACCGCGCTCTACTACGG
>CAZEDU010000200.1:0-3747 GCA_964511185.1 uncultured Myxococcaceae bacterium | reverse complement strand
CCCTTCGACAAGCTCTCCAAGTTCCTGCGCACCGAGGTGAAGTTCTTCGAGGCGCTCGACCTCTTCGCCAAGCGCATCCTGCAGACCCCCGGCGTCAACGCGGTCTTCATGGGCCACACGCACTGCGAGATGGTCCGCACCTACCCGCGCGAGAAAATCTACGTGAACACCGGCAGCTGGGTGCCGATGGTGAACTTAAGGCTCGCGAACCTGGGCCAGCAGCTCGCCTTGCACTACGGCCTGGTGGAGTGGGACGACTCGGGCCGGCCGCGCTCGAAGCTCATGCGCTGGCACGGCAGCCGCGCCGACACCGAAGAGGTCATCTTCTGAAGCGCCCGCCGCCACGGCACCTCAAGGGCCCCGCGCCGATCGACCCGGAGACTCAAGCCGATCGCCGCCGCGGCGCCCTGCTCGGTCTGTGCGTCGGCAACGCGCTCGGCATCACCCACCGCGCCAAGCGCCTGCCTGCGCCGCAGTTCCCCACGCTCGCCGACGGCACACACACCGAGCTGCGCGGCAGCCCACCGCTGCTGGCGCCGGGGCAGATCAACGCGCCCGTGCAGATGGCCTGCTCCCTGGCCGCCCAACTGCGACGGGAAGAGGGCTTCTCGCTCCCGCTGCTCGTGAAGGCGTACCAGGCGTGGCTGCCCCAAGCGGTCGACCTGGACGAGCAGACCAAGATCGCGCTCGAGGCCATCGCCTCGGGGGTGCACCACACCCGAGTCGGCCGCGAGCAGTGGATGCAGAGCTCGCGCCGAATGAACGGCAGCGCGGTGCTCGCGCGCACCTCCCCCGTCGGGGTCTTCCTCTCCTCCCGGCCCGACGAGCGCATCGCCACCGCGCTCGACGACTGCGCGCTGACGCACTACGACCCGCGCTGCCAGCTCGCGTGCGCCGCGCTGAACGGCTCGCTCGCCGCCGCCATCGAGAAGGCCGGCGTCGCGACCGCCGAGACGCTGTGGGAGGCGGCGCAGACGGACCTCGCGCTCGCCGCGGCCGAGCTCGCCAAGCGCTCGCAGGCCGACGTCCTCCCCACGCAAGACGCGCTCGAGCAGCTCAAGGCCGACCTCGCGGCCGCCCGAGACGACGACCCGATGCTCTATGGCCCCGAGCTGCACCTGCACGCCCAGCCCAGCCCGGTGCGGGTCGCCTTCCGCCTCGCCTACTGGGAGCTCCTGCACGCCGGCAGCCTCAAGGCCGCCCTCATCGACGTCGCCAACCGGGGCGGCGCGAGCGACGTTCACGGGGCGGTGGTGGGCGCGCTCTTCGGCGCGTGGCAGGGAGAAGAGGCGATCCCCCGACGGTGGCAGGGCCCTGTGCTCGAGGCGCCGCGGCTCGGCGAGCACCACCCGCGGGCGCTGCTCAAGCGCCTCGAGGACTGACCGACGCACCCGATTCGACTATGGTCCCGCGCCTCATCATCTTCGGAGGTACGGAAAATGGGTCTGTTCGACGGGAAAGTCGTGGTGATCACCGGCGCCGGCGCCGGCATCGGCCGCTCGCATGCGCTGGCGTTCGCCAAGGAAGGCGCCAAAGTCGTGGTGAACGACCTGGGCGGAGATCGCGCCGGCGGTGGCAAGGGCTCCGACGCGGCCGACGCGGTGGTGAAGGAGATCAAGGCCGCCGGCGGTGACGCCGTCGCCAACTACGACTCGGTCGCCACGCGCGAAGGCGCCGACGCCGTCCTTTGGACCGCGCTGTCCAAGTACGGCAAGGTCGACGTTCTGGTGAACAACGCCGGCATCCTCCGCGACCGCTCGTTCCTCAACATGAGCGACAGCGACTGGGACCTGGTGCAGAGCGTGCACCTGAAGGGCACCTTCTACTGCTCGCAGGTGTTCGCGCGGCAGTTCAAGGTGCAGGGCAAGGGCGGCCGCATCGTCAACACCACCTCGATGTCCGGCCTCATCGGCAACTTCGGGCAGGGCAACTACTCGGCGGCGAAGGCGGGCATCTACGGGCTCACCCGCACCTGCGCGATCGAGTTCGCGAAGATGGGCGTGACGGTGAACGCCATCGCGCCCATCGCGCTCACCCGCATGACCGAAGACATCCCCATGATGAAGGGCATCGGCGCGGAGAACGTCGGCCCTCAGTTCATCAGCCCAGTGGTGCTCTTCCTCGCGTCGGATCTCGCCGCCGACCTCAGCGGCCAGATCGTCGGCGTCTTCGGGCCGAAGGTGTTCCTGTACCGGATGGATCAGACCGAAGGCGTCGACAAAGATCCGAAGAAGGGCATGTGGACGCCGCAGGAGCTGAAGGAAGCTTGGAGCAAGATCAGCCAGGGCTGGGGCGAAGCGAAGCCTCCGACGCTCGGCTAACGAACGGGAAAGGGGGACCGTCCTGACGAGGACTGTCCCTCCTCTCAAACCGAGAGATCGATCACCACCACGCCGCGCTGAGGTTTCTCTTCGTCTTCGGTGTCAGAGCGGCGCTTCGGTCGATCCTCGCGCTCGTCGGGAACCGGCAGCTCCACGACCGGGCGCTCTTTTTCCTGACGAGCCCGCTCGCGGCGCTTGATCTCTTCGATGATGAAGGCATCGAGCATTTCTACCGGTCTCCTTTAAGGCGCCAAGCACCTCGCTGCACGCCCAACGACCCGCCCCACCTGGTTTGTTCCTCCTGCAACCCAGGTACCTCGCGGGCCCGCCACCCCGACTCCCCAGGTTTCACTCGGTTACGACGAGCGTCCGGGGGGTCCCAACCACGCGCCTATGACCTGATTGACGCAGATTTTGGCGACGTGTTGCGTAGATTGTAGCCCAGCGAAAACACGCAGCAAGGTGCGCGCGCGGGCGCCACCGCAACCGTCGGATTTCCGGCTGATCAGGTCGACTCGACGCGTTTCTTGAAGGCTTCCAACATCTTGGGGAGTTGGTTGTCGACCAGCGCATTCACGACGGTTTTTGGCACCAAGGCCCCGAGCGCCATCTCGATCTGGTAGGTCGCTCTCGTGCCCTCGGGTACCTGCTCGAGCAGCCAGTGGCCTTTGTTGTCCTTCATCATCTCGCCTTTCACGAAGGACCACTCCACGCGGTTCGGCGCCTGCTCCTTCATGTGCAGCGTGTAGCGAATCGTCTTGATCACATCGACTTCGTAGTGAACGTCGACCTCGCTGCCGCTGCGCCCGCTCACCGAGACCTTCCGGACCTCGGGGAGGAACTGCGCATACGACTCGTAGTGGGTGATCACCGAGAAGACCTTCTCGGGTGGAGCGTGGATGACGATGGATCGCGTGGCGCCTGGCATGGTCGAAGGCTCGTGTCGAAGGAGAGAGGGTTGAGCTACCAGTTGATGTTCGGCTTCTGATCGAACTTGTGCGTCGACTGGATGTAACGCACCGTCCCGGTCTTCGAGCGCATCACCACCGAGAAGGTCTCGGCGCCGCCGCCGAAGAAGCGAACGCCTTTTAAGAAGTCGCCGGTCGTCACGCCCGTCGCCGCGAACATCACCTCGCCGCGCGCCAGCTCCTCGGCGTTGTAGATGCGGTTCATGTCGGTGATGCCCATGCGCTTGCAGCGGTCGATCTCGCCTTGGTTGCGCGGCTTGAGCCGGCCCTGCATGTCGCCGCCCACCGAGCGCAGCGCCGCGGCGGCGATCACGCCTTCGGGCGCGCCGCCGGTCCCCATCAGCACGTCCACGCCCGTCTCCTCGAAGCAGGTGCTGATCGCGCCGGCCACGTCGCCGTCTTCGATGTGCCGAATGCGCGCGCCCGCCGCCCGAACCTCCTGAATCAGCTCCTTGTGG
>CAZEDU010000199.1:0-5397 GCA_964511185.1 uncultured Myxococcaceae bacterium | reverse complement strand
GGCGTTGGCGCGAGTACGAAGGCATCCCGCTGATGCCTACGTTCCACCCGGCCTATCTGCTGCGCACGCCCACCGAGAAGAAGCTGGCGTGGGCTGACCTGCAGCTGGTGATGAAGAAGTTCGCCAAATGAAAGGCTCGGTCCAGGTCCACGACCTCGAAGCGCCTTCGCTCGCCGGCAATCCCCTCGGCGATCCCACGACGCGCCCGACGCCCATCTACCTGCCTCCCGGCTACGCGGGCTCGCGCCAGCGCTACCCGGTCACCTATTTCCTGCACGGGTTCGGCAGCAGCGGGCTGTCCTGGCTGAACGTCTCGTCGTTCACGCCGCACGTGCCCGAGCGGCTCGATCGGCTGGTTCAGGCCGGCGCGGTGCCGCCGATGATCGGCGTCTTCGTGGATGGCTGGACCGCGTTCGGGGGCAGCCAGTGGAAGAACAGCGAGGCGATTGGCCGCTACGGCGACTACGTCGTGCACGACGTCGTCGATTGGGTCGATCGGCGCTTTCGGACGCTGCCGGAGCGGCGTTCGCGGGCGCTGGTCGGCAAGAGCTCGGGCGGCTTCGGGGCCCTCTTGCTCGCGGGCCTGCATTCCGATCGCTTCGCGCACGTGGGCTGCCACTCCGGCGACGCGGGCTTCGAGCTCAGCTACCCGGTTGGTTTTCCCAAGGCGGCCGCGGCGTTCGCCAAGGCCGGCGGCGTCGAGCCGTGGTACCGCGAGTTCATTCGCCGCGCGGACGCGACCAAGATGCGAGGCGACGATCACACCTGCATCGACACCATCGCGATGTCGGCGGCGTACTCTCCCAAGCCCGGCGCGCCGCTCAACCTCGAGCTCCCGTTTTCGCTGGACACGCTCGAGCGCGACGCGCGCGTCTGGAATCGCTGGATGGAGAACGATCCCGTTCACTTCGTGCCCAAGCGGCTGGACGCGTTTCGGTCGCTCGAGACGGTGTTCATCGACTGCGGCACCCGCGACGAGTTCAACCTGCAGTGGGGCGCCCGCCGGGTGGTGCGCTCGCTGAAGGAGGCGGGCGTGGACGTCGTTCACGAGGAGTTCGACGACGGCCACATGGGGATCAACTACCGCTACGACCGTTCGCTTCAGGTGATGGGGCCGAAGTTGAAAGTCGCTTGAAAGACTGTCCTCCACCAACAGGTCGCGCTTGAATGCCGGGCATGCCTCGCGATCCTTACGGCCTGCGGCGCGTGATCAACGAGCCCGGCGTGCTCCCGCAGCAGGCGCAGCGGCTCGACCCGACGTTGCCCTTGGGCGAGGACGAGCTCGCCATCGACGTCGAGAGCCTGAACGTCGACGCGGCGTCGTTCACGCAGATCAAGGAAGAGGTGGGCGGCTCGCCCGAGAAGATCGCCGCGCGCATCGGCGACATCGTGCGGACGCGCGGCAAGCTGCACAACCCGATCACCGGGTCCGGCGGCATGCTCATCGGCAAGGTGCGCGAGGTGGGGCCGGCGCATCCGGCGGCGGGGAAGCTCTCGGTCGGCGATCGCATCGCGACGCTGGTCAGCCTGACCCTCACGCCCTTGGAGCTCTCGGAGGTGGTCGCGGTGCACACGGCGATCGACCGCCTCGACGTGCACGGCCGCGCCATCCTGTTCGCGACCGGCATCTACGCGAAGCTTCCATCGGATCTGCCGGAGGCGATCGCGCTCGCCGCGCTCGACGTGTGCGGCGCTCCGGCGCTCGTGGCGCGTCACGTGCGGCCTGGCATGACGGTCGCCGTGCTCGGGGCGGGGAAGAGCGGCGCGTTGTGCCTTGCCCAGGCCCGGCGGTCGCTCGCGGACACCGGAAAGCTCCTCGCGCTCGACATCTCCGCCCAGGCGCTCGAGCGGCTCGCCGCGATCGGCCTGTGCGACGAGTCCCTCGCGGTCGACGCGACCGCGGCCGTCACCGTGCTCGAGCACGTCTCACGCGCGACCAGCGGCCAGCTGTGCGATCTGATCGTCAACTGCGCGTCGGTCCCCAACACCGAAATGGCCACGCTGCTCTCGATCAAGCCCGGCGGAACGGCGATCTTCTTCTCGATGGCGACCCGCTTCACCGCGGCCGCGCTCGGGGCGGAGGGCGTCGCCAAGGACGCGACGCTCCTCATCGGCAACGGCTACGTGCCCGGCCACGCCGAGCTCACGCTCGACCTCTTGAGGCAAAACCCCAGTCTCCTCAAGCTGTTCGGTGATCGATACCGCTGAGCGGGGCGGGGCGCCGAAGACTTAAGCGTCCTCCCGGGCGGGCGTATGCTCTTGGGGCCATGCCGGGTCCGTTCATCGACGACGCGCTCATCGACCAGGCCCGCTCGCTCGCGCGCGAGATCACCGAGCCGGTCTTCGCGCTCATTCGCCGCCACACCACGGTGTCGATCGAACGAACGGTGCTGCGCATGTTCGGCTTCTCCGGCGCCGGGGCCGGCGGCGTGCCGCAGGTCAACTTGATCGTCGACAAGCTCCAAGCGGCGGGCGTGCTCGGCCGGGGCGCGGCCTACTGGTACGGCCGCGCGCTGCGCATGGGCGCCGCGAGCCCGCTCCAGGCCGTCGAGCGCCTCGCCGCGCTGACGCCCGCTCAGCTCCAGCCGCTGCCGCCGGCCGAAGAGCAGAGGCTCCAGGACGACATTCGCGCCGAGGCCCGCGCGGCGGCCGACGAGCTCCGGTCGCGCATCGCCGCCCGGGACGCGCTGCGCCAAGAATTCCCGATGGGGCCGACGCCTCACAAGTACGTCATCGTCGCCACCGGCAACATCCACGACGACGTGGATCAGGCGCGGGCGGCGGCGCAGGCCGGGGCCGACGTCATCGCGGTGATCCGCTCCACCGCCCAGTCGCTGCTCGACTACGTGCCGCACGGCGCCACCACCGAAGGGTACGGAGGCACCTACGCCACGCAGGAGAACTTCCGCATCATGCGCGAGGCGCTCGACGACGAGTCGAGGAAGCTGCGCCGCTACATCCAGCTCACCAACTACTCCTCGGGCTTGTGCATGGCCGAGATCGCTTTCTGCGCGGCCTACGAGCGGCTCGACATGCTGCTCAACGACGCGATGTACGGGATCCTCTTCCGCGACATCAACATGCGGCGCACCTTCATCGACCAGTACTTCTCACGCCGCATCTGCGCGCTCGCCGGCATCATCATCAACACGGGCGAGGACAACTACATCACCACGGCCGACGCATACGAGGCCGCGCACACGGTGATCGCCAGCCAGTTCATCAACGAGTCGTTCGCCAAGCGCGCGGGGCTCCAAGACTGGCAGCTGGGCTTGGGCCACTCGTACGAGATCGATCCGCACCGCCCGGAGACGCTCCTGCTCGAGCTGTCGCAGGCCATGCTGGTGCGGCGCTGCTTCCCGGACGCGCCGCTCAAGTACATGCCGCCGACCAAGCACAAGCAAACCGACATCTTCTTCTCGCACGCGTACGACACGATGGCCGACCTGGTCGCCGTCTGGACGCGGCAGGGCATTCAGCTGCTCGGCATGATGACGGAGGCGATGCACACGCCGCTGCTCGCCGACCGCTACGTGGCGCTCAAGACCGGCAGCTACGTGCACCGCGCCGCCCGCGGCATCGACGAGGAGTTCGTGGTGCGCGAAGACGGCAAGATCGCCCAACGCGCGCGCTTCGTCTTCGGCAAGGCCTTGGAGCTGCTCCAGGAGTGCCGCGACGAAGGCATGGTCGCCGCCATCGGCAAGGGCCGCTTCGGCGACGTCAAGCGCGCCGAGACCGGCGGCAAGGGGCTCGAAGGCGTGGTCGAGAAGGACGCCGAGTACTTCAACCCGTTCTTGGAAATCCTGGAGTCGGCATGACACTGGCGTTGCTCTTGCTGTCGCTCGTCACGCAGGCCGACGAGCTGGTGAAGGTGGTGAACGGGCCGCTGCGCATGCAGGTGCCGGGCGTGTGGAGCGCGTCGATGCGCGACGGCGCCAGCCGCTACGACGCCCCCTCCGGCAACGCGAGCTTCGAGGTGACGGCGATGCCGGTCTCGCCTCCGCGCGAAGCGGGCCAGTGCCTCGATCAGCTGCTGCACGCGCTCGGGTCCAAGGGGTGGCAGCGCACCCAGGTGGGCGGGGCGCCCGCAGCGCGCCGCGTGGCGAAGGACGTGGGATCGCTCGACGGCGGCACGCTCGACCTGATGACCGAGACGTACGTGGGCTGCAATGGACACCACAAGCTGGTGCTGACCTTCACCTACGAGGCCCAGCGGGCCAAGCGCTTCGAGCCGCTGGTCGGCAAGATCGTCTCGAGCGTCACGTACGCGAAGTGAGGTGAACGATGTCGAAGCCCGCTGCGCATCTGATTCGCGCCTACGGCGACCGCCGCGACGACGGCGCGGTGCAGCTCTCGTTCACTCTGCCGGTCCCGGTCTCCGAGAAGGCCAAGGAGGCCGCGCGCCTGTTCTGCGAGAAGCTCGGGCTCACCGACATCAAGGTCGCCTCGGCCGAGGCCGTCGCCGACAACTACACCTTCTTCATCGTCTACGCCCACACGCCGGTCGCCATCGACTACAGCCAAGTCGACGCGCCCGAGGTGGTGGTCAAGAAGCTCGGGTTTGACGAGCTCAACGCGCTCATCGAGGAGAAGATCGGCCGGCGGCTGGTGGTGCTCGGCGCTTGCACCGGCACCGACACGCACACGGTCGGCATCGATGCGATCCTCAACATGAAGGGCTACGCCGGCGACTACGGGCTCGAGCGCTACCCTTGGTTCGACGCGTACAACCTGGGCAGCCAGGTGCCGAACGAAGAGCTGATCCGCCGCGCCATCGAGAAGGGCGCGGACGCCATCCTGGTGAGCCAGGTCGTCACGCAGCGGGACGTGCACAAGGACAACGCGCGGCACTTCATCGAGGCGGCGGAGAAGGCGGGCGTCCGCGGGAAGATGCTGCTCTTGTTGGGCGGGCCGCGGGTCGATCACAAGCTCGCGGCCGGCTTGGGCTTCGATGCGGGCTTCGGCCCGGGGACCAAGCCGTCCGACGTCGCCAACTTCATCGTGCACACCGTGCTCCAGCGGATGGGCAAGGAGCCGGAAGGGCAACACCACGCGGGAGAGCCGAAGTGAAAGCGACCTTGAGGCTGCGCATGTCGCTCCATGATGCGCACTACGGCGGACAGCTCGTCGACGGCGCGCGCGTGGTCGGGCTGTTCGGCGACGTGGCGACCGAGCTGCTCATTCGACACGACGGGGACGAGGGCCTCTTCCGCGCCTACGACGCCATCGAGTTCCTGGCGCCGGTGCATGCGGGCGACTACCTGGAGGTCGAAGGGGAGATCGTCCAGGTGGGCAACACCAGCCGCAAGATGACGTTCGAGGCGCGCAAGGTGATCCGCTCGCAGCCGAGCGTGAGCGCGTCGGCGGCCGAGGTGCTCTCCCCGCCGATCGTGGTCT
>CAZEDU010000198.1:0-5537 GCA_964511185.1 uncultured Myxococcaceae bacterium | reverse complement strand
GAAGACCCTCAGCTTCGTCTTCGCGGCCAGGTCGAACAGCTCGTCGCAGCCGTCCTGGGTGTTCGTCTCGGTGAAGGCCACCCCGTCGAGCCCGTGGCTCTGCGCTCGGTCGAGCACCTGACGGGGATCCAAGTCGCACTCTTTCGACAGGTGCGAGTGAACGTGCATGTCGATCAGCATGGGGCGGACGGTCCTAACAGAAAACCCCAGGGCTGTCCCTCAACCTAAAACAGCGCGCTCACGCCAGCGCGTACCCCTGAAATGGCCCTTGCTTCGCGCTCATCTTCTCTTCGTGCTGCCGGATCAGGTAGCCCATCAACATCAGCGACGAAGTGTTCTCCACCACGCGGCTGGGGTCGCGCTGCACCAGGTTCGCCGCGTACGAGAGAAAAAACTGCGCGAGCGACTCTCCCGCCTCGCGAACGATCAGCGCGTTGAGCTCGCTCGAGTCCATCGTGCGGATCGCATTGATGAACTCCACCGCCAATTCCTTCTTGCTCTTGGTGCTCACGCCTTGCCCCTCCACGCCCTCTCGAAGTGAACGTGCGTGCAATCTAGGGACGGCGGGTGATCCGCGAAGCCTGGACCAAAGAACGAGTCCCCCGCGTGTTGGCTTTGACACCCTCTGTCGCGCGGTGTGATAAGTCCGCCCCACCACACGTTTCGCACGGGAGGAGCGGGCATGTTTACGGGCGTGAAGGTCTTCTCCGCGACAAAAGCGAAGGAACGGGAAGAGCTCGGGGAGAACGTCAGCCGCTGGCTGAAGAGCAACGCGGATCTCGAGATCGTCGACAAGGTCGTCTGTCAGTCGAGCGACAACGAATTCCACTGCTACTCCCTCATCATCTTCTACAAGCAGAAACAGGCGTCGTGAGCGCGCCGCGCCTGTCGGGGAAGACGGTCGGGATCTTCGTCGAGGAAGGATTCGAGGATCTCGAGTTCTGGGTCACCGTCATGCGGCTGCGCGAAGAGGGCGCGGCGGTTCGAGTCCTCGGCAGTGAGCGTTCGAAGTCCTGGACCGGGAAGAACGGCCTGAAGGCCGGCTGCACCCATTCCTACGCCGAGGCGCGCGCGTCCGACTTCGACGCCCTGGTGGTGCCCGGGGGCTGGGCGCCCGACAAGCTTCGTCGGGACAAGAAGGTGCTCGAGCTGGTGCGCGAGGTTCACGCCGCGGGCAAGATCGTCGGGCTCATCTGCCACGCCGGGCTGGTCGGCATCTCGGCGAAGATCGTGCGCGGCCGCTGCACTGGATCGCTGGGCATTCGGGACGACCTCGTCAACGCGGGAGGCACCTGGGTCGACGAGCCCGCGTTTCGCGACGGCAACGTCGTGTGGGGCCGAGTCGTCGACGACATCCCCGCTTTTTGCCGCGAGCTGGTCGCCGCCATCGCCGCGCAGCGCTGACGTTTTGCCTTGCGCCTTCGAGTCGATTGGCTACACACGCTGGCCGACATTTCTTGGGAGGAAAGATGACGACAGAGCGTAAGGGCTGGGTGACCTCGTGGCGGTTTGCAGGCTTTGCGGCTGGGCTTGCGCTGACGCTGCCTTTCCTCGTGACGGGCTGCGAGCCCGAGTGCGCTGACCAGTTCGACTGCCGCAGCAAGGCGGGCCCGGGAGAGCTCCTCGCGTGCGTGAACGGCAAGTGCGTCCCCGCCGATCCCGCGGACGCCGGCGAAGAGCGCGACGCCGGCACCGATGCGGGCGTCGACGGCGGCATCGACGCTGGGCCGGTGCTCGAATCGTACGAGGCGCAGCTGAGCGCGTCGCAGGAGGTGCCGGTTCCGAGCGTCACCACGGGCTCCGGCACGGGCGCGTTCGATCTGCGCGCCGGCTCTGACGCGGGCGACTACGAGCTCAGCTACACCGTGACGCACGACCTCGGGGCGCTCACCGGCGCGCACCTGCACCGCGCGCCGCCGGGCTTGTCGAACCCCACGCCGGAGGTGTCGTTGGTGGTGCCCAACACGAGCACGGCGAGCCCGATCACGGGCAAGACGATCCTCACGCCCGAGCAGCATCAGGCGCTGCAGGAGGGTCTGCTCTACGTGAACCTGCACACCTCGGCGGAGCCCGCCGGCCAGGTCCGCGGGCAGCTCGTGCCGACCGGCGCCCAGCTGTTCCGCGCCGCGACGGAGGACGCCGGCATCGGCTTGGTCCTGTTCAACGACGTCCTGAAGTACCAGGGCGCGATCAGCGCGGACCTGACCGCGGCAGACGCCGGCCTCTTCGACGTCGCGACCGGCGCGCTGGCCGCTGAGCTGGTGCTCGACGGGCCGCTGCCCGACGGCGGCGGCGTGCCCGGCTTCTCGCAGCGGGTGTACGGCGCGATCCTCCTGGACGCCGGCGCCGTGCTCGTCGACGTCCTCACCGACGGCGGCTACCGCGTGAACGTGTTCGACAGCTCGGACAACGTGCTCATCGAGGCGCCGGTCACTCCGCTGCACTGAGCCGCCCGAAAATCGTCGAGTGAAGGGCCCGCATTCCGTTCGACTGCGGGCCCTTCGTCTTTGGGCGGGCACAGGACGTGCCCCAGTGAGCAGACAGGGCCACGGGCCCTGGCCGACGCCGGCGCGGACATTTAGCTTCGCGCGGTGACCGAACGCATCGGGAGCATCGTCATCGAGGGCGTGGGGCCGAAGGTGGACGACGGCCGGTACCCCATCAAGCGGGTGGTCGGCGAATCCCTCACCGTGCGCGCGGACATCTTCAAGGAAGGCCACGACGTGCTGGCGGCCGTGGTCCGCTGGCAGCAGCGCGTGCCGCCGTCGAGCGTCTGGCGCGAGGCGCCGATGCGGCCGCTCGGCAACGACGCCTGGGCGACGGAGGTCCCCCTCACCACGGTCGGGCGCGTCGCCTTCACCGTGGAGGCGTGGCCAGACGCTTACCGGACCTGGGTCTCGGAGCTGGAGCGCAAGGTCGCGGTCGGGCGCGACGTCGCCAGCGAGCTCCTCGAAGGCGCGGCGCTGCTCGAGGCGGCGGCCGACCGCGCGCAGCGGATCTCCGCCCCCGACGCCGATGCGCTTCGCCGCGCGGCGGCGCGCGTTCGACAATCGCCGCAGCCGGAGGCGGTGGAGGTGGCTCGGTCGAGCGGGCTCGTCGAGGTCGCCGCTCGGCACCCAGACCGTTCGATCGCGAATCGCCTGGAGCGGGCGCTGGAGGTGATCGTCGATCGGCCCAAGGCGCAGTTCAGCGCTTGGTACGAGCTGTTCCCGCGCTCCGCCGCGCGGGATCCCCGACGCCACGGCACGTTCCGAGACTGCGAGGCGCTGCTGCCCGAGATCGCCGAGATGGGCTTCGACGTCCTCTACCTGCCGCCCATCCACCCCATCGGGCTCACCGCGCGCAAAGGAAAGAACAACGCCCTGAAGGCGGGCCCCGACGACGTGGGCAGCCCCTGGGCCATCGGCAGCCGCGAAGGCGGTCACACGTCGATCCACCCGCAGCTCGGCACGTTCGAGGACTTCCAGCGGCTGCTGCGCAAAGCGCAGGCGCTCGGCATCGAGATCGCGCTCGATCTCGCCTTCCAGTGCTCGCCCGACCACCCGTACGTCCGCGAGCACCCCGAGTGGTTTCAGCGCCGGCCGGACGGCACCATCAAGACGGCGGAGAACCCGCCCAAGCGCTACGAGGACATCGTCAACTTCGACTTCCTGGGTCCTTCGCGCGACGCGCTCTGGGCCGAGCTGCGCTCCGTCGTCGAGCGCTGGATCGCCGCGGGCGTGAAGATCTTCCGAGTCGACAACCCGCACACCAAGCCGATCGTCTTCTGGGAGTGGCTGCTCGGAGAGCTCCAGGCCAAGCACCCGGACGTCCTCTTCCTCTCCGAGGCCTTCACCCGACCCAAGATGATGAAGGCGCTGGCGAAGGTCGGCTTCACCCAGTCGTACACCTACTTCACCTGGCGCAACTTCAAGCGCGAGCTCGAGGCGTACCTCACCGAGCTCACCCAGTCGGACGTCGCCGAGTACATGCGCGGCAACCTGTGGCCGAACACGCCCGACATCCTCCCCGAGTTCCTTCAGTTCGGCGGGCCGGCGGCGTTTCGCATTCGGCTCGCGCTGGCCGCGACGCTCTCGCCGTCCTACGGCATCTACTCCGGCTACGAGCTGTGCGAAGCGCGCGCGGTGCCCGGCACCGAGGAGTACCTGGGCTCCGAGAAGTACCAGCTGGTCCATTGGGATCCGGAGCGGCCCGGGAACATTCGCGGCTGGGTGACGGCGTTCAACCGCATCCGCCGCGAGCACCCCGCGCTGCAGCTGTACCGGAACCTCCGCTTTCACCGCTGCGACAACGACCAGGTGCTCTTCTACGCGAAGGCGACGCCCGAGCTGGCCGATCGGCTGCTGGTGGCGGTGAGCCTCGACCCGCGGCACGCGCAACGCGCGCTCATCGACGTGCCGCTGAACGAGCTGGGCATCGGGGGCGACGAGCCGTACCAGGTGCTCGAGCTGCTCTCGGGCGAGCGCTCCCTCTGGCGCGGGGCGACCGCGGAGGTCACCCTGACCCCTGAAAAACCGACCGCCCTCTTCCAGGTGCTGCGCTTTGCACGTCGCGAAAACGCGTTCGACTACTACGATTGACCCGTATGCATGACGCGGATCCGCTCTGGTACAAGAAGGCGATCATCTACGAGCTGCACATTCGCGCGTTCAACGACTCGAACGGCGACGGCATCGGCGACATCCCCGGGCTCATCGAGAAGCTGCCCTACTTGAAGTCGCTCGGCGTCGACTGCTTGTGGCTCTTGCCGATGTACCCGTCGCCGCTGCGCGACGACGGTTACGACATCGCCGACTACTACAACATCCACCCCGACTACGGGACGATCGCCGACTTCAAGAAGCTGGTCGACGAAGCGCACAAGAGCGGGCTGCGCATCTTGACCGAGCTGGTCGTCAACCACACCTCGGACCAGCACCCGTGGTTTCAAGAAGCGCGCGCCGACCCGAACAGCCCGAAGCGCAACTACTACGTGTGGAGCGACACCGACGACAAATACCGCGGCGCGCGCATCATCTTCACCGACACCGAGCGCTCGAACTGGACGTGGGATCCGGTCGCCAAGCAGTACTTCTGGCACCGCTTCTTCTCGCACCAGCCCGACCTCAATTACGACAACCCCGAGGTGCAGGAGGCGATGATCAACGTCATGCGCTTCTGGCTCGACCTGGGCGTCGACGGCTTTCGGTGCGACGCGGTGCCGTACCTGTTCGAGCGCGAAGGCACCAACTGCGAGAACCTGCCCGAGACGCACGCGTACCTCAAACGGCTGCGCGCGGTGAGCGACAGCGAGTACAGCGGGCGCGTGCTGCTCGCCGAGGCGAACCAGTGGCCCGCGGACGTGCGCGTGTACTTCGGCGAAGGCGACGAGTTTCACATGGGCTTCCACTTCCCGGTGATGCCCCGCCTCTTCATGGCGATTCGCCGCGAGGAGCGCCGGCCCATCGTCGAAATCATGCAGCAGACGCCGGACATCCCCGAGAACTGCCAGTGGGCGATCTTCCTGCGCAACCACGACGAGCTCACGCTCGAGATGG
>CAZEDU010000197.1:0-5580 GCA_964511185.1 uncultured Myxococcaceae bacterium | reverse complement strand
GGCGGCGGGCGTCTCGGGCATGCGCTGGCGCGACTTCGCGCTCGGCACGTTGATCGCGACGACGCCCATGCTCCTGTTGCACACGTACTTCGCCGCGGCGATCGTCGAGGGCGCGCTGGACGCGCGCGGCGACGGGTGGTGGGCGAGAATCGCCGTCGCGGGGGCCATCCTCGCGCTCATCCTGGGCGCGCGGCTGTGGCTTCGCCGGCGGTCGATGGGGTTACGTTCGGGCTCCGATGGATGACAGGATGGGCGCCTAAGGCGTGCACTTCACCACCGTCACCTTCGCCTACTTCTTCGCCGCCACGCTGACCGCCGCGTGGGCGCTTCGCCGGCGGCTGCTCTGGCACAAGCTGTTCCTCCTGGCGGCGAGCTACTTCTTCTTCGCCCGGCTCGACGTGGGGCTCATCGGGCTCCTCTTTCTCTCCTCGGTCGCGAACTGGGCGCTCGGAGAGGCGATTCGCCGCACGCGCCGGCGGCTGCACGCGAGGCTGTCGCTCTTCGCGGCCATCGCCATCAACCTCGGGCTGCTCGGGCTGTTCAAGTACTACGGCTTCCTGCAGCAGACCGTGAGCGAGGCGGCCAGCTTCCTCGGGCTTCAGTCGCACCTGCCGCTGCTCGAGCTCGCGATGCCCATCGGCATCTCGTTCTTCACCTTCCAAGGGCTCGCCTACGTCATCGACCTCTACCGAGGCCGCGGCGTGCGGGCGGCGAGCCTGCTCGATTTTCTGTTGTTCATCGCCTTCTTCCCGAAGCTGCTCGCCGGCCCCATCTGCCGATCGCGGGATCTGCTGCCGCAGATCGCGAAGGGGCCTCCGGAGAAGGTGGCGGATCTGCCCCGGGCGATCTCGCTGTTGGCCTCGGGCCTGTTCAAGAAGGCGATCCTCGCGACCGTCTTGGGCGCGCGGCTCGTCGACGACGCGTTCCTCGCGCCCGAGAACTACTCGAGCGGCACCCTGATCATCGCGGCGTACGCGTACAGCATTCAGCTCTACTGCGACTTCAGCGGCTACACCGATCTCGCGCGCGGCGTCGCGCTGCTGCTCGGGTACCGGCTGCCGGAGAACTTCAACTCGCCGTACGCCGCGACCGACCCCGGTGTTTTCTGGCGCCGTTGGCACGCGACCTTCTCGTCCTGGCTGCGCGACTACCTGTTCTTCCCGCTCGGCGGCTCGAAGCACTCGCTGCCGCGGACCTGCTTCAACCTGATCGTCACCTTCACCGCGTGCGGGCTCTGGCACGGCGCGAGCTGGGGCTACGTGCTGTGGGGCTTCTTTCATGGCGTGGTCCTGGCGCTCCACAAGATCCTGCGCGACACGCGACGCGCCTACGGGCTCATCGGCCGGGAGCCCGCCTGGTACCGCTTCCTGGGGTGGGCGGTGACGTTCCACGTCGTGGTGTTCAGCCGCATCACCTTCAAGGCGCCCGACCTGGAGACCGCGGGCAGCTTCATCGCGCAGGCGGCGTCGTTCGAGTCGGTGGGGCAGGGCGTCGATCGGCTGGTGCTCCTCGCGTCGGTGATCGGCTTCTCGCTCAACTTCGCCGGCCGGCGCCTGCGCAAGGGCTTCATCTGGGTTCACGAAAGAATTCCTCGACGGCTCACCCCGGTATTCTGGGGCGCCATCGGGGTAGCGGTGTTGGCGTTGCAGCCGGGCGATGTCGCCCCGTTCATCTACTTCCAGTTCTGACACATGCGCCCTCCACGTAAACCGACCGTCCGGACGAAGAGCCGCAAGGAGTGGTGGTTCGACCCTGAAGGCACGGTCATCGCTGAATTCGACCCCGACGGGCTGCCGCTGGGCATGGTGGGGCCGAGCGCGCTCCACAAGATCCCCGACGAAGGGGAATCGCCGCGCTTCGTGATTGTGGCGCTGTGGGCGATCTTGCTGTCGCTCACGGTGTACGCCGCGCGCGACCTGCGCGGCATGGTGGTTCACAGCGAATCGCTCTCGTCGAGCAGGGTGCTCGTCGCGGTGGCCGACGGCTTCTACGCGGTCGCGAAGTTCCTCGGGCCCGCGCGCCTGCACGACGCGATCGCCGATGGCCTGGCGCCGCTCAAGCAGCGCGACTTGGTGGGCGACGTGGCCTGGGCCCAGGGCGACGTCGAGGCGCAGACCGGACGGCCGACGCCGGGGGGCGATGCGGGGACTCAGGTCGGCCAGGGCAAGCAGCTCCGCGTGCTGCTCGTCGGCGCTTCGTCGATGCAGTACTACCTGGGGGCGGAGCTGGAGCGACGGCTCGAGCAGTACCAGAACGTCGTCAGCCACCGCTTCGGCAAGCTGGGCACCGGGCTCGCGCGGCCCGACGAGTTCGATTGGGGCAAGCAGCTCCCGCAGCTCGTCGAGGCGTTTCGCCCCAACCTGGTGATCGGTCAGTTCGGCGGGAACGATGGGCAGCCGCTGCGCTTGGCCGACGGCACGCTGGCGCAGCTCGGCACCGACGCGTGGTCCGAGGAGTACACCCGCAGGGTGCAGGAGATGATCCAGATCGCGCAGAAGGCGGGCGCGAAGGTGGTCATGCTCGGCATGCCCATCACCAAGCACAAGAAGCACTCGCAGCGGCTCGAGCGCGTCAACGCGGTCACGCAGCGCGCGACCGAAGACGCGGGCGCGGTCTACATCGCGACGTGGGACATCGCCGAGGACGCCAACGGCGCGGTACGCGAGACCATCACGCACGCCGGCAAGACCGGCCCCATGTACCTGGCGGATGGCGTGCACTACGGGCGCGTCGGCGCGTCGTTCGTGGCCGAGAAGCTGGCGTGGCGGCTCGAGCGGCTGTTCGATCTGGTTCCGAAGGACGAGCAGCTCGCGGTCGCCGTACGGCGCGATCTTCTTTCGAGCGTGCGGGGGAAGACGACGAGCTTTTTGGCATTCATGCCGCACGCGGCGTTTCGCGGCGAAGCGCAGCTCCCGGTGCTCTATCTGCTTCACGGGGCGGGCGGGTCGTGGACCGATTTTTCCGAGAAGGGTCACGACCTCGTGCGTCGCCTGGCGGCCAAGGAGCAGCTCGTCATCGTCGCGCCCGACGGCGACACCGACGGCTGGTACGTCGACAGCCCGAAGGTGGAAGGCGCCAAGCTCGAGAGCTACCTGATGAAGGAGCTGCTGCCCCACGTCGAGAAGCACCTCCCGGTGACGGAGCGCCGGTCGATCGGCGGCATCTCGATGGGCGGCAACGGGGCGATCGTGCTCGCGCTCAAGTACCCGGGGACGTTCGTGTCCGTCAGCTCGATGAGCGGCGCGGTCGATCTGTCCGAGGCGGCGAACCGGCCGGCGCTCGTCGAGCGGCTGGGGCCGTACGAAGAGAACAGCGCGCTCTGGGAGCGGAGCTCCGCGCTCCACTTGGTCGAGGCGCGCGCCGAGGTCGCGCGCGAGCTGCCGTTGCTCCTGACGGTGGGCAGCCAAGACCGCTGGGCGCCTGCGAGCCGCGCGCTCAAGAAGATGCTCGAGGCGCTCGGCTCCACCGCGGTGCTCAAGGAGTCACCCGGGGACCACGGCTGGGGTCACTGGCTCTCGGTGCTGCCAGAGCACGTCGCCTGGCACGCCCGCCATCTGCACGCAAAGGAATGATGGAGGGGACTGTCCCTGAAAGGGACTGTCCCCGTCTGTTTCGAGCGCCGAGCTTGGCAACAAGCCTCGAAGAACCCGGGGACAGTCCCCTCTGGGGACAGTCCCCAATTCCCTCAATCGTGGGCCTTGAGGCCGTACTTCGCGACCAGCCGGTGCACGTAGTTCCGCGCGATGCCGGCGGTGCGCGCCATCTGCGAGATGTTCCCGTTGCACTTCTCCGCGAGCGACACCAGGTACTCGCGCGTGAAGTTTTCGATGAGCTTTTCCTTCGCTTCCTTGAAGGGAAGGTCGACGATTCCCTCAGGGCTCGGCGTCAACGACCGCGGCGCCATCGTGCCCTCTTGCGGCATCGGGTCGCTCTCCGCGCCGGCGAGCGCGCGCTCGACGACGTTGCGCAGCTCGCGCACGTTCCCCGGCCAGTGGTACGAGGCGAAGCGGGCCAGCAGGTTGCGTGGAAGTTCGAAGTCGCCGCGGCCCATCTGCTGGGTGAAGTGCTTGGCGAGCAGCGGGATGTCGTCCAGCCGGTCGCGCAGCGCGGGCACCTGCACCAGCACCACCGCGAGACGAAAGTACAGGTCGCGGCGGAAGCGCCCGGTCTCGACCTCTTTCTCCAGATCGCGGTGCGTCGCCGCGATCACCCGCACGTTGATCCGCCGTGGCTTGTCCTCGCCCACGCGCTTGACGGTTCCACCTTCGAGCACGCGCAGGAGCTTCGGCTGCAGATCGAGCGGCAGCTCACCGATCTCGTCGAGGAACACCGTCCCGCCATCGGCCTCGAGGAACGCGCCGTAGCGATCCGCCACCGCGCCAGTGAACGATCCCTTCACGTGGCCGAACAGCTCGCTCTCGATCAGCGTCGGGGCGACCGCGCCGCAGTCGACGACGACGAACGGCTTGTCCTTGCGCTTGGAGGCTTGGTGAATCGACTCGGCCAGGACTTCCTTGCCCGTGCCGGTCTCGCCCAAGAGCACGACCGTCGAGTCCGACGGCGCGACGCGCTCCAGAATCCCGAACAACGTCTTCATCGCCGGCGAGGCGCCCATCGCCGCGCCAAACGAGCTCAGCTGCTCGGGCACCCCCAGGTCCTGCTCGGCGACCGAGATGCGCAGCGACGTCTTGCCGAGCGTCACCGTCGCTTCTTCTTCGACGATGACCTCCTGAATCCGGGCGCCGCCGATGAAGGTCCCGTTGGTCGACTCCAGGTCGCGTACCCGCACGCCATCGCCGCGGGCCGCGAGCTCGACGTGGTAGCGGCTGACGGTCGGATCCGTGAGGGGAAGCCCGGCGTCCGGGTGGCTTCCGACCACGCAGATACCGGACAAGGACATGGTCTTTCCCTGGTCCGGTCCGGCGGTGACCGTGAGCTTGTACTCGCGCGCCTTGAGCGTGCCGGAGCCACGGTCGAGCCGCACGAGCGCGCTGCTGGGAGCAATCGGAACGGTGGCCTGACCCATGAAACCTCTGTCCCCACTATACCGTTGGCGCGGGGTCTACAACGACCTACTATCCGCCGCCCTCGAAAAGACTGACCTAAGGAGCGACTTCATGGCGGCCCCCGCTGGCGAGAAAATCACCCTTCAGAACGGAAAGTTGGTCGTTCCTGATCGCCCCATCGTGCCCTTCATCGAGGGCGACGGGACCGGCCGCGACATCTGGCGAGCGTCGCAGGCGGTGTTCGATGCGGCCGTCGAGAAAGCGTATCGCGGCAAGCGCAAGATCATCTGGCACGAGGTGTTGGCGGGCGAGAAGGCCGTCAACAAGGTCAACAACTGGCTTCCGGACGAGACGGTGGAGGCGTTCCGGACCTACCTGGTCGGCATCAAGGGGCCGCTCACGACGCCGGTCGGCGGTGGCATTCGATCGCTGAACGTCGCGCTCCGCCAGATGCTCGACCTGTACGTCTGCTTGCGGCCCGTCCGCTATTTCAAGGGCGTGCCTTCTCCGGTGAAGCACCCCGAGAAGGTCGACATGGTGATCTTCCGCGAGAACACCGAAGACATCTACGCCG
>CAZEDU010000196.1:0-5591 GCA_964511185.1 uncultured Myxococcaceae bacterium | reverse complement strand
TCGAGCACCACGCCCTTCAGCGTGAGCCCCTGCGACGCGTGGGCGTGCACCGGCACCGGAGGGAACTGCTGCAGGTCGACCGCGGCGGGCGGCTGCGTTTCGCGCCCGGCGTCGCGCGGCCACAGCACGGCGGCGCCCGCGATGACGAGCAACACCGAGAGGGAGAGGACGATGCGCGCGCGCATGGGTGCGGAGCGGGAGGGTACGCTATCTGCCACACGGCCCCCCAGCCTTGCTCGCCGGGAGAGCGAGCTTTCCAACCCAAGGGCATGGGCAACGGCCGCCCCAGGACCGGCCGTTGAGCACGCGCTTGCTCAAGCCGGCCGGCGCCGCCACCGGCGAATGAGAACGGTCCGCCACGTCTGGGGCGCGCCGACCTTCAAGGCGGCGAATTCACGATGGCCTTGTGGGAGGACCTCCCCTTGCAGCGAAGACCCTGGGACTTCTTGGGAGGAACCATGCTGCTGGGGAAGACGGAAGACTCGCCGGTTTTCGTGGTGGACGATTCACCTACCCTTCGCGCGCTCGTCACATACTTCGTGAAGGCCCTGGGCGGCATGCCGGTCACCCTGGAGAGCGGCGAGCAATGCCTCGAGGCGATGAAGACCTGCACGCCGGCGATGATCCTCATGGACCTCGAGATGGCCGGGCTGGCCGGCGACCTGTGCTGCCAGCAGATCAAGTCTCAGCAGTCGTCCGCGAACACGCCCGTGGTCATGATGACCACCGCCTCCCAACCCGAGCTGGTGCGCCGCTGCCTGTTGGCCGGCGCCGATGACTTCCTCCCCAAGCCGATTCAACGCGGGCAGCTCGCCAAGAAGATCGAGACGCTGTGGGAGGCGCACCGCGCGCCGCGCATCTCGTCCACGGGGCGCCGCCGGCTCCTGCTCGTCTCGCGCGAGGGCGCGTCTCAGGCGGCGCTCGAAGAGGCGCTGGGTTATGCCGGCTTCCACGTGCTCAGGCCACCGCGCCGAGACGAGGCCCACGCGCTGCTGGCGCCCGGCGCGCCCGAGGTCGACGCCGTCCTGGTGGAGCTGTCGGGCGACGAGGCGTCCGACGTGCAGCTGCTCCGCAAGCTGCGCGGCGACAACCGGGGTGAGAAGAAGCGCCCGGTGCTCGGCATGGGCCGGGTGGGCCTCACGGTGAGCAACGAGCTCAGGTCCCTGCTCGACGCGCCGCTCTTCGAGCACCTCGAGCATGGTCTCGACAGCCTGGTGTCGTGGGTGAACGTCTCGCTCCGGCGCGTGGCGCACGACCTGCGGGTCTCCACGCGCGTGCCGTACTTCAACACGGTGGCGTTCCGGGCGCGCGGCACCGACGCGTGGTGCTCCGGCTTCAGCAGCAACCTGAGCCTGGGCGGCGCCTTCGTTCGAACGCTGACCCCGCTGGAGCCTTCGAGCGAGCTCGAGGTGCGCGGGCTGTTCGGAGAAGAAGAGACCAGCCGGGCGGTGGTCGCGTGGTCGAACCAGTACGTTCCGGCCTCGCCGTACCGCTACCCGATCGGGATGGGCATTCGCTTCCTCGACCCGAACTTCGAGCGCCTCGGCCGCGCGCTCCGCCGCCCCAGCGGCGAAGGCGCCGCGTCGGCTAGTCCTTGAGCTTGAAGTCGGACTTGTCGAGCCCGTAGGCCTTCATCTTGTTGTAGACGCTCTTGCGGTTGATGCCGGCGAGCTTCGCCGCTTCGCCCAGCACGCCGCCGGTGCGCTGCAGGAGCTGTTGCAGGTAGTTCTTCTCGGCCGCCTCGAGCGTCTGCGCGACGAAGTCCTTCAGCGGCAGGTCGAGGAGCGTCTCCACCTTCACCTCGTCCGGGGCGGACGGGGGCGGCGGTGGGCGCTGGCCGCCGTTGCTCAGCCCGAGCGAGTCGATGCGATCGTCGACCGCCAGCGCGGTGGCGCGCGCGACCGCGTTGAAGAGCTCGCGCACGTTGCCGGGCCAGGGGTATCGCAGCGCCTCGTCCAGGGCGTCCGCTGTGAGCGCGATGGAGCGGGTGCCCGCCGCGCGGCTCAGCGCCAGCTCGAGCAGCGGTCGAATGTCTTCCTTTCGCTCGCGCAGCGGCGGCACGTACATCGGCAAGACGTACAGCCGGTAGTAGAGGTCGGACCGGAACTTCCCTTCGGCCACCATCTCTTCGAGCTTCCGGTTGGTCGCCGCGATGACGCGCACGTCGACCTTCACTGGCTGGCTGCCGCCGAGCCGCACGAACTGCCGCTCTTCGAGCACGCGCAAGAGCTTCACCTGGGTGGCGGGCGTCATCTCGCCGAGCTCGTCCAGGAAGAGCGTGCCGCCGTCGGCCATCTCGAAGTAGCCCTTGCGCCGGCTCACCGCGCCGGTGAACGACCCCTTCTCGTGGCCGAACAGCTCGGACTCGAGCAGCGTCTCGGGGAGCGCGCCGCAGTTGACCGCGAAGAACATCTCGGAGCTGCGCGGCGAGAGCCGGTGGATCTCGCGGGCGAGCGCGTCCTTCCCCGACCCTGTCTCGCCCGTGATCAACACCGTCTCGTCGCTCGCCGCCACCGCCCGGGCCCGCGCCAGGAGCGACTGCATCGCCTGGCTCTGCGCGACCAGCGGGCTGGTGTTGACGCCTTGCGACGCCTTGAACGCGAGGAGCTCTCCCAAGCGGCGCCGCTCGCGAATCGCGCGCTTGAGCCGAAAGAGCGTCTCCTCCTGCGAGGTCGGCTTCGGCATGAAGTCGAACGCGCCGGCGCTCATGCAGCCCAGCGCGAGCTGGTGGTGGACGTGCGACGACAGGATGATGGTGGGCACCTCGGGCGCGACGCTCCGCGCCTGCGCGACCAGCTCCAGCCCGGTCATGCCGGGCATCTCGAGGTCGACGATCGCGACCGCCACGTCGTTCTTCTTGAGCAGCTCGAGCGCTTCCTCTCCGGTCCCCGCGGTGATGACCGAGTAGCCGGCGTCCTTGAGCATCAGCTCGAGGTGGGCGCGAATGGCGCGCGTGTCGTCGACCACCAGCACCAAGTCGCTCTGGCGATCGGCGTGGACCGAGCGGGCGTGCTCGCCGAACGCCGCCTGAATCTCGGCCTTGGCGAGCGGCTTCGAGAGGAACCGGAACACGGCGCCTTCGTTGATCGCCGAGATCAGCATGCGCGGGTCGGTGTGCGAGCTGACCAGGATGCGGCCGACGTCGGGGTGCTGCGCGCGAAGCTCCTTCATCAGCTCGAGCCCGCTGCGGCCCGGCAATTCCAGGTTCGCGATGCACAGATCGATCTTCCGGCGAAGCAGGTGCGCGGAGGCGAGGTCCGCGTTGTCCGCGGTCTCGACCTCGGCGCGATCCTCCAAGGCGAGGGCGATCTCACGCACCGCCTGCGCGTCGGTATCGACCACCAACACCCGAGGTCGTTTGGCGTTCATAAGCAGGTGGCGTCATCTTAGAAGGTCCGGCCACCTTCGCGCGGGTGGGAAGATTGCGGGGCGCCACCCACGCGCGCGCACAGCGAACGGCGTAGGCTCTCGAACGTGAGCACACCAACGGCCATCGGCTTCTCCTCCCTCGGGCTCGACGATCGACTTCTTCAAGCGGTGGCGGACCTGGGCTACGAGGAGCCCTCCCCGATTCAGCGCGAGGCGATTCCGCTGCTGCTCGCCGGCCGCGACGTGCTCGGGCGGGCGGCCACCGGGACAGGGAAGACGGCCGCCTTCTCGCTGCCGCTCCTCCAGCGCATCGAGATCGGTGGCGCCAAGCCGTTCGAGGCCTCGGCGCTCGTGCTGGTGCCCACGCGTGAGCTGGCGGTGCAAGTGGCCGAGGCGCTTCACAAGTACGGCAAGCCGCTCGGCGTGACGGTGTTGCCGATCTACGGCGGCCAGGAGATCTCGCACCAGTTCAGGCAGCTCAAGCGCGGCGTCGACGTGGTGGTCGCCACGCCCGGACGCGCGCTGGATCACATGCGGCGCAAGACGCTCAAGCTGGAGAAGGTCTCGGTGGTCGTGCTCGACGAGGCCGATGAGATGCTCGACATGGGGTTCGCCGAGGATCTCGAGAGCATCTTGGGGACGCTGCCCGCCTCGCGGCAGACCGCGCTCTTCTCCGCCACCCTCCCGCCCCGCATCGCGCGCATCGCCGAGCAGCACCTGACCAAGCCCGCGCGGTTGCACATTCGCGAAGAGAAGCCCGTCGCCGGCGCGGCGCCCAAGGTGCGGCAGGTGGCGTACGTCGTGCCGCGCGGGCAGAAGAGCAGCGCGCTCGGCCGGCTGTTCGATCTCGAGGCGCCGAAGAACGCCATCGTCTTCTGCCGCACGCGCACGGAGGTCGACGCGCTGACCGACACGTTGAAGGCCACCGGCTTCGCGGCCGAGGGACTGCACGGCGGCATGACGCAAGCGCAGCGCGCCCGGGTGCTCAAGCGCTTCAAGGACGGCGCCGCGCAGTTCCTCGTCGCGACCGACGTCGCGGCGCGCGGGCTGCACATCGACAAGCTCTCGCACGTGGTGAACTACGATCTTCCCACCGCGCCCGAAGCGTACGTGCATCGCATTGGCCGCACCGGCCGCGCGGGTGAAGAAGGCGTCGCGATCAGCCTCGCCGAGCCGCGCGAGCACCGGCTGCTCAAGAACATCGAGCGGGTCACCGGGCAGCCCATTGCCATGGAGCGGCTGCCGACGGTCGCCGACCTGCGCGCCCGACAGCTCGAGCTGCTCACCGCGTCGCTGCGCGAGCAGGTGCTCGCCGGCGACCTCGACCCTTACCGCGTGGTGGTGGAGAGCCTCGCCAACGAGCTGGACCTCCTCGACATCGCCGCCGCGGCGGTGAAGCTGAGCCAAGCCGGCAAGGACGCCATGGTCCAGGAGGCGCCGCCCGTCGAGCCACCCCGCACCCGCGCGCCTCGCGAGCGAGCGCCCAAGCCGCGGCGGAGCGAAGGCGAGATGGTGAAGCTGTTCATCGGCGCGGGCCGGCGCGCGGGCATTCGCCCCGCCGACCTGGTCGGGGCGATCGCCAACGAGGCCGACGTCGAGTCATCGGTGATCGGCTCGATTCAAATCGCCGACGCGCACTCGGTCGTCGAGGTGCCGGCGGAGCTGCTCGACAGAGTGCAGGAGGCGCTGCGAAAGACGACCCTCCGGGGCCGCTCGGTCAAGGTGCATCGCTACCGCGCGAAGTGAGCGGCTTGGCGCTCACGTCCGGAACGCCACGAGCGTGGCGAGGTAGAGGATATAGGCCCCCACGAACGCCGCCCCTTCGCGCCGCGAGACCATGCGGTCGCTGCGGAAGACGGGCAGGCAGACGATGGCCACCGCCGCCGCCAGCGGCAGGTCGATCCACAAGACGTCCTGGCTCACGTCGACGCCGTTCGGCGACACGAGGCAGGTCACGCCCAGGATGACCAGGATGTTCGAGATGCTGCTGCCGATCAGGTTGCCGATCGCGACGTCGCGGTCGTTCCGGATGGTCGCGACCACGGTGGTGGCGAGCTCGGGCGCGCTCGTGCCGATCGCCACGATGGTCAGCCCGATGACGGCGTCGGAGATGCCGAACGCCTGCGCCAGCTGCAGCACGCCGGCCACGAGCAGGTCCGCCCCGAGCACCGTCAGCGCGATCCCCACCACGAGCAGGACCGCGTTCCACGCCCAGCGGCCCA
>CAZEDU010000195.1:0-5605 GCA_964511185.1 uncultured Myxococcaceae bacterium | reverse complement strand
GAAGCTGAGGGTCTTCGTCGGTCTCGAGCTGATCACCGACAAGGGGCAGTACCTGTGCTTCTTCCCGAAGCCAGAGCTGGCGCCCGAGCCGGTTCAGATGTGGGGCAGCAACCGCGAGAAGCCATGGAGCGCCGCGGAATGCCTCCCGAAGCTCAAGTCGCTCGGCGCGGCGATCGTCGCGGCGCGTCCCTACGACCGCGAGGTCCCCAACCCGGCCGGCGACTTCGTCCTGACGCTCAACGTCCTCTCCGCGGTCGAGACGTACAACCCCAAGGCGCGCCAGACGGCGAACGATCTGGCGGTCGAGGCGGCGGAGTCGCTCAAGCTGCCGAGCATTGGCGGGAGCGACGCGCGCGGCTCGCTCGACGAGATCGGGCGCGGGGCGACGCTCTTCAAGCGGCCGGTGAACAGCCAGGCCGAGCTGGTGCAGGCGCTTCTGGCCGGCGAATACTGGGCGGTGATGATGGGCGAGCTGCCGCGCCTGTCGAAGCCCGGCGAGGCGCGCGAAGCCGAAAAGCACCAGCGCAAGCAGCGGCGCCGCCGGGGCCCGGGCGGCCGGCGCTGGAACTAGAAGATTACCTGGACTGCTCGCCGCGCGACTCCATCAGGCGGCCGTCGATCAACGTCGCCACGCGCTTGTCGCCCGGGTATCGCCACTCTTCCCGCTTGGTGGGGCCGTCGAACGACAGCCGCTTCTTCTCCGGGTACCCCCAGGCCATCTCGAGCGCCTCGGCGGGCATGTCGACGATCGCGCGCTTCTCGCGCACCGCTTCCCGCACCGACTCGGACCAGGCCGACATCCGCGGCGCGAGATCTTCCGGGCTCAAGAAGCGCTCGAGCTCGGTGATGAACTCATCCTGCGTTCGAAGCTGCGGCCGCAGCACCAGGATGAGCGGCGTCGTCTTCGGGTAACCCTCGACCTCGAGGTAGACCCAAGGCTGCGTGCGCGGCGTATAGATGACGCGCTCGGCGATCACCCAGCTGGTCGGGAACTCGACCCGCTGGATGCGCGCGCGCGCGCCCGCCGGGAGCACGCGCTCGATCGCGCCCGGGTTGATCGGCTCGCCGCTCGGGTTGTCGAGCAGACGAACCTCTTCGGGCGGCACCGGCGTGAGCAGCCTCTTCGACGCGTCACCGAAGAACGGCGTCACGTAATACGACAGGCGCAGGTACTGCTCCGGGCGCTGCGTCACCAGCGCGCGTTCGAGCGTCGCGCGCTCCTCGGGCGGAATCAGCACGTGCGAAGCGCAGCCCGAGACGAGCAGGGCGATGGCGAGGAACAGGGCGCGCCGCATCAAAACGCGAGCCCCCACACGCGCGTGGCGCCGACCAGCGCGTCGTCTCGACCCGGCGCGGTGACGATCCGCATCGTCCGTTCGCGCGTGTTCTGGATGATGCGCTCTCCGCCGGCCTCGGCGTACGCGTCGAGCCCCTGAATGATGTGCGAGGCGAAGAGCCCGAGCGCGCCCAGGTACCAGAACGGGCTGAGCCAACCCAAGATGACGATGACGCCCACCAGCGCGATGTCGACGATGAGGAAGAGGAGGAAGCCGTCTCTGTCGCGCGCGATGAGGTGGCCGATGCCGAAGCCGACCACCAGCCCGATGAGCAGCGCGAGGATCTGCCGGCCCTCGCTGCTGATCGCCGCGCCGCCGTCGAGCGGCGCTGGCAAGTCGGAGCGGTCGAAGCGCAGGCCGTCGGTGAGGCGGAGCGGAGCGGCCCGCGACGGCGTGAATGACGAGGCGAGCGAGTCGCCCTCCAGGAGCGAGGCGGTTCGGCCCGCGGGGTTGGAGAGCGAGATGCCGCGCCCTTCGGTGAGGCCGTCGACCGAGGCGGGACCGTGCGCCAGCAGCGCGAGCGTCAAGAGCAGGGCGTTCATTCCACTCTATTTACCGCAGCGGACTGGGGGCCTGCGCGTTTTTAGCCCGCGGCCGCGGCAGGCGCGCTGCTCTTGCCGCCGCTGTCGCTCGAGCCAGACGTCGTCGAGCCGCTGTCGCTCGACGAGCTGCTGCTCCCCCCGTCGCTGCTGCCACCGCTGCCCGAGTCTTTCTTCGTCGAGCTGTACAGATCCGAATACCAGCCGCCGCCTTTCAACACGAAGCTGGTTCGGCTCACGACGCGGCCCATCTGTCCGACGGCGCCGCACGCTTCGCACTTCTCGGGGGCAGGATCGTTCACCTTCTGAATCAGGTCGATCACCTTGCCGCACTGACCACAGCTGTATTCGTAGATGGGCATGTCTTGTCCGACCTCAATCGAACTCTTCCGCGAGCCCCAACTTCTTCGCAGCCCGCTCGAGTAACTCCGGCTCGACTCCACTTTGGCGGGCCGCGGTCTTCACTGCCTCCTCGAAGCCGCCCGCCGAAACTTTTGCCGAGCCAATTAACGCACGTATCTCACCGCGCAAGCTGTCGGCAAATCGACGTTGTATGCCCAAGTCGGCCAGGTACTTGTCCCGTCCTACCAGGTCCAGTCGGAACGCGAAGTTGGCCGGGCTCAGGGCCTCCCGGCTGAACCGCTCCCGGAGCTCGTCGATCTCGCGCTCCAGGTGAAGCTGCCGGACCAAGGTCTTGAGCTCGCTCGGGCGGACGCCCAGCGCCCAGGCCACCCGGCCGCCCGCGCCCCGGTGCTGCGCGTACTGGGTCAGCACCAGCTCGCGCTCCTTGCGCTCGAGCGCGACGAACAGCCCGTGCCGCTGCAGGGTGTGCACCACGCTGTCGACGGTGATGGCCGCGCCGGTGCGGTCGACGTACTGCACGGCCAACGCCTCCCGCAGCGCGAAGCGGTGGCCGTGCTGCTGCGCGAGCTGCGAAAGAGTGTCCTTGGCTTCAGGCTGGAGCAGCTCGGCGCTGGAGGTCTTCGGCGGCGCCACCTGCGAGAAGCGGCCGCGGGGCGCCGGGAGCTTGCGGCGCGGCAGGTCGTCCACCGCGGGCGCTTCCAGGCCGTCGGCCAGCTCGGCCGGCGCGTCCTCCCGGGCGCGCTTCTTCGGAGCGATGCGCTCGGCCAACGTGGACGCGTGCGCTTTGTCCGCCTTGCGCGCGCGCTGCGGGCCGGGCGCCTGGGCCTCGAGCTGAAAAGAGCCGAGCGTCGGCGCCATACCTGAGGTTGCGGCCGGCGTCGGCAGGGGCGCCGTCCGTTCGCGCTCGGCGGCGAGCGCTTGCGCCAGCGCGTAGTACCCGAGCCGCTGCCGCTCCGCCGCGGTCTCAGGCGTGGCGCCGTTCAAGAGGTCGATGACCGCGAACGGGCCGAGCGGCCTGGCCGGTGGCTCCGCGTCGGTGATGGCGCGGACGCGGAAGTCGTCGGACTCGGCGATGAGCGCGAGGGCCTCGCGGACCTGGGCCGCGGTGGCGGGGCTCTGCGCGCGCCGACAGAAGTCGGAGAGCGCCACCGCCAAGGGGGTCGGGACGTCGTCGGGATTTCGGTGCCTTTTCCAGTCAGACATACATTTCCCTGCAAAAACCCTCGTTTCTCAGGGGCGATGCCTCTATCTTTGTGTCGAGGCTGCGGTCAATGAGCCAATCTCCTCCTGCCATCGATGACACCCCGCGCGTCGGGGGCATGCGGTTGGGCCCGTCCTTGACGGGCGTGCTGTATGCGTTGCTCTTCCTGGCCGCGGCACTGGCCCTGGTCGCGCAGCGCTTCCCTGGCAGCTTTCCGCCGCGGCTCGTAGCGGCGTCGCCTTGGGTGTTCCTGACCTTCGCGATCGGCTTTGGCGTGTACCGCATCGCCCTGGTGCGCGCGCGGAAGTACTCCGCCGGGAAGGCCTTCCTCCAGATCGGGGTCGCGGTCATCTTCTTCATGCTGCTCTTGAGCTGGGCCCGAAGCGCGGCGCAGCTTCCGACCGACCGCGTGCAGCTGCTCCTCACGCATTCCAACCCGGGCGTGCGCGCGCTCGCGGCGGAGGTCGCTCGGTACCGGGACGAGCCGGCGCGCTATGCAGCCGCGCTCGCCGAGGCGTTAAAAGATCCAGACCCGTCGGTGCGACGCGAGGCCCACTTGTCGCTCGTTCGAATCGCGGGTGAAGACCTGGGGCCGCCCAGCGACCCGGCGGCCGTTCGTGCATGGCAAGAGCGCTATCCGTGACCCAATCCGTTCCGCCCAGCAAAGACGAGGTGCTCTCGCGGTACATGGCCCAGCACGGCCTGAAGAGCACCCGCCAGCGTAGCTTGATCATCGACACGTTCTTCGAGACCCCCGGGCACCTGTCGGTGGAAGACCTTTGGGCCAAGGTGCGGGCGCAAGACACGAAGGTGTCGGTCGCCACGGTGTATCGGACGATGAAGCTCTTGTCCGAGTGCGGGCTCGCGCACGCGCGCAACTTCGGCGACGGCCAGACGCGGTACGAGGCGGCCGTCGGGCGCGACCACCACGACCACCTCATCTGCACCCGGTGCGGCACGATCGTCGAGTTCGAGAACGACCGCATCGAGGCGATGCAGGACGCGGTCGCGCGCAAGCACGGCTTCCGAGTCACCTCTCACAAGATGGAGCTCTACGGCTTGTGTCGCGGCTGCCAGCGCGTGGTGGACGCGACGTCGGACAGCGCGAAGCCGTGAGCCGCTGGGCGGGCGCCCTGGTCGGCTGGGTCGTCGCGGCCGCTCTGTTGACCGGCTGCGCGGCCAAGCAAGCCTCTCCGCCAACCGAGTCGCCCGCATATGGCGCGCTGGCGCTGCGGTCGGTCGGCCCGACGCGGTTCGACGCCGCGTCCCTTCGCGGCAAGGTGCTGCTCGTCGAGTTCTTCGCGACCTGGTGCTTCTACTGCGTGGCGGACGTGCCGAGCCTCATCAAGGCGCAGGAGCTGTACGGCCCCAAGGGCTTCACGGTCGTGGCGGTCGGCATGGACCTCGAGGGCGAGAAGGTGCTGCGCCCCTTCGCCGAGTCGTACCAACTGCCTTACCCGGTGCTGGTCGCGGACCCGGTGATCCGCTCGGGGCAGAGCGCGTTCGGGCCGATCAAGGCGCTGCCCACCACCTTCTTGCTCGATCGCGAAGGCCGGGCCCTGGTCGCCTACGAAGGCGTCGCGCTCCCCAAGGATCTGTTCGATCTGGTGGGCCGCGCGGTCGAGCGGTAGGGGCGACTGCTACAGGCCTGGAGCATTTTCTTGCGGGGCGCCCGGCCGCTGGTACGGTCGAGGCGATGCTGGGCTCGCGGCAGAAGCTCCTGTGGATCTCGGTGGCGGTCGCGGCGGCGTTCGCCGTGTACTCGGTGATCGACGGCCGCGGGTTCCGGCGCTACTTCAAGCTCCAGCGGGACCTGGTGAGCCTCGAGGCGCGGAACCAGAAGCTGCGGCAGGACAACCGTGCGCGGCTGAGAGAGATTCAGGCGCTGCGCAGCGACCCCAAGGCACTCGAGCGCGCGTCGCGCGAAGAGCTCGGCTTCATTCGGCCTGGCGAAGTGGTCATCAACCTGGAGTAGCCGATGAGAGCGATCCTGGCCCCAGGTCTCGCACGGAGGGCCTTCGTCGGCGCCGCGCGGTCGATTCCCGCGGTGGCGGTGGTCTTCTCGTTCGCGCTGCTCTCGCGCGGGAACTTCCGCGGGCTGTCGTCGGTGGGCTGGGCGGAGGCAGGGGCGGTGGTGCTGCTCCTGGCCGGCGTGGCGGTCGCGG
>CAZEDU010000194.1:0-5616 GCA_964511185.1 uncultured Myxococcaceae bacterium | reverse complement strand
CTACGGGAAGCCGGTCGGGGGGGCCGAGGTGTTCCTCTCCGCCAGCGCGCAGGCCACGCTCGGGAGCATTCGGTGCCACGCGTGCGGCGAGGCGTTGCTGTCCTGCCCCGCGCGCGAGACGTCGCTGCAGGTCGGTGAGCTCTTGCGGCAGAACGCGGGCGCCTTGAGCGCGGGGGCTCGGACGGTGGCCGACGCGGCGGGCCGCTTCCAGTTCGAGCGGCTGAGCGGGGTGTCGTTCACGGTGTGGGCGCAGGCGACCGGCTGGGGCGCGGGGCTCAAGGAGCGCGCGGCGCCGGGCGATCCAGTCGCGCTGTACCTGCCGCCGCTGCGCACGATCCGCGGCACGGTGATGGACGAGCGGGGCGCCGCGATTCCCAACGCGACCGTCGTCGCGGTGTCGCGACGCCTGCCGATCCCGCTGCGCACCACGAGCGACGGGCGCGGGAGCTTCCAGCTCGACGGCCTGGGAGAGGGGCCGTTCTACGTGCTGGCCGAGGCGGCGCGGTACCTGCCGGCGAGCCTCCCGCAGGTCGAGGCGAACGAGAAGCCAGTGCGGCTGACGCTCTCCTCGCCGCGCGTGCTCGAGGTCGAGGTGGTTCGGCAGGGCGCGCCCGCCAGCGCGACGGTCGAGCTGATCGGCGATCACCTCTCCCGCATCGTCACCGCCGAGAACGGCCGCGCGCGCATCACCGGGCTCTACCCCGACAGCGCGATGGTCACCGCGCGTGGGCAGGGCACCAGCTCCGCGCCGGTGGCGGTCACGCTCGACGACGAGGTGACGCGCGTCCGACTGGAGCTCGAGGCGGGCGGCTCGGTGCTGCTCGCGCCGATCGACGAGCAGGGGCAGCCGGTGCCGAACCCGGAGCTGGTGCTGCTCAGCAAGGCGGGCGAGGTGGTGAGCCGGCGCAAGGCGCGCACCGGAGAGCTGGTGATCTTCGGGCCCCTCGCGCCCGGCGACTACGCGGTGAGGGCGACCGCGCAAGGGTTCAAGCTCGCCGAGGTGCCGGTTCGGGTGAGCGCGAAGGAGACGCAGCTCGAGCTGGTGATGGAGCGGGCGTTCACCCTCTCGGGGCGAGTGCTCGACGAGTACGGCCGCCCCGCGCCGGGCGTCTCGGTGCTGGTCTCGCCGACCGGCGACGACGTGGTCGCCAACGAGCGCGGCGAGTTTTCGGTGCAGGTGCCTTCGCGCGGCCTCTACCGGCTGCACGCCCACCACTCCGACTGGGGCGGGGTGGAGAAGGAGGTCACCGCGCCGGCGGAGAACGTCGAGCTCGCGCTCGAGCCGAAGGCCGGCGTGCGGGTGACGGTCTCGCTCGAAGGGCGGCGGGTGGAGGGCGCGAGCGCGGTGCTGTGGGTCGACCGCGAGGGCTCGTTCCGAAGCGACCGCGTGTCCGGCGCCGACGGGGTGGTCACCATGCGCGGGCTCCCGCCGAACCAGTACTGGCTGGTGGCGGCGCACCCCGACTACCTGCCGTCGGAGCGGCAGCGCGTCACGCTCGAGGATGGGCAGCTGATCGACGTCCAGGCTCAGCTGCGGGAGGGCGGGCGGATCCAGGGCGCGGTGGTCGACGAGCAAGGCGCGCCCATCGTCAACGCCACGGTGGTCGCCGCGCCGCGCAGCGCGGGCCCGGCGGTGAGCGACGGCGCGGGGCGCTTCGAGCTCGGGCCGCTCAAGCGCGAGGTCACCTATCGGCTCGAGGCCAGACACCCCAGCTTCGAGCAGACCGAGCGGGTGCTGGCGAAGCCCGGGGACAAGCAGGTGCAGCTCGTGCTCAAGCGCCGCGCCACCTTCCGCGGCCGCGTGGTGAGCGAGAGCGGCGCGCCGCTGCGCCACTTCCGCATCGACGATCGCGAGCTCGACAGCCCCGATGGCCGGTTCGAGCTCCCGCTCACCTCGGCGGAAGGTCGCGTCATCTTCGCGGTGGACGCGCCGGGGTACGAGCCGCTGATGGTCGACCATCCCGCGACGCCCGATCTCGGCGACCTGATCTTGAAGCGCGCGCCGGCGTTGACCGGGATCGTGCGGGACGAGGGCGGCGCGCCGGTCGGCGAGGCGGTGGTGACGTGCGATGTCTGCGAGGAGTCGGTGCTCACCGGGCCAGACGGGCAGTTCGAGCTGACGCGGCCTCCGTACGTGCAGCAGTTCTCGCTGGTGGCGAAGAAGGGATCGATGTCTGGCCACCGCGACGTCACCAGCCGCATCACCTCGAGCGTCGAGGTGGTGCTGCGGGGCGCGGTTCGGCTGTCGGGCACCGCCTACCTGGCCAATGGGCGGCCCGCGGCGGGCGTGGAGATCGAAGGCACGCACGTCGAACGCTCGGAGCCCATCACCATCGTCACGGGCGCCGACGGTCAGTACGCGGTCGAGGTGCCCGAGGGCAGCTACCGGTTCAGCTTCCATCCGCTCGAGGCGCAGCGCGGCGCGCGTTCCGCGCGGGCGAACGCGCTCACCACCGTCGCGCAGGTCCGCGGGCCGAACGCGCGGATCGACTTCGGGCCCGCGCCAGGGACCTCGTCGCTGACGGTTCGCATCGCGCCCGAGCCAGGTGCCGCCTTGTGGGTCGTCCGAGGGAGCGCCACCGGCGTCGGCAATCCGCCCGTCGAGCTGTTCCGCTCGGCCTACGCGCAGATGCTCTACCAGCCGGTGCAGGAGACCGTGACGTTCCAGGGGCTGACGCCCGGACGCTACACCGTGCTGTGGGGCAGCTTTCACACCGAGACGCCGGGCGGCGTGCTGTCACGCGAAATCGACGTGCCGGTGCGCACCGAGGTGGTCCTGCGCAATTGATCTTCGATTTGCGCCGACCCGCACTCTGGGCATAGCTATGCGGCGTGGATCGCTCGTTTCTGCAGGGTCGTCGCGTCGCGGTGGGCATCGGCGGAGGGATCGCCGCGTACAAGGGCTGTGACCTCGTGCGCGAGCTGCGCCGCGCCGGCGCAGACGTGCGCGTGGCGATGACCGAGGCGGCGCAGAAGTTCGTCTCGCCGCTGACCTTTCAAGCGCTCTCGGGGCATCCGGTCGTCGCGAACCTCTTCGACCCGGAAGGGGAAGCCAGCTTCGGGCACCTCCACCTGGCGCGCTGGGCGGATCTCTTCGTCGTCGCGCCCGCGACCGCGGATCTGCTCGCGCGCATCCGGGCCGGCATGGCCGGCGACGCGGTCACCACCGCGCTGCTCGCCTACCGCGGGCCGGTGCTGCTCGCGCCGGCGATGAACACGGCGATGTGGGAGCACGCGCGCACGCAGGAGAACCTGGCCGCGCTGCTCTCCGAGCCGCGCTACCGAACGGTCGGGCCCGCGGTGGGGCTGTTGGCCGATGGCGACGTGGGCGCGGGTCGCCTGGCGGAGCTGGAGGACATCGTCGACGCCGCTGCGGGCTGCGTCGCGGGCGGGCCGCTCGCGGGCAAGCGCGTGCTCGTCACCGCGGGGCCGACGCGCGAGTTCATCGACCCGGTTCGTTTTCTCTCCAACCCTTCGACCGGGAAGATGGGCCTCGCGGTCGCGCAGGCCGCGCGCGCCCGCGGTGCGAAGGTGACGGTGGTGCTCGGGCCCGTGGGAAGGGTGGAGCGCGACGGGCTCGAGGTGGTGGACGTGGTGTCCGCCGAAGACATGGCGCGCGAGGTGCTTTCGCGGGTCGAGGGCGTCGACTACTTCATCGCCTCGGCGGCGGTGTCCGACTACCGCCCGCAGGTGCGGCACCCGCAGAAGGTCAAGAAGTCCGACGCGGTCGAGTCGATCGCCTTCGAGCGGACGCCCGACGTGCTGCTCGAGGCGTCGAAGAAGGTCGCCGGCGCGGCCCAGCGGCCGATGCTGGTCGGCTTCGCCGCGGAGACCCACGACGTCCTCCCGCACGCCGAAGAGAAGCTGCGCCAGAAAGAGCTCGACGCGATCGTCGCCAACGACGTCAGCGCGCCCGGGAGCGGCTTCGCCGGCGACGAGAACCAGGTCGTGGTGATGGATCGCGGCGGCCGGCGCGTCGAAGCCAAGGGCAGCAAGCGCGAGGTGGCCCAAGCCATTTGGGACTTCTTGCTGTCGGTCACCCCGTCAGAGCGCCGGTAGCTCCAGGCGGCCGTAGATGCCCTCGCGGAACGACGCGCGCGCCTTCAGCGCCAGCCGGGTCGACTCGCGCTGGCCGCGCGCCTTGAGCTGTCCCCGGTACACGTCGGCCAGGTGCAGGTTGCGCGATCCGGTCGGGTCGGCGCGGGTGCAGTCGGCCCGCGCGCCGTGTTGCAGCATGCCGACGATCTGACCCACCGCGAGCTTCCGACACTCGCGGACCTCCTCGGGGTATAGCGACAGGTCCTTCTCGCGCGCGATGAGCTCGCTGAAGCGCTGCCACTTCCGCAGCCGGGCCGCGAGCAGGAGGCTGCCGAACAGCTTGCGCGAGACCGCGAACGGAATGACGTAGCTCTCGCTCAGCACCTCCTCGAGGTGCTCGTCGTGCGTTCGGTACTCGCGCCGCGAGACCTGGCGGGCGAGCCTCCAGAGGTCGTTGGGGAGCTGCTGGTCGTAGCGCAGCTCCCAATACGCGTGGCCCGCGCCGCGCTGATGGAAGCCCTCCACCGTCTTGTAGGGCACGTAGTAGTTGTGCGCGACCGTGTCGACCGCCAGGTGCGCCAGGAAGCCGAACGAGAAGGCGCGCTGGGCGTCCGTGCGCGCCCGCTCGAGCACGCGGAAGCCGACCGTCCAGTTGTGGCAGTGCACCGCGTACCGCGCGAGGTTCTTGCCGACGATGATGTCGGCCGCGAGCGAGCCGTAGAGAAACTCCGGCGCGAAGCGCTGCAAGAGCAGGCGCGTCGCGGGGCTGAACAGGTCCGTGAACTGAAGCGCCGCCGACGAGAAGCTCAGGTGCGCCAGGGGGCCCCAGGCGAAGGCGTCGGTGGGCCAGAGCGCGACGAGCGAGATGGCGAGGGCGGCGCAGGGCAGGGCGGCCGCGCGGAGTGGACGCACGATCGGCAAAGGTACCGGCGCGCGAGCAGCGAGAGAAAGCGCCGGTGTCACACCTGATCCAGGAGAGGTGGTAAAGGGACCGACATGGCCGTGCCGCTCGAAGGGTTACCCGAAGTGCTCGAAGATCTCCGCCGCCATTTGATCTGGCAGGAGGCGGAGGGCGGCAAGACGCTCTGGCGGGGGCCTCGCGCACCCGCGCCGGCGACGACGCCAGCGGCCACGTCGAACGTCGAGCCGGCCGAGCCCGCCAAGGTCGACGCCGCGGTTGCCCCGGCCTGGCGCCCGCTCGACGAGATTCGCCGGGAGCTGGGCGACTGCACGCGCTGCAAGCTGTGCAAGGGCCGCAAGCAGATCGTCTTCGGCACCGGCAACCCGAAGGCCGAGCTGGTGTTCGTGGGCGAAGGGCCGGGCGCCGAGGAAGACCAGCAGGGCATCCCGTTCGTCGGCGCGGCGGGGCAGCTGCTCACCAAGATGATCGAGGCGATGGGCTTCCAGCGCGACCAGGTCTACATCTGCAACGTCGTGAAGTGCCGCCCGCCCGGCAACCGCAACCCCGAGCCCGACGAGATCGCCGCGTGCGAGCCGTTCCTCAAGGCGCAGCTCGCGTCGATCCAGCCGAAGGTCATCGTCGCGCTCGGCAAGTTCGCCGCGCAGGCGCTCTTGCGC
>CAZEDU010000193.1:1734-5648 GCA_964511185.1 uncultured Myxococcaceae bacterium | reverse complement strand
GAGGCGGTAAGGGGGGCGAATCAGGTGGGTCCACTGGTTGCAAGACATACGCAAGGGCATCCATGAAGCTCAGTGAAGTATTGGCGGGTTGTGGCGCGACTCCGGCTCCGGGACCTCGGCACAAGGCCGACGTCACCGGGTTGTCGCTGGACTCGCGCAAGGTGAAGCCGGGCGACGTGTTCTTCGCCGTGCCGGGTTCGAAGGCCGACGGCGCCAGCTTCGTGGCCGAGGCGATGGAGCGCGGCGCGGTCGCGATCGTCACCGAGAAGCCGCTCGAGGCGAAGCCAGACCGTCGCGCTCGCCGCGGGCAACTTCTACGGCAACCCGGCGCGCGAGCTGACCCTGCTGGCCGTGACCGGCACCAACGGCAAGACCACCACCAGCTACCTGGTGGAGTCGATCTGCGCGGCGGGCGGCGCGCAGACCGGCCTCATCGGCACCATCGCGTACCGCTACGGCGGCAAGACGCTGCCGGCGCTGCACACCACGCCCGACCCCATCGAGCTGCACCGGCTGTTCCGCGAGATGCTCGACGAAGGCGTCGACACGGTGGTGATGGAGGTGTCGTCGCACGCGCTCGCGCAAGAGCGCGTGTACGGCCTCACCTTCCGCGGCGCGGCGTTCATGAACCTCTCCCGCGACCACTTGGACTTCCACAAGGACCTGGAGGACTACTTCCAGGCGAAGCGGCGGCTGTTCACCGAGCACCTCTCGCCCGGCGGTCTGGCGGTGGTGAACGGAGACGACACCTACGCCGGCCGCATCTACAACGAGCTGCGCGGCAACAAGCGCATGTCGTGGAAGTTCTCGCGGCTGGGCAACGGCGAGATTTCCGCCGCGCAGGTCGAGGCGACCACCCACGGCATCAAGGCGGTCTTGAAGACGCCGGCCGGGGACATCCCGGTCAAGAGTCAGCTCATCGGCCTGCACAACCTGGACAACATCCTCGCGGCGACCGGGCTCGCGCTGTCGGCCGGCTACTCGCGCCGGGACGTGCAGGACGGCATCGAGCGCGTCACCCGCGTGCCGGGCCGCATGGAGCGGGTCGAGCACAACGACGTGGTCGCGCTGATCGACTACGCGCACACCGACGACGCGCTCCGCCGCTCGCTCGAGTCGGCGCGCACCCTGACGAAGGGCAAGCTCATCGTGGTGTTCGGCTGCGGGGGCGATCGCGATGCGGGCAAGCGGCCGTTGATGGGCGAGGCCGCGGCCGAAGGGTCGGACCTGGTGGTGGTGACGTCCGACAACCCGCGCTCCGAAGATCCAGACGACATCATCTCCGAGGTGACGCCTGGGCTGGAGAAGGGCGGGTGGCGGCGCATCTCGGCGGCGAAGGCGAAGCAGGGCGAGAAGGGCTTTCTGGTCGAGGCCGACCGCGCGGCCGCCATCAAGCTGGCCGCGAGCCTCGCCAAGCCCGGCGACATCGTGCTGATCGCCGGCAAAGGTCACGAGGCGTTCCAACAGGTGGGCGCCGAGAAGTTGCCGTTCGACGACATGGCCGAGGCGGCCAAGGCGTTGTCCGCGGGCTAAGAGCGTTCTCATGGCGGTGCGCTTCTCCGACGACCAGGTGATTCAGGCGACCGGCGGTCGTCGGGTTCGCTTGGGCGCGCGCGCGTCGTACTCCGACGTGTCGACCGACACGCGGGCGCTCACGCACGGCGCGCTGTTCGTGGCGCTGCAGGGGGAGCGGTTCGACGCGCACGACTTTCTGCCCGATGCGGTGAAGCGCGGCGCGGGCGGCGCGGTGGTGCGCCAGGGCAAGCCGCTGCCCGACGTGCCGCAGGACTTCGCCCTGTTCGAGGTGGACGACACGCTGGTCGCGCTGGGGGCGCTGGCGCGGTACCACCGGCTGCGCTTCACGGTTCCCGTCGGCGCGGTGACCGGCTCGAACGGCAAGACGACCACCAAGGAGATGGTGGCCGCCATCCTGGCGACGCGCGGGCCGGCGCTGAAGACCCAAGGCAACCTGAACAACGAAGTGGGCGTGCCGCTCACGCTGTTCGGGCTGGCGCCCCAGCACGTGGCGGCGGTCGTCGAGATGGGGATGAACCACCCCGGCGAGATCTCCCGCCTCACCCACATCGCGCAGCCGGATGCGGGGCTCATCACCGCGGTGCAGGCGGCGCACCTGGAGGGCCTGGGGAGCCTCGAGGGGATCGCCCAGGCGAAGGGCGAGCTGTTCTTCGGCCTGAAAGAAGGCGCCACGGCGGTGGTGAACCTGGACGACGCGCGCGTGGCCGCGCAGGCGAAGGCGAGCGGCGCCAAGGCGTTGACCTACGGGCGCGCGGCGAACGCCGACGTTCGGCTCGAGCAGGCGCACGCCAGGGGCGCCGAGGGCTGGGCGCTCACCGTGGCGTACGAGGGAAAGCGGTACGAGGTCCCCTTGCGCTTCCTGGGGGCGCACAACGCGCTCAACGCGACCGGGGCGTTCGCGCTGGCTTTGGCTTTGGGTTACCGCGCCGACGAGTGCGTGGCGGGGCTGTCGGGCGCGCACCCGCACGCGCACCGGCTCGAGCTGACGAAGGCGGCGCAGGGCTACTGGGTGCTGGACGACTGCTACAACGCCAACCCCGCCTCGATGGCCGCGGCGCTCGAGACGGTGGCGGGGCTGGCGAAGGCGCAGGGTGGCAAGGCGGTGGCGGTGGTGGGCGACATGCTCGAGCTGGGCCCGAGCGAGGCGGACGAGCACCGCGCGCTGGTGGAGCGCGCGAAGGCGAAGGCGGCGCTCTCGGCCTTCTTCGGGCCGCGGACGTCCAAGGCGGCGGGCGCCGTCCCCCACGCCTTCCCTGCCCAGGAAGACGTCGACGCGTTGATTGGCTGGCTCAAGCCCCAGCTCGCGCCGAACGACGTCGTGCTGGTGAAGGCCAGCCGCGGCATGCGGCTGGAGCGGGTGGTCGACGCGCTGCTCGGCCGCGCGAGCTCGGGAGGGGCGCACTAGTGCTCTACCTCCTCTACGAGTGGCTCGAGAGCAGCGGCGCCGGGCGCTACCTCAACTTCCTCAAGTACCCGTCGTTTCGCATCATCGCCGCCGGCGTGGCCGCGCTGGTGCTCGGCATGCTCATCGGCCCCAAGCTGATCGATCAGCTCCGCTTCCAGCAGCACGGCCAGAGCAACGTGCGCGAGGACACGCCCGACACGCACAAGAAGAAGAAGGGCACGCCGACGATGGGCGGGGTGCTCCTCCTGCTCGCCATCGCGCTGAGCACGCTGCTCTTCGCCGACCTGGGCTCGCGCCCGGTGTGGGTGGTGCTCTTGATGACGCTCGGCTACGGGCTGATCGGCTTTCTGGACGACTGGCTCAAGCTCTCCAAGCGCGACTCGAAGGGGCTCGCCGGCAAGAAGAAGATCGCGCTGCAGACGGTGGTGTTCGCCATCGCCGTGTTCGGGCTGATGGTCGAGTGGACGGGGCCCGACGGCCAGCTGGCGCCGACCTTGCTCATCGACACCCGGCTCACGCTGCCGTTCGTGCCGACGCACTGGTTCAACCCGAACCTGGGCTGGTTCTACCTGGTCTTCGCCTGGTTCGTGGTGGTGGGCACCTCGCACGCGGTGAACCTGACGGACGGGCTCGACGGGCTGGCCATCGTCCCCACCATCGTGGCCGCCACCACCTTCGCGGTGCTCTGCTACGTCGCGGGCACCACGCTCAACATCGCCGACGTGGTGAACGCCCGGTGGGTGGGCGTGCCGCTGCACACGTACCTGGGCATCCCCAAGGTCGTGGGCGGCGCGGAGCTCGCGGTGGTCTGTGCGGCGGTGGTGGGGGCGGGGGTCTCGTTCCTCTGGTTCAACACCTACCCGGCGTCGGTGTTCATGGGCGACATCGGGTCGCTCGCGCTCGGCGGTACGCTCGGCATCTTGGCGGTGCTGTCGAAGAACGAGGTCGTCTCGGCCATCATCCACGGCGTCTT
>CAZEDU010000193.1:525-1721 GCA_964511185.1 uncultured Myxococcaceae bacterium | reverse complement strand
CAGGTGGTCAGCTTCAAGGCCACCGGCAGGCGCGTCTTCAAGATGGCGCCGGTGCACCACCACTTCGAGCTCAAGGGTTGGGCCGAGCCGAAGATCATCGTCCGCTTCTGGATCATCTCCATCCTCTGCGGCGGCGTCGCGCTCCTGTCGGTGAAGCTCAGGTGAGGGCCATGGCGGCTGCGAAGAAAACAGCGGCCACCGGGCCGGGCTGGCTGGGCTCCAAGGCGCCGCTGCTACAGCAACGTCGTGTTCTGATCGTGGGGCTCGCCAAGAGCGGGCGCGCGGCCATCGCGCTGGCGAAGGCGCACGGCGCGACGGTGGCGGCGTTCGACCAGAAGCCGGAGGGTGAGCTCGCCGGCGTCGCCGAGCTGAAGAAGCAGGGCGTGGCGCTGCACCTGGGCGTGGCGCTCGAGGCCGCGCTCGCGGGCGTCGACCTGGTGGTCGTCTCTCCCGGCGTGCCGCTCTCGACCGAGGCGCTGGTCGCCGCGGAGGCGCGGGGCGTCCCGGTCATGGGCGAGGTGGAGCTCGCGTGGGCGCTGCTCCCCAAGGGCACCGGCCCGCTCGTCGGGGTCACCGGCACCAACGGCAAGAGCACCACCACGGCGCTGCTCGGCGAGCTGTTCGCGCGCGGCGGCAAGCGCACCTTCGTGGGGGGCAACCTCGGCCGGCCGCTCTCGGAGGCGGCGATGGCGCCGGCGCCGTACGAGCTGCTCGCGGTCGAGCTCTCCAGCTTTCAGCTCGAAGGCGTCGACCAGGCGCGCTTCCACGGCGCGGCGATCTTGAACCTCACCCCCGACCACCTGGACCGCTACCCGACGCTGGAGGCGTACGGCGAGGCGAAGGCGCGCATCTTCGCGGCGCAGACGGCCCAAGACTTCGCGGTGGTCAACGCCGACGACCCTGGGGTGATGAAGCTCGTCCGCGCCAAGAATGTCGACGAGTTCAAGGCAGGCATGTCGCTCTTGAACTTCCAGTTCATGAACACGGTCTATGCCGACCGCGATGGCAATATTTTCTACCTCTACAACGGCATCATTCCCCGCCGCGAGCCGGGTCACAACTGGAGCAAACCAGTCGATGGCAGCTCGCCGAAGACCGAGTGGAACGGCTACCACGAGATGTCCGAACTGCCGCAGGTACTGAATCCGCCGAGCGGCTTCGTGCAGAGCTGCAACTCGAGCCCCTTCACAGTGACC
>CAZEDU010000193.1:0-515 GCA_964511185.1 uncultured Myxococcaceae bacterium | reverse complement strand
CGTCAGATGCACGATGTCACGTTCGAAGAGTGGCAGATGGCCGCCTTCGACACGACGCTCTACTGGCCGATGACGGAGCTGCCGCGCTTCAAGGAAGAATTCGAGGCGTTGAAAGAAACGAATCCCAAGCTCGCGAAACAGGTGCAGCCCTACCTCGAACATCTGCTCGATTGGGACTACCGCGGCGGCAACGATTCGACGCAGGCCACGCTCTGCTATGGCTGGTACGAAGAGCTGTACGGCTTTGGCTATCCGGCCGAGAAACTGAAGCAGCAGTTCGTCAACTGCCTGGAACGATGGGCGTGGCCAATGTGGCGTACTACACGCCGAGCGTTTCGATTCCGCTCGTGCGCGAGATGAAGAAGCACTATGGCGTGGTGGGCAACACCTACATGTGCACCGTCGAGTTCGGACCGCGCGTGCAAGGAGCGTCGCTGACGCAGTTCGGCAGCAGCGGTCATCCCGACTCGCCTCACTTCATCGACCAGGCAAAGTTGCTCTCCGAGAGTCGGCTG
>CAZEDU010000192.1:1826-5707 GCA_964511185.1 uncultured Myxococcaceae bacterium | reverse complement strand
CCCGTCGGTCTCGCCGGGCTGCGTCATCAGGTTCGAGACCAGGACCTTGAGCGCGCGCGACTCGAGCAGCGCCTTGGCCACGCCGTCGACGAGCAGGTTCGGCAGCACGCTCGAGTAGAGCGAGCCAGGGCCAATCGCGACGAGATCGGCCGAGCGAATCGCGTCGAGCAGCCCATGCGAAGGCGGCGGCGCGTGCGGCGACAACGTCACGCGCTTGACCTGGCCACCGCCGCTCGCCGACCACCCAGCGGTCGTCCGAGAACTGCGCCACCAGCTGCACCGGCGCGAGCGTGCTCGGGAGCACCTCGCCCTTCGCCTCGAGCATGCGCCCCGACAGCTTCACCGCCTCGAGGAAGTCCCCTTTGAGCTCGGCGAGCGCGGTGATGAGCAGGTTCCCGACCGCGTGGCCCGCCAGGCCGCGCGCGCCGCCGAAGCGGTAGCGAAACAAGTCCTTGAGCGCGTTCGAGCCGCCGGCGAGCGCCACCAAGCAGTTGCGCACGTCGCCCGGCGGCAGCGACCCGCGCTTCCGCCGCAGCCTCCCGGAGCTCCCCCCGTCGTCGCTCATCGCCACGACCGCGGTGATCTCCAGCCCCGGGTCGTCGGCGCGCGGGTCCGCCCGGCGCGCCAAGCCGCGCAGGACCACCGGCAGCCCCGTCCCCCCGCCCATGCACACGATGCGCGTTCGCCGCTGGTCGGCGAGCAGCGGCTTGAGCTCGTTGCGCTGTCGCTCCCGCCAGCGCAGCGCCTCATCCCAGGCGCTGTCCACCCGCGGACTGTTGCTGCTCCCCTCCATCGCCGCCTCCCGCTTTTTCCCGGCCGTCCCACCCGCACCCTGAAGTTTCTTCACGGTGAGAGGCCGCCCTCACCTCACGCGCCGAAAGCCGCTGTCCTAAAGAGCAACGGCCGTGCCCGCGGTGTTCACTTCGGTCAGCGCGCGCCGCGCCCGAGCAGCACGTGGCGCACCGTGTGGAAGACGATCGCCAGGTCGAAGGGCAGCGAGCCGTTCTTCACGTAGTACAGGTCGTACTCGAGCTTGTTCCTCGCGTCCTCGACCGAGGCGCCGTAGGGGTAGCGAATCTGCGCCCAGCCTGTGATGCCCGGCTTGACGACCTCGCGCAGGCCGTAGAACGGCACCTGCGCCTTGAGCTGCGCGACGAAGACGGGCCGCTCGGGACGGGGGCCGACGATGCTCATCTGCCCCACGAGGACGTTGAAGATCTGCGGCAGCTCGTCCATGCGCGTCTTGCGGATGAAGCGGCCCACCCGCGTGACGCGGTCGTCGTTCTGCTTGGCCCACACCGCGCCGTTCTTCTCGGCGTCGACCCGCATGCTGCGAAACTTCCAGAGCCGGTAGGCCTTGCCGCCGCGCCCCACCCGCTCCTGTCGGTAGAAGACCGGCCCGGGGGAGTCCAGCTTCACCAACACCCCGATGGCCAGCATCAGCGGCGCGGCCACCGCCAGCATCGCCAGGGCGACGAGCAGGTCGAACGCGCGCTTGGTGAGCGCCCGCACGCGGCCGACGGTCAACGCGTCGGAGTACGCGAGATCCTCTGCGCGCAGCTGGCTCACCGGCAGCCGGCGCAGCACCCGCTCATAGAAGCCGGCCACGTCGTAGACCCGCAGGCCCTCCACCCGGCATTGGAGCAGCGCGTCCATCGGGACGGCGCGCGGGTCGTCCGGAGCGACCACCACCACGTCGGCGGAGAGCTGCGCGGCGGACTCCTCCAAGCTCAGCACGCCCGGCTCGGCCGCGCCCTCGGGCGACAAGGTGAACCGCTGCTTCACGCTCACCGACGACGGGTCGAGCATCGAGCAGACGCGGTAGACGCCCTCGCTCTCGGCGTCGACGGCCCGGGAGACCTCCAGCGCCTTGGGGCCGATGCCGACCACGAGCACCCGCTGCCCGTCTCCCATCACCGACCCGAGCGCCGCGCGGAGCGCGAAGCTGCCCATCACCGCGCCAACCGTCCCGCCCAGGAGCGAGCCGGCGGGCAGCCACTGCGCCGGCACCACCATGCCCGCCAGGCCCACCACCGCGACGGCGACGCCGGCCGCCTTCAGCGCCCGCACCCCGCGCGCCCGATCCTGCCCCGCGATGCGCAGGTCGTAGAGGTCGAGCAGGTAGATGAGGAACTGGAAGAGCACCGCGACGCCGATGCTCAGCGCCGCCAGCTTCGGCGGGAGCGCGGGCGTGACCGCGTCAGGCGCGGTGAAGAGCGCCGCGAGCCAGGCCCCCGCCAGGCACAACGTCGCGATCGCGACGCCTTCCGAGAAGAACACCAAGGTCTTGCGACCCGAGAAGTAGTGATTGAACGCCCGTACCATGCTCCCCGCCCTTCGAGAGGATCCGGACGAGCGCGCCCCGCCGCGGCGCGCCCACCCAGCTTCGTCTCCGCCCCGCTCACTTGTACGACTTGAGGTAGGGCGTCACCGACGGCGCGGCGGCGTTCAACACGCAGCCGATGGTCGGCGCGCCCGCCAGGTGCTCGAGCGCCTGGCTCACGTGCTTGTGCGAGGTGCGGTTGGCGCGAATGACCATCACCACCGCGTCTGCCTGCGTCGCCAGAATCGACGCGTCGGCGAACGGCAAGGCCGGCGGCAGATCGATGTACACCTCGTCGAACGTCTCGCGCATGCCCTTGAGGAACTGCTTCATGCGGTTGCAGGCGAGGAGCTGCGTCGGCTCCTCGGGAATCGATCCCGCCGGCACCACCGCCAGCCGGTTGGACTTGAAGCGCCGCACCGCCTCGCGCACCTCGCACTCCTGCATGAGCAGCTCGGCCAGCCCGGGCCGAGCGCGAATGCCCAGGTAGTCGCCCACCTGGCTCCGCCGCAGGTCCGCGTCGATGAGCAGGATGCTCCGCTCGGGGTTCGCGCGCGCCGCCGCCAGCGCCAGGTTCACCGAGGTCACCGTCTTGCCTTCGCCGGGCACGGCCGAGGTGAACGCCACCACCCGCATCGGCCGCAGGTCCCGCATGCGCTCGAGCCGGTAGTAGAGCGACCGGTACTGCTCCGCCGCGTGCGAGGCCGGCGCCGTCAGCGTCACCAGCCGCCGGTCCACCTCGTTCGATCGCAGGGCCGACTCGTCCGCACGGGGAAGGAAGTTGCCCGCCTTTTCCATGTTCTGATCCATGTCGTCTCCCGTTCTTTCCAAAAGGCGCAGGCCTTAGTTCACCGACGGCGGAGGAGGCTGGGTCACGGTGGATGGCATCAAGACCCGCCGTTCGGTCTTGTTTGCCCCGAGCTGCGGCACCACGGCGAGCACCGGGATCGGCAGCTTCGCCTTCACCTCGTGCGTGTCGCGCAGGCTGTCGTCTCGCATCTCGAGCACCACGCCCACCAAGGTCCCCAGGCCGAGCGCGATCAAGAGCGACAGGAGCAGCCCGCCGAACCGATCCGGCCGGGCCGGCGCCGTCGGCTCGCCCGCGGGCGAGATGATGTTGAACAGGCTCTTGGCGCTCTTGGCCTCGAGCTCCTGCGCGATCTCGGCCTCGACCTTGCGCGAGATGACGCTCTGGTACTTCGTCTTGGCGATCTCGTAGTCGCGGTGCATCACCCCCAGCTCGTGCGCCCAGCGGGGCGTCTTGTCGAGCCGCGCCTGGAACACCTCGGCTTGCTTCTGCAGCGCTTCGATCTCCGACTGAACCAGGCCCACCAGGTGCGCCGCCCGCGCCCGCTCGGCCCGCTCGGCGGCCATTCGACCCTCGGCCTCCTGCCGCTTCACCTTCAGGTCGTCGAGCTCGCGGCCCATGCGCTGCAGCTCCGGGTGGTCCTCGGTCCACGCGGTGCGGGCGGCGACGAGCGAGCGCGTCAGCCCGTCCTCCGCCGCCTGCAGCCGGCCCGCTTCGGAGTCGAGCGCGTTGCGCGCCCGCATCAGATCG
>CAZEDU010000192.1:0-1816 GCA_964511185.1 uncultured Myxococcaceae bacterium | reverse complement strand
CGCAGCTCCTCGCTCTTGGTCTGCAGCAGCGCGCCGATCCGCTCCAGCCCGCGCATGTTCATCTCGAGCTGCTCGGGCAGCTCCCCCATGTGCTCGACCTTGAACTGCGCGATCTTCCGCTCCCACTCCGAGACGGTCTTCTTCAAGTTCTCCACCTCGCCGGTGAAGAGCTCGGTGGCGCGCTGCGCCTGCGCCTGACGGACCTTCACGGTCTCCTCCGCGAAGATCTGCGGCAGCCGGTTCGCCACCTTCGCCGCCAGCTCCGGGCTGGCCGCCGCGTAGGTCAGCTCGAAGGCGCTCTCGCCCTCGACCTTGACGGTCAGGTCCTTGCGCAGCCGCTCGACGCCTGCCTCGATGCCCTTCTTCGCCACGAGCTCCGAGTAGATCCCCAGCTCCTCCACCGCGCGCTGCAGCACGGGCCGCGCGAACAGCTCCTGGCGCACGGTGAGCAGCCGCTGCTCCACCGCCTCGCTCACCGTCGGCTGGACCATCTCGATCGACGGCCGCTGCGGCTCCACGCGCACCACCGTGGTCGCCTCGTACACGCTGGGCCTGAAGAGGGCGATCGCCGCTCCGATCAGGAACACCCCCAACGCCACGGCGCCGACCACGAGCCTTCGACGCCACAGCGCCGCGAGCACCTGATCTGCAGTCATCCCTCGCTCCATGTTCCCTCCTCTTGGGTCCTCTCCAGATCGTCACCAGGGCGTGAACACCACGCGTGCGGCCACGATGTTTCGCGCCAACTCGGCCACCGGCACGTCGACGCCCACCTGGTCGAAGCGGTCGAACGTGCCCACCAGCGACAGGGCGCGGGTCATTCGCCACTCGACGCCGCCGCCCACCGCGTAACCCTGGGTGGTGCCCGAGGCCGGCGACGAGAGCGGCCGCAAGCCCTCGTTCGGCGCCCGCCCGTTTCGGAACCAGCTCGCGGCGCCGAAGAGCCGCAGCCGCCCGCCGACCGCGCGCTCGGCCATCAGCGACGCGTAGTTCGCCCAGAGCGCCGAGGTGAAGCCGCTCGCGCCCACCAGGTCGTTCCCCGCGGCGATGCCAAAGTCGAGCAGCGGCCCGTCGCGCATCAGCTCGACGCTCAAGCGCGGCACCCAGCCCTCGTGGGCGCGATCGCGAAACCAAATGGGCCCGGCCTTCGCCGTGAAGCCCCACGCGCGCGTCAGGCGGTAGCGAAACGCGCCGAAGCCGCCGTGCGCGTTCGCCACGTCGCTGCCGAAAGTGAAGTGCTGGTACCGGTACTCGACGCCCAGCGCGGCGCGGCGGCTGAGCAGGCGGTACGTCTCGACGTAGGGGGCGTGGGAGAGCCCGGGCAAGCGGTCGCCCTCGTCGATCCGCGCGCCCTCGAAGCGGTACCCGACCCGGCCTTCCCAGCGCTGGGTCATCAGGGTGTCGCCGCTCACGTCGAGCTTGCCGTAGAGCACCGGCGAGAGCGTGCGCGCCATGCCCAGGCGCGGCAGCGACGTCGGATCGCTCACGCGCCACAGCTGCGCCCGCCCTCTCAGGTGGCTCTGCCGCGAGAGCTGGCGGTGGGCGCGCAGCTCGCCGCGGTGGTCGAAGGTCGTCGACCCGGAGCCGTGGTGCCACAGGAGGTCCGGCGCGTACCAGCCCTCGGCGGTGCCCGTGTCGTCGCGCAGCGCGCCGCCCACCTGCGGGCTCAGCTTGGTGATGAGCTGCCCCTCCCCGCCCACGCGCAAGAGCGCCGCGTCGTCGTAGCGCTCCTCCACGGTCACCCTCACGAACGGGCTGAGCCGAGGCGCCGCGTGCGCCGCGGCGGCCGACAGCAGCGCCGCGCCCAGACAAGCTC
>CAZEDU010000191.1:0-5802 GCA_964511185.1 uncultured Myxococcaceae bacterium | reverse complement strand
TCAGCATACGCTCGGGCTGGGGAGATCCGGCGAAAGGAATCATCGAGGCGGCCCGGCGCGAGCGGTCAGACATCCTAGTGGCGGGCCGACGCGGACGTGGGCAAATCGCCGGCTTGCTGCTCGGCAGCGTCTCCCAGGAGTTGGTGTCTCGCGCCCCGTGCATCATCGTCGTCGTTCCGTGATCCGCGTTCCGCGATACGGGCGCCTTGCCGTTCGCGGTGTCGCCACCAACGTCCACGTGCGATCCGCGCGCAGCGGGCCGGCAAGCCACGGCGCAACGAGCGCATTGCGCTTCTCGGGCCGGTTCATGGTCAGATGCGCGATGCCGTCGCGTTTCTCGTAGAGAAGGTGCTCCATGGGGCTCTCCGGCTCGGTGACGCGTGGGCGGTGCTCATCGAGGGATCCTGCCGCCGGGCGGCCAAGCAACAGCGAGGAGAAGAGGCGCCAGTTGCCAATCGCCACGACCATCTCGAGAGAGCTGGGCGCTCTCTACCACCACTCCAAGTACGAGCGCGCCGCGCGGAATCGGCTTCACCGACGAGTACGACCTGCACGTCTTCTTCAAGCGTGTGGCGCTCGACCGACAGCTGCTCGGAGCGCCCGATCAGCTACGGGAACGAGCCGCCCGCCTGCAAGGATGGATGGAGGCCTGACGATCGCATCGGCCAGGCCTGGTTCAGCTCGCGCGGCGCCGCGTCCGTGCGATGCCGTTCTCGATCTCGGCGCTCTGGAAGGACCGTGGCATGCTGCCCACTACGATCATGCGCGCCGTCCGGTTTCCGGCGTTGCGCCACGAGTGGGGAAGGCTGCTCTTGAAGTGCAGGCTGTCTCCCGTGCGAAGTACGAAGCTGTCGCTGCCGATGTGAAACTCGACTTCTCCTTGAAGACCGATGGCGAGTTCGTCCCCGCGATGGCGCAAGGGCTCCTTGCCGCTGCTTTTCCCCGGGGGGACGACGATCTCGTACGCGTCGAAGTCCGGATCGCGCAGGTCGGCTGCGAGGCGCACGACCCGGATCTGATTGGTGGTCCCCATCGCGGAGCGCCCCGTCGCGCTGCGGTGGGAGACGTCGCGCAACCCCTCCTCGTCGCCGAGAAAGTAGCTCACCTTGCGCCGGAGGCCGCGGGCGATCTTCATGAGGATCGCGATCGTCGGGACCATGTGCCCCTTTTCGATCTTCTGGACCGTGCTCGGCGCGACACCGCTGCGCGCCGCGAGGTCGAGCAGCGTCAAGCCTTCCTCTTCGCGACATGCCTTCACGCGAGCGCCGAGCAGCTCGAGCTCCCGGTTCATCCGTCCTCCTTCGCCGTCAGAAAGCGCCTCACCGCCTCCACGAACGCCACTGCGTTGTCAAGGAACTCGCTCGCGCTGTACAACCCGCCGATTCGCGTGGCCGAAGAATCTGCAATGATCGACTGCATCTCCGGTGGACGCCTGGTGGCGGGTTCCCGTCGGCACGCCGATGGACACGTGCTTCGCGTACGGGCAGAACCCGAGTCGGTTGCCCGGCTACATGACGGAGGGGTCGCTCCGCGCGCGGGCCGAATCGATGGTGGCAGAGGCGGAACGAAGAGCCAGCGCCGGTAGCGGCGGCGGATTTCACCAGCCCACGTTCGAGGAGGTCGTGGACAAGGGATACGTCATCGTCGGCAGCCCTGACGCGGTCTCGGACAAGCTGCGCGAACTGAACGGCGACGGATGGCGCAGCGCCGTCGACGAACGACGCATCGAGGTGAACCGCTCCGCGAGAAATGCCTCGATGACCTGAGCCGCGTCGCTCGGCGCGTCGACATCGGCGAGATGCCCGGCGGCGGGGATGCGATGTATCCGCGCGTCGCGACCGACGCGGCGATCTGGTGGCGCCCTGCGAGTGTAGGAGAGCCGATGGCGAAGCGTACCCGAGCCGTCGTTCAGACGGGGCCCCGACGCCTCGAGATGTGCGACCTACCCGTCCCCGAGATCGACGTGGAAAGGAGGACCCTCGAAATTCCCGATGCCCTCCGCCCCGGGCAGCTTGGGGCGGTTGAGGGGGCCGTTCGAGAGCACGACGAAGCGGGCGCGGATGTCATCGCCGCGATCGGTCGTGACGATCCAGCGACCGCCGTCGTCGTCCCAGCGCAGCTCCTGCACCTGCGTCTGGAGGCAGGCATTTTCGTAGAGCCGGAAGTGCGTTCCGATGCGCTGCGCGTGCGCGGTACTGGTCGTTCCCGTCGGGCCGCAGACGCTTGTCCCGCTCTTCGCGGTACTTCGCGCGCAGGGCCTCGACCGCGATCCCCGGGCCGTTGCCTTCCACCATGGGCCCGTGTCCTTTCATAGCGCGGGCACCGGCCCGAGCGCCTCGGTCACGAGGGATTCATCGACGCCAACGAGACGCTCACCGGGCTCCCGGCCTATCTCGGCATCCGGATCGCGAGCGGTACACCGGGGACGATGCGCGCGGAGATGGACGTCGGCAGAGAGCTTTTGACGCCGTTCGGAAACGCGCATGGGGGGTCGTGACCGCGCTCTGCGACCATATCCTCGGCTGCGTATGCTATCCGCTGATGAAGCGCGGACAATGGGCCGCGACGACCGAGTTCAAGGTCAATCTGCTCGCACCGGTGACGACGGGCCCCCCCGTGGCCGAGGCGCACGTCATCAGCATGACGCGAACGCTGGCGGTGGTCCGCATCGACGTCCAGAACAACGACCGGCTCGCCTGCATCGCACAGGGGACGGTCCTGATCCGCGACCCAAAGCCCAAGGGATGAAATGAGAACGACCTGGAACGGCGAGCTCAGCGGCGGCCGGCGGGCTCGGAAGCCGGCTTGGCGGCGCGCAAGAGGGCGACGAGGCTAGCGGTCACGCGCGCCTCGCTCATCGGCCGCTTGCGCTTGGACTCGGTCAGCAGCCAGCCCTGCATGCTGACCCGGATCAGCACCGCCATCGCGTCTGGGTCGTCGCACGCTAGCCGCCTGGCGACAACCGCGGCACGGATGGCATCGGCGCAGCGCGCGTCCATCGCGTCTTCGATGCGGCAGACCTGCTCGTCGAGGTGCTCGTCGCCCATGCGCCGCGGCGTCACCAGCAACTGGCGCAGCAGCGGATCGTCGGCGATGGCGCGGTTGAGGGTGGTGATCACGAATAGCAGGCGCTCGAGCGGATCCTCTACCGCGGCCGTGCCGCGGACGACGGTGATCAGCGCCTCCTCCCAGCGCTGCTTGACCAGAGCGCGCAACAGCTCCTGCTTGGTCGCGAAGTGCGCGTAGATGGTCGCGGTCGAGACACCGGCCTCGGCGGCCAGGTCGCGCATGTTGGTGCGCCCGAAGCCGCGCGCCGCGAACAGCTCCCACGCCGCGGTGAGCACGTCGCGGCGTTTGGCGGCCGAGCGCCGGGGGAGCCCCTCGCGCTCGCCGGCACCGAGGACGCTCTCCCGGTCGATGCCGCCTGTCGCGTCGCGGCGTGCGGGGCCGATACCCCTTCTATTGCCGGCCTTCGCGTGCCGGGTTCTCACCCGCTCGACCTCCACGGTCGCCTCAGTAGCAATGTCGCCGGGCGTGTTCGAGCTGTGCCGGGAAACCCGCGACGGTTGACACGCAGCCGCGCCCCGTACTACTAAAACATTCTCGTTGTTTCGTTTTACTTTGAAGGGGTCTCGGAGCCATGATCGAGTCAGCCGCCTCCCCGCGCAACGCCATCGAGGCATTGCTGGCGGAGTTCGCCTACCTCCTCGACCACGGCCAGGCGGACCAGGCCGTCGCGCTGTTCACCGACGACGCGGCGTTCGTCTCGCCGCTGGCGACGCTGCGCGGGCGGGCGGAGTTGAGCGCGGGCTTCGCGGCGCGGGCGCGGCAGCCGCACGTCACGCGGCACGTCCATACCAACCTGCACCTCCTGGTCGAGGGCTCGGACCGGGCGCGCGCCACCGTGGTGTTGACGCTCTATCGCCACGACGGCCCGGGGCCCGGCCCGCCGCGGCCATTTCTGGTCGCGGACTGTCTCGACGTGTACGCGCGCGGCGGCGACGGGTGCTGGCGGTTCGCCGAACGCACCATCGTTCCGGTGTTCGTCGCGCGCGCCGCGCCGGCGCCGGGGGCCGAGAGCGGAGCATCCGGGTGAACGACGCGCCGCTGTTCGATCTGCTCGACCCGGCGCTGCAGGTCGAGCCGTTCGCCGCCTACGCGCGGCTGCGCGACGAGGCGCCGGTCCACGTCACCGGCGGGCGCAGGGGCGAGCCGGTCTACGTGCTGTCGCGCTATGACGACGTGGCGCGCGCGCTCAAGGACCCGCAGACGTTTTCCTCGCAGGTCGCGCCGCCGCCGATCCTGATGTTCAAGGATCCCCCCGAGCACACGCGCCTGCGTCGCACCTTGGCGCGGGCGTTCACGCCGCGCGCCATCGACGCGCTGGCCCCGCGCATCGAGGCGCTGGCGTGCGAGCTCTACGAGCCCTATCTGGCGGCGGGCGGCGGGGACTTCATCGACGCCTTCGCGCATCCGCTGCCGGCCCTGGTGATCGGCGAGCTGCTGGGCGTCCCCGCCGAGCGCCGGCGCGAGCTGCGCCGATGGTCCGACGACAGCATCCGCGCGCTCGGCGGCGGGATCGGTCTGTCGAAGGACGAGCGCGCCGCCGCGCGGGCCGGCGCCATGGAGTTGTTCGCCCTTCTCCAGGCCGTGCTCGACGGCTACCGCCAGCGGCCGGCCGACACCATCGGCGGCGAGCTGGCGCGCCTGACGATCGCGGGCGAGCTGACCGCGGAGGAAGCGCTCTACTTCAGTCAGTTCCTCTTCGTCGCCGGGCACGAGACCACCACCAGCCTGTTCGGCTGCGGCGCCGAGCTCTTGGCTCGCGAGCCGGCGCTGTTCGACCGCCTGCGCGGCGATCCCGATCTGGTGCCGCGCTTCGTCGAGGAGGTGCTGCGCCGGACACCGTCGCTGCATCGTCTGTTCCGCCGCACGACGTCTGCGGTGACGCTGCACGGTGTGACCATCCCGGCGGGAGCGGCCGTGCTGCTGCTGCTCGGTGCCGCCAACCGCGACCCGCGCCGCTTTCCGGCCGGCGACGCCGTCGACCTCGACGCCGACCCGAGCGGCCAGCTCGCCTTCGGTCTCGGCATCCACGTCTGCCTCGGCGCGCCGCTGGCCCGGCTGGAGGGCCGCATCGGGTTCCGCGTGCTGCTCGAGCGCACGAAGCGCCTTGCGCTCGACCCCGTGCACGTGCCGGTGCCGATCACCGGCGGGACGACCAGCGAGTTCGGCTGGCGCGTGCTGCATCTACGCGTCGCGCCTGCGTGAGGAGTCGGCGATGGACCTGGCGCTGTACCACTACGATCACTCGGTCTGCTCGCAAAAGGTGCGGCTCTGTCTGGAGGAGAAGGGACTCGCCTGGGCCAGCCACCCGGTCGATCTGATGCGCTTCGAGAACACGCGCCCCGAGTACCTGGCGCTCAACCCCGAGGGCGTCGTGCCGACCCTGGTGCACGATGGTCGCCCGATCCGCGAGTCGACGGTGATCAACGAGTACCTCGACGACGTGTTTCCGGAGCCCCCGTTGCGTCCCGCCGGCGCGCTGGCGCGCGCCGAGATGCGCGTCTGGATCAAGCTGGAGGACGACACCGCGCTGCCCTCGGTCGGCGTGCTGAGCTTCCAGCGGCTGATCAAGCCACAGATGCGGCAGCGCTCCGAGGGCGAGATCGCCGACATGATGGCAGCGCATCCGGGCTGCGAGCGGGCACGATTGCACCGCTTGGTGCGCGACGCGGATCTGCCCGCCGAGGTGCTGCGCGACGCGGAGCGCAAGCTGGTCGGCGTCATCGACCGGCTCGA
>CAZEDU010000190.1:0-5896 GCA_964511185.1 uncultured Myxococcaceae bacterium | reverse complement strand
GCGGGCTGTCGCCGACCATCTCCATCGAGCAGAAGGCGGCGTCGAACAACCCGCGCTCCACCGTCGGCACCGTCACCGAGGTCCACGACTACCTGCGCGTGCTCTACGCGTCGATCGGCGTGCAGCACTGCCACAACTGCGGGCGCAAGGTCGGCAAGCAGAGCGCGCAGCAGATCGTCGACGAGATCTTGAAGATGCCGTCGGGGAGCAAGCTGATGCTGCTCGCGCCGCTGGTGCAGCACCGCAAGGGCGAGCACAAGGACGTCCTGGAAGAGGCGCGCAAGCGCGGCTTCACGCGCGCGCGCGTCGACGGCAAGGTGAAGGGCCTCGAGGAGAAGATCGAGCTCGACAAGAAGTCGAAGCACGACATCGAGATCATCGTCGACCGGCTGGTGCTCAAGCCCGACGTGAAGACGCGGCTCACCGACTCGGTGGAGACGGCGCTGCGCGAGGGCAAGGGCGTGCTGATCGTCACCGATGAGGCCGGCGCGCGGGCGTCGGAGCGGCCGATGAGCGAGCTGAACGCCTGCCACCATTGCGGCCTGTCGTTCCCCGAGCTGTCGCCGGCGTCGTTCTCGTTCAACAACCCGCTCGGCATGTGCCAGGACTGCAACGGCCTGGGCACCCGCGCCGAGATGGACCCCGAGCTCATCGTGCCCGACCCCACGCGCACGATTCGAGAAGGCGCGGTGGAGCCGTGGGCCACCGGCATGCACCGCGGCGAGGGCTGGACGGCGGAGTTCGTCGAGCAGCTCGCGCGCACGTTCAAGATCGACCTCGACGTGCCGTTCGAGAAGCTCTCCAAGCGCGAGAAGCAGCTCATCTTCCACGGGTCGGAGGGCCGCGAGTTCACCATGAAGTTCGGCGACGGCGGCCGCTGGCGCATGGAGTGGGAAGGGCTGGTGTCGAAGCTGATGCGCTCGTTCAAGACGACGCAGTCGGAGTCGATGCGCCGCTATTACATGAAGTTCTTCTCGGACAAGCCCTGCCCTTCCTGCGCCGGTGAGCGGCTGCGGCCCGAGTCGCGCGCGGTGAAGGTGCACGGCAAGAGCATCGTCGACCTGTCGCGGCTCACCATCGGCGACGCGCTGCAGTTCCTCACGTCGATGCCGCTGACGGTGACCGAGCAGAAGATCGCCGGCGAGCTGCTCAAGGAGATTCGCAGCCGGCTGGGCTTCTTGGAGAACGTGGGGCTCGCGTACCTGACGCTCGACCGCACGGCGTCGACGCTGTCCGGCGGCGAGAGCCAGCGCATCCGGCTCGCCTCGCAGATGGGCTCGGAGCTGACCGGCGTCATCTACATCCTCGACGAGCCCTCCATCGGCCTGCACCAGCGCGACAACGGCAAGCTCCTCGCCACGCTCAAGCGGCTGCGCGACCTGGGCAACTCGGTCATCGTGGTGGAGCACGACGAGGAGACGATGGAGGAGGCGGACTGGATCGTCGACTTCGGGCCCGGCGCGGGAGAGCTGGGCGGCGCGATCGTGGCGCAGGGGACGCCGCCCGAGGTGATGAAGGATCCGCAGAGCCTGACCGGCGCGTACCTGTCCGGGCGGTCGGAGATCGAGACGCCCTCCTCCCGCCGGCCGCCTGGCAAGCAGCGGGTCGTGATTCAGGGCGCGAAGGCGAACAACCTGAAGGACATCACCGTCGAGCTGCCGCTCGGGGTGTTCCTGGCGATCACCGGCGTCTCCGGCGCGGGCAAGTCGACGCTGATCAACGAGATCCTCTACCCGGCGATGGCGCGCGAGCTGTACGGCAGCCGCGAGGTGCCCGGCAAGCACCACGCGATCAAGGGCATCGAGCACTTGGACAAGGTGATCGACATCGATCAAAAGCCGATCGGCCGCACCCCGCGCTCGAACCCGGCGACGTACACGAAGGTCTTCGACGCGATCCGCGAGGTCTTCGCGCAGACGCCCGAGGCGCGCGCGTTCGGCTACACGCCGGGCCGGTTCTCCTTCAACGTGAAGGGCGGCCGCTGCGAGGCGTGCGAAGGCGACGGCGTGAAGCTGGTGGAGATGCACTTCCTCGCGGACGTCTACGTGCCGTGCGAGGTGTGCCAGGGCAAGCGCTTCAACGAGGCGACGCTGCGCGTTCGGTACAAGGGCAAGAACATCGCCGAGGTGCTCGAGATGAGCGTGCGCGAGGCGATGGAGCACTTCGCGGTGCACCGCGACATCATGCGCATCCTGCAGACGCTGGCCGACGTGGGGCTCTCGTACATTCGGCTGGGGCAGAGCTCGCCGACGCTGTCGGGCGGCGAGGCGCAGCGCATCAAGCTGTCGCGCGAGCTCTGCAAAGTCGCGACGGGGAGGACGCTCTACATCCTGGACGAGCCGACCACGGGCCTGCACTTCGAGGACATTCGCAAGCTGCTCATGGTGCTCAACCGGCTGGTGGAGAGCGGGAACACGGTGCTGGTGATTGAGCACAATCTAGATGTCATCAAGAGCGCGGATTGGGTCATCGACTTGGGGCCTGAGGGCGGCGCGGGCGGCGGACAGCTGCTGGCCGCGGGGACGCCGGAGCAGGTGGCGCGGGTGGAGCGGAGCTACACGGGGAAGTATTTGCGGCACGTGCTGGAGAAGGCGCGGAAGGCGCGCATCGGGCGGCGCGTGTCGGCGTGAGGGGCGAGCTCAACTCGCGCCTTGGTCAGACCGGGGACAGTCCCTTTCAGGGACGGTCCCCTGATCGGGTTCCTCTGGTTAGTGGATTTCCCAGACGAGCGCGGTCTGGTCAGGGAGGGTGACGCGCAGACCGGTCGTGGCCAGCTCGGCGCGCGGCAGGGTGGCGACCAGGTCCTGGCGGGCGCCCGTTCGATCGAGCCGCAGCGTCACGGTGACGTGCTCGGGCAGACCGGCCGCCAGGAAGAGCTCGGAGGGGATTCGCAGCACGCCGGTGGTCTCGGCGCCGGGCGCGAAGTTCGCCGCGACGAGCAGCAGCGCGCCGCCGTCCCGCTCGAAGCGCGCGAAGCTGTAAAGCGCGTCCGGGCTGTCGCCGAACCGCTGTGGGTTGTTGAAATACTCGAGCCCCCAGTAGCCGGTGCTCGAGGCGAGCGGCTCCTTCGCGAGCGAAAGGAGCGCCGACAGGAACGCGCGCAGCTGTCGTTGCTCGCCGCTCAGCCCCGCGCCGTCGTACTGGTGCCCGCTCACCCACTTCGCGAGCTCGGGTGACGACCAGTAGTCGAAGAGGGTGGTCCGACCGTCGTCGCCGCTGAACCCTTCCCGCCCGGCGCCGGGCTCGCCGACCTCTTGCCCGTTGAACACCAGCACAGGGCCGTTGCCGTACAGGTAGAGCAGCGGCGCGAGCTGGTAGTTCGCCGCCGCGCCGCCGAAGCCGGTGCCGTTCGGGTCGTCGCTCACCACGATGGGCGAGGCGACCCGGCGCTCGTCGTGGTTCTCGAGGTAGTGCAGGAAGCGCGGCCGCGCGTCGTCATCGAGCGCGCCCATCACCTCGGCGAACTGCGCCTGCGACGACTTGCCTTGGTAGATGCGCTTGAGCTCGTCGACGGCGGGGTCGTGGTAGACGGCGTCGAAGCCGGCGCGCTGGAGCGCGATCAGCTCGTGCAGCGGCGCGTACGCCTCGGCGAAGAAGAAGACCGCCGGGTTCCGCTCCCGCGCCCGCGTGATGAGGTAGCTCCAGGCCTCGTTCGGCACCACGTGCGCGAAGTCGCAGCGAAACCCGTCCACGCCGCGCGCCTGCCAGTGCGCGACGAGCTCGTCCATCACCTGCCAGGTGCGCGGAGTCGGCTCGAAGCGCTTCTCGCCGGTCGTGAAGTCGACGCCGTAGTTGAGCTTCACCGTCTCGTACCACTCGTCCGCGGACGGAGAGACGGAGGTGCCGTCCAGCCCGGTGACCCGCGGGGTCCGCTCCGGCGACGACGCGTCCTCGCGCGCGAACTGTCCGTCGAAGACAACCCCCGCGGGCGTCCAGTGCGCCGGCTTGGAGAGACGCAGCGGCCCCTGGCCGGGCAGATAGAAGAGGTGGTTCGACGGCGCGAAGAACGCCGACGGATCATCGCCCGCGCCGAAGCTCAGGTCCGGCCGAACGACCGACGCGTAGCCGCGCGCGACGTGGTTCGGCACCAGGTCGATGACGACCTTCATCCCCGCGGCGTGGATGCGCGCGACCAGCGCGTCGAACTCATCGAGGCGCTTCGCCCGATCCACCGCGTAGTCGGGCGAGACGTCGAACGCGTCGCGAACCGCGAAGAAGGAGCCCGCCCTGCCCTTCACCACGTCCGGGTCGTCGGGCGGCAGGCCGATGTCCGAATGGTCGGTGAGCGTGGCCTGACGCAGGACACCGGTCAGCCAGACATCGGTCGCGCCCAGCGCCTTCAGCCCCGCGAGTGCCCGGTCGTTGATGTCGTTGAACTTGCCGACGCCGTTCTGATCGATCGTCCCGTCGATGGCGCGCGTCGGGTTCACGTTGCCGAAGGTGCGCACCACGAGCTGGTAGATGACGCGGCGGGCGTGGGGCGGCTTGTCGGGCGCGGGTGCTCGCTCGACGGTCTCTGGCCCTTCCGGTCCCCCCGAGGCGGGAGGCGGCGTCTCCAGCGGCTGCGGGCGCGCGCAGGCGACGAGCCCCACCAAGGCGAACAGACCGGCGAACAAACCGAGCGCTTTCATCCGCGCAGGTTGTGCCTCTTCTCCACGCACGCGCGCAACCCCACGAGCCCGCGCGCGAAACGGTCGAGTCTCGGGCTATGACGCCTGCGCCCATGCGCCGCTTCCCCGCCGAGCTCGCCGACCTCTTGACCCCGCGCGGCCTGCGGATCCTCCAAGGCAAAGATCCGATCGCCGGCGCGCTCGCCCGCGACGGCCGCCGCTTCCTGTCCCTGACCGGTTTGATCCCCGCGCGGGCCGCGCGCGGATGTCTCGACCTGCTCGAGAAGACCTTCTCCGACGGCCTGTCCCGCATGGACCAGCCGATTCCGCCGCAGGCGACCTGGGCCATGACCGAGAACTACTCGGAGCTCCTGCCGAAGACCTCGCGCGTCTGGACCGCGCTGCTCGACCGCCGGCGCGAGCGCAGCTTCCAGCGGGCAGAAGACATCGGCCTGATCGCGATGCTGCGCTCGGAGTCGTTCCACCGCTTCGCCGAGGTCCTCAATGGCCGTCCGCTCCGCAAGCGGTGGGGCGTTCAGCTGCTGTGCTACGGCGCCGGCGACTACGCGGGGCCGCACAACGACCACCACCCCGAAGACGCCGAAGCCCGGGATGGGTACCTCGACGTGCACCTGACCTTCGCCAACGCCGCCGCCGCGCGCCAGCTCATCGTCTACGAGCGGCGGGGCCACCTGGGCGAGGTCGCCTCGGTGCGCACGCTCGGCGGCGTCACGGCGTACCGGCTCCCCTTCTGGCACTACACGACGCCGCTCGAAGCCCGCCGCGGCAGAGAGGCCGCCGCGCGCCGCTGGGTCCTGCTCGGAACGTTCCTGGACCGCACCCGCGCCTCGGCCGGGTGAGGCCCGCGCTTGGGGATTCGGCGAACCCTCTGCTATTCGGCTGCCCCATGAGCCAAACCGTCGAGACGAACCGGTTTCCCCGGCAGGTTCCCTTCATCATCGGCAACGAGATCTGCGAGCGCTTCAGCTTCTACGGGATGAGGAACATCCTCACGTTCTTCCTCATCAACTACCTGCTCGTCTCGCAGAGCCCCGAGGTCGGGGAGCGCACCGCGCTGGCGAAGGCCAACTTCCACCTCTTCGTCAGCGGCGTGTACTTCTTCCCGCTGCTCGGCGGTTACCTCGCCGACCGGTTCTTCGGGAAGTACCGCACCATCTTCTGGCTCTCGCTCCTGTACTGCGTCGGCCACGCGTGCCTGGCCCTGTTCGAGCACAGCCCCACCGGCTTCTACGCCGGCCTGTTCCTCATCGCGCTCGGCTCGGGCG
>CAZEDU010000189.1:0-5954 GCA_964511185.1 uncultured Myxococcaceae bacterium | reverse complement strand
GCGCGTTGAGCGCGTTCTTCTCGGTGAAGCCCTCCAGGTCTTGAAGCGTGACGTCGCGGCCATACGCGGTGTTGGCCGACGCGGTGAGGATGTCCTTGCCCGCCGGCGGCGCCTTGGACGTGAGCTGCGGCTCGAACGCCAGGTCGAAGACGGTGGGCTTGAGCTCGCGCACCCACGCCTGGAGCGCCTCTTCGTCTTTCACCTCGAACGGCGCGCCGGCGTGGAACGCGCGCAGCGCGGCGGCCTCGAGCTCGTCGGGCGTCAGCTCGGGTGCGAACTTCTGGCCGGTGACGTGGTCATGGTTGCCGACGTGGCCGTAGAACTTCTTCAGGTATTCGGTGAAGCGCCGGTCGAAGCCGCCCGGCGCGTCGTTGCCCTCGAGCCCGAAGAGGTAGATGCCCTCGAGCAGCCGCTTGAGCGAGACCGCGCTCCAGCCGAGCTGGTCGTACGCGATGGTCTCGCCCGCGTGGCCGGCCAGCGTGAGGTACCAGGCGACCTTCTTGTTCGCCTTGGAGAGCGACGCGAACCCGGGCGCCTGAAGCTGCGCGACGGCGTGGTTGCCGAAGCGCTCCTTGAGGAACTGCTGCGAGGGCGCCGGCGCGGCCGACAAGGCGACGGTGAGAGCGAGGGTCAGGGTCATGCCGCGCCAACTAGCAGAAGCCCGGCGTGGGTGGCCAACGACGCGCGACTGTGCTGTTGGTGAGCCCCGCCCTGGGTGTGGGTCGAAACACATTTTTGTTACGCCCCGACCGGGTCGGCGACGGTATGGTCCGGGCTTCGAAAGCGGTGCGCTCGTGAAGCGCTGATCAAGTCTTTCGGGAGGAAAAGTCGTGCGCGACTGGATTGTGGGAATGCAGAAGGCGGCGAGTGAGTCCGGCCCGGGCATCGCGCCGGGCGAGTGGGCCTCCATCGAAGGGGCGATGGGGCTGGTGCCGCCCGCCGAGCTCAAGGACCTCTATGAGGCGATGGACGGCGCGCGGCTGCCGCCGGACGTGCGGTTGTTCCCCTGGCGCGGCGACGGCGGTGAGTCGGTCATCGAGCAGGGCCGCGGCAACGGCGGACGCGTCAGCGGCCCGGGCGTCATTCGCTTCGGCGTCAAGGGCGAAGGGCAGCCGCTCTTCGCGGCGAGGAAATCTGCGCTCGCTTCGGTCGGCGGGCTGGCCGACTGGGTGGCCCACGTGGGCGACGACGAGTGGTTGTTTGGCATCGACCGCAACGACGCGGAGGTCCGCGTCTACCGCACGCTCGAGGAGCTGCTCTCGCGCTTGGTGCCGCCGGTCCAGACCGAGGAGTTCGGCGAGGTCACCTACGGCCGCGCGTTGAACCTGGTGCAGGGGACGCTGCAGAAAATCGAAGAGACCGCGGGCGGGACGACGAAGGCCCCCGCCGTGGCGAAGAAGAAGGCCAAACCCGCCAAGAAGGCCAAGGCAAAAGCCAAAGCAAAAGCCAAGCCCGTCAAGAAGAAGACGAAGGCCAAGGCGAAGCGGGTGTCCACCAAGGCCGCGCGGCGCAGCAAGGCGGGAGCGAAGAAGAAGCCCGCGCGCGCGAAGGGCCGCAAGCCGGTGAAGGCGAAACGTCCCGCACGCCGACCTGTTCGCAAGCAGAAGGGCAAAAAGGCGCGGCGGCGCTGAGGCGGGCGCCGCGCCGGCCAAAACCGTTCAATGCGCGCGCGGCGGCTCGAGCGACCTCGGCGGTGAGCCCGCGAGCACCATGGCCCAAGCCAGCGGCCGCGAGAGCAGCTCACGCAGCTCGTACTCCCACGCCGCGCTCGGCTCGTCGGCCGCGGGCACGCCCCACGACTCGAGCCCGAGCGAGTTGGCGATGTACAGCGCCCGCGGCAGGTGGAACCGCTGCGTCACCAGAATCGCGCGGTCGACTTTGAACACCGACTTGGCCCGATAGCAGCTGTCGTAGGTCGAGAAGCCGGCAGGGTCGGCGAGCAGGTGCTCGGCCAAGACGCCCCGTTCGAGCGCGTAGCGGCGCATCACCGACGTTTCGTTGTGGTAGCGGTCTTCGTTGTCACCGGTGACGAGCAGCCGCTTCACCTTGCCCGCGCGGTACAGGGCAATCGCCCGGTCCATGCGCTCCTTCAAGATGGGCGACGGCTCGTTGTTCTGGGCCAGGCCCGCGCCGAACACCACCGCGACGTCGGAGGGTGGCGCGGCGTCGGCGGCCACCAGGCGCGTGCGGTAGCGCAGGGCGACGTACGCCGACGTCGCGAGCGGCAAGAGCGTGGCGGTCGCCAGCACAGCCAGCAAGGCCTTGAGGGCCGTCTTCAGTCGTCCTGCGCGCGCCATGTCGGTTGACCCACCCAAACGGCCCGACTATAGGCTGCCGCCTGCATGGCTTCCCTTCGAGACATTCGTAAGCGCATCCGCTCGGTCAAGAACACGCAGCAGATCACCAAGGCGATGAAGATGGTCTCCGCCGCCAAGCTGCGCCGGGCGCAGGATGCCATCATCGCGGCCCGCCCGTATGCGCAGATGTTGGATCAGGTGATCGGCGAGCTGGCCGCCCGCTCGGAAGGCCTCGCCCACCCGCTCCTGCAGAGCCGTCCCGCCAAGCGCGCCGAGGTGGTGCTGCTCACGTCCGACCGCGGCCTGGCCGGCGGCTTCAACTCGAACGTCATCCGCCGCGCCCAGCGCTTCTTGAACGAAGAGGCGCGCGCCTACGAGTCGGTCGAGCTGTCGACCATCGGCCGCAAGGGCAACGAGTTCTTCAAGCGCCGCAGCGTGAACATCCGGCGCGACTACGCGGGCCTCTACTCGAAGGTGAGCTACCGCACCGCCGCCGACATGGCGCAGGAGCTGACCAGCCGGTACCAGAACGAGCAGGTCGACGCGGTCTTCCTCATCTACAACGAGTTCCTCTCGGCCATCAGCCAGAAGGTGAGCGTCGTTCAGCTGCTGCCGTTCGTCTCGTTCGGTCCGGCCGAGGCCGAGGGCGCTTCGGGCGCCGGCGCGATGGTCGACTTCAAGTACGAGCCGTCGCGTGAGGCGGTGCTCAATCAGCTGGTGCCGCAGGCGCTCGCCATCAAGGTCTACCGGGCGCTGCTCGAGAGCGTCGCGTCGGAGCACGGCGCGCGCATGAGCGCGATGGAGAACGCCACCAGCAACGCGTCCGACATGATCGGCAGCCTGACGCTCTTCTACAACCGCACGCGTCAGGCGGTGATCACCAAAGAGCTGATGGAGATCGTCTCCGGCGCCGAAGCGCTCAAGTAGCCCGCCGCTCAGTCGGGCTGGCAGGCGGCGCCATCGCCTCGGCGCGCGTGGCAGACGTCGTTCACGCAGTCGCCGTTCGCGTCGCAAGGCAGCGAGGAGCACGACGCGCCCACGGGCGCGCCGGCGCGGCAAAGGCCCATGCGCTGGCTGAGCCTCGGCCGGTCACACACCTGGTCGGGCGGACACTCGGCGTTGGTCCAGCAGCTTCGGTCGGCCTTCGCGCGCGTCCAGCAGGTGCCTTCTTCGTCTTCGCGCTCCGACACGCAGACCAAGTCCCACCGGCACAGCGGGCCATCGACGCCTCGGGGGTGACACCTCGCGCCCAGCTCGGCGTAGCGGCGGCAGTACCGCCCGTCGCAGAACAAGTTCCGTTCGCACTCCAGGCTCGAGCTGCACGGGCTGTACGGCATGCCGAGCGCGCCGCAGGTGAGCGTCATTGCGTCGCACGCCCAGTCGGGGCCGCAGCTTCGGCGGAAGAAGCCGCCGTCGAGCGGCGCGCAGCTGTCCCCTCGGCGCGCGTACGCGATGCACTTGCCGCCGTACACGTAGTGGCCTGGCACGCAGACGTCGGTGGGCCGAGCGGCGTCTTGGGGGCGAACCTTCCGCTTGCAGACCGCCGGGCAGGCGGCGCTGGTGTCGCAGAACGCGTCGTCTTCGCACTCGCTCGTCTCGAAGCAGACGCCGCCGGCCGCGACGCCGCCTTCGACGAGGCTCTGGCACTCGGGAACTCCGGCGTGGCTCGTGCACGAGCCGCTCTTGCGAAGAGCGTCGAGGCACCGCTGCGCCTTCCCTGGCTCGTAGCGGGCGCGCCCCGCGTCGACCGAGCTCTGCGCGCGCAGGCAGTCGGCGGGAAAGCCTTGCTCCGCCAGCGCCGCGCGGCACCACGCCGCGTCGTGAATCTCGCCGCAGCGCACGCGGTACTCGCAGACCGCGCCGAGCAGCTCCGCGCACGCCTCGGCCAGCGTCTCGGGGCCGCCGATGACGACGGGGCGAAAGAGGCCCGCGTCGCCGGCCGCGTCGGGGGAGGGCGGGGCGCAGGCCGCGCTGATCAGGATCCACCCCAAGGTGACAAGCCGCTTCGACACCGCGCCTCTTTCCAGGAGAAGGAGGGGAGGGGTCAATGCGTGGGGGGCAGGGGTGTCTCGGCGGTGTTGCTCTCGAGCTCGACCGTCTCGCCGTGGGGGCTCGGCAGCTCTTTGGTGAAGCGCACCCGAATCGACGAGTCGGCCTTCAAGACCACCCAGCGCGAGGTGGGGCCTGGCTTGAAGGCGAGCTCGGAGGCCGACAGCCGCCGCACTTGGGGCGTGAACGACTCGACCGACCGCGCGGCTTCCATCTCCATCGCGGCCTGGGCCAGGAGGTCCGCCGGCTTGAGCTCGTGGCCGGCCTCCTCGAGCAGCGTCTTGGCGCTCGGCCGCGGCAGGCCGCGCAGGTGCTCGAGCGCGCCCTCGACCGCCGCGTCCCCCGGAGAGACGTGCAGCGCGGTCTTGAGCGCCGCCTGCGCGCGCGGGAAGTGGCCCAGCTGCACGAACAGCTCCGCGGCCACGCGGTACGAGGCGACGGCCGCGCTCTTCAGGCCGGCGCGCCGGCAAGCCTCGGCGTGGCGGAGCCGCAGCTGAGGGTCCGCGGGGTCGAGCTGTATGGCTTCGGAAAGGACGGCCACCGAGCGGTGGAACTTGCCCTTGGCGAACAGCCGGCTGGCCTCGTCCTTCAACTCGCGCAACGTCACGACGCCGACCGATTTCCTCGCAAAAGCCCTTCGAAGCGGCGCACCGTACACCCGAATGACGCGCGAAGCCAAATGGAGCGGATCATGGCTTGACCCTGTAGGACCCGCTCTGTAGGTTGCGCGCGTTTTTTCAGGCCTTTTAGAGACGAGACGCTCGTACAGAGAGGAAGTCGTTCACAGCGCCATGAGTGCAACCGTTCATACTTCAGGCAGAGTCACGCAGGTTCTGGGCCCGGTCGTCGACGTCGAGTTCCCCCCCGGCGGACTGCCCGAGGTGTTCACCGCGCTCAAGGTGTCGAACCCTGGCATCTCGACCGAGCCCGACAACCTGACCATCGAGGTCGCGCAGCACCTGGGCGAGAACACCGTGCGCTGCATCGCGATGGACACCACCGAGGGCCTCGCCCGCGGCCTGCCGGTGAAGAACACGGGCACCCCGATTCAGGTGCCGGTCGGCAAGGAGACCCTGGGCCGCATCCTCAACGTCACCGGTCAGCCGGTCGACGAGCGCGGCGCGGTCAAGGCCGGCAAGTACTACCCGATTCACCGAGCGCCTCCGGAGTTCGTTGATCAGGACGTGCGCGTGCAGGCGTTCGAGACGGGCATCAAGGTCATCGACCTGCTCGCCCCCTACACCCGCGGCGGCAAGATTGGCCTCTTCGGCGGCGCCGGCGTCGGCAAGACGGTGCTCCTGCAAGAGCTGATTCGCAACGTCGCCAAGGAGCGCGGCGGCTTCTCGGTGTTCGCCGGCGTCGGCGAGCGCACCCGCGAAGGCAACGACCTGTACCACGAGATGATGGACTCCAAGGTCATCAACGCGGAGAAGCTCGAGGAGAGCTCCACCGTGCTCGTGTTCGGTCAGATGAACGAGCCGCCCGGCGCCCGCGCGCGCGTCGCGCTGTCGGCGCTGTCGATCGCCGAGTACTTCCGCGACGAAGAGGGCCGCGACGTGCTCCTCTTCATCGACAACATCTTCCGCTTCACCCAGGCGGGCTCCGAGG
>CAZEDU010000188.1:929-6069 GCA_964511185.1 uncultured Myxococcaceae bacterium | reverse complement strand
TGGGCGCCGCCAACCCGGTGGTGCTGCACGTGGTGAACCGCGCCCACCGCGCCGTCGAGCTGCTCCTCAAGGACGACGCGCCGCCCGAGGTGGCGCTCTCCCCCGAGCTGCTCGCCGTGAAGCTGCCCGCGCAGAGCCGCGTTCGGCTCACCTACCGCGCGACGCCCAGCCGCCGCGGCCGCTTCCGCTTCGGAGACGTGAGCCTGCGCGTCAAAGGCCCCTTGGGCTTCGTCTGGCACGAGCGCGTCGTGCCGCTCGAGCAGGCCTTCTCGGTCTATCCCGATCTGCGCGGCGCCCATCAGCTGGTGCTCGCCGGCGCCGCGGTGAACTGGGCGAACCTGGGGCTGCGGCAGATTCGGCGCGACGGGCGCGGCTCGGAGTTCGCGCGGCTGCGCGACTACAGCCAGGGCGACTCGGTGCGCGACGTGGACTGGAAGGGCACCGCGCGGCGCGGCAAGCCGGTCACGCGCGTGATGGAGGCCGAGCGCGCGCAGAACGTGTTCATCTGCCTCGACGCAGGCCGGTCGATGGCCGCGCACGTCGACGGGCTGTCGAAGCTGGACCACGCCATCAACGCCGCGCTCTTCCTCGCGTTCATCGCCGTGCGCAACGGCGACCGGGTCGGATTGGCCGTCTTCTCCGACGAAGTGAAGGCCTATCTCGCGCCCGCCGCGGGCCGCGAGCAGTACCGGCGCATCGTCGAGGCGCTCTACTCGGTGACGCCGAGCCTGACGTACGTCGACCATCTGGCGCTGTTCAAAGAGCTGAACGTGCGGCTGGCGCGCCGCAGCCTGTTGTGCGTCTTCACCGACTTCGTGGACGAAGAGCAGTCGACCACCCTGGTGCAGCCGCTCCGACGGCTGTCGCGCCGCCACCTGCCGCTCTGTCTGTCGGTGAAGGACACGTCTTTGAGCGAGCTGCTCGCGCGCGCGCCCGCCGCCGTCGACACCGCGTTCCAGCAAGCGGTGGCCAGCGAGCTCGTCGCCGAGCGGGAGGCGATGAAGTCGAAGATCGGCCAGCGCGGCGTGCAGGTCATCGACGTCACGCCCGACGAGCTCTCGCTCGCCGCCGTCAACCGCTACCTCGACATCAAGGCCCGCGGCGCCCTCTGATTTCCCAACCGGGGGACTGTCCCCAGCGGGGACTGTCCCCTCCACTGAGGAAGCAACTCATCAGGGAGAAACCGCTTCACGGCACGCTGTGCCGGCGTGACCGCTTCGCCCTCACCCACCCCGACATCAAATACGCGTACACCCCGCCGCCGACGGCCAGCGCGAACGAGATCTTGAACAGCACCGACAGCTTCGGCGGGTGAATCTGCGAGATCGTGCCCTCGATGAACCCAGCGATCACGAACAGCGTGAAGGTGCCGAAGAGCAGCTTCACCGCGGTGACCGCCTCTTGGCGCACCGCCTGCCGGCGCGACAGCCCGCGGGGCGCGATGAGCCCGCGCGCGATGACGAAGCCGGCCGCGCCCGCCAGGCAGATCGCGGTGACCTCCGGAATCCCGTGCGGAAGGATCCACGCCCAGAACCAGCCGGCCAGCCCCTTCGCGGCGTAGACCTGCGCGAGCGCGCCGATCAAGACGCCGTTCAAGAACAGCATCAACGCCGTGCCCAGTCCCGCGGTGATGCCGAGCGCGAACGCCAGCATCGCGACCCGAATGTTGTGCGTGAACAGGAAGCTCGAGAACGCGACCTGGGTGCCGGCGTCCGCGACCTCCCCGCTCGCCTCCTTCTTCGCCCGCTCGATCGGGTCCAAGCTCAGGTGCTGCTCGGGGATGATGTACGGCGCGGCGGTCGGGTCGAGCTCCATGCCGAGGTAGCCGAAGCCTCCGCCCACCAAGAAGAAGAGCAGGCTCGCCACGTACATGCGCACCTCGCGGCGGAACAGCTCCGGAAACCCGCGCAGCACGAAGCCGGACACGTCCGACCAACGCGGACGGCGGCCTGGGTACGTCACCGCGTAGGCGCGACCGACCAGATCGTTCAGGTACGCGCTCACGTCGGCGGAGCCGCCCCGCGCGCGCACCCACAGCAGATCCGACGAGGCGTTGCGGTACAGGCGGGAGAGCGCCTTCGCCTCCTCGAGCGAGAGCCCTCGCAACCCCTTGTCCTCGGCGTGCCCGAGCAGCGACTCCAGCTGCTGCCACCGGGGCCGACGCGTCTCGATGAAGGTGCCGAGCTCCATGGGCAACCGAGACCTTAGCAGGGGTGGGAATTGAGTATGGTGCGCGCCATGGAGATCGCGGCCACCGGCCAGCTCGACGGGCAACACCGCGTCGTCACGCCCGAGTACGTCGAGTTCGACTTCGTGCTCGCCGGCCTCTTCAGCCGCTTCCTCGCCTGGCTCATCGACTCGCTCATCGTCGTCGTCATCACGGTGGGCGCGGGCTTGGTGATGGGCCTGCTGTCGCTGGTGTTGCAGGAGTTCGGGGCCGCGCTCTTCTTCGTCCTCTACTTCCTCGTCGATCACGGCTACGGCATCGCGCTGGAGACGTGGTGGTCGGGACAAACCATCGGCAAACGCGCGCTCGGTTTGCGCGTCATCCAAGAGAGCGGCGTTCGCATCGGCTTCTTCCAGGCGGCGGTGCGCAACCTGGCGCGCCTGGTCGATCGGCTCCCGGTGCTCTACCTGGTCGGCGGCGTCTCGGCGCTCTTCTCGCAGTCGCAGCAGCGGCTGGGCGACATGCTCGCCGGCACCATCGTGGTCCGCGAGCGCCGGCTCAAGCTCCCCGCCAACATCACCTGCCCCGAAGGCGAGCGGCAGCTGCTCGAGGATCCGCTGTTTCAGTCCCGCATCGCGAAGCTCTCGGCCGACGAACGACAGGTCCTCTACGCCGCGGCGATTCGGCGCGAAGAGCTGTCGATGGACGCGCGGCTCAAGCTGTTCGCCAGCCTCTCGCAGCGGCTGCAAGACGAGCGCGACGTGTACAAGCCGCCGAACCTGTCGGACGAAAAGCTCGTGTTGCTGGTGGCCGCCGCGCTCGCCGACCGCGAGAAGGCGAGCCGGGAGCGGACGCTCCGCAACCTCTAGAAGTGCGTCGCGACGGCCAACACCCCGCCGAACGCCAACCCCGGCGCGGCGCCGAGCCGCACGAACAGCTGCGAGACGCCGCGCGCGCCGACGCTCACCGAGTCCGCCACCATGTAGTCGAGCCCTAGGTTCACCTCGGGCCCGACGGACGTGTTGTCGATGAAGCCGCCGGTGCTGCGGCCGAAGATGGACAGGAACGTCAGCCCGGTGCCCACGTACGGCCGCACCGTCTCTTCCGCCAAGAGGTAGCGAAAACCGATGTGCGGCGCGACCCCGACGAGCTGCTCGCGGGTGGTGCTCTGCATGATGGCCACCGGAACGCGGATGACGAAGTCGAAGTGGTTCTCGATGTACAGCGAGCCCTCGAGCGCCACCGGCACGGTCCACGGGACGGTGCCCTGCGTGGCGCCGTCGATGTTCCAGTACCCACCGCTCAACCCCAGCGTGCGGTTGGCGAACTGAGCGAAGGCAGGCGTCGCGAGCAGGAGCAGGGCCAGGGGAAGGGCGCGCATGTCAAAACCATCCTAAGCGCGTAAGCACCGGAAATCAGCGCAGAATCCAGGCCGACCACCGTTGATAGCGCAGTGAGGCTCTCCTACACTCGAAGCCCTTATGGGTTGTCGCGCGTTTTTCATTCTGGGTTGCCTGCTCCTCACCTCGTGCCTGTCGACGCCGCCGCCCCACCCCAGGGCGCTGGAGGCGCTCGATCACTGCTCCCGGTACCTGAACAACGGCGACCTGGTCAGCGCGGAAGTGCAGTGCGACCTGTGCCTGGAGTACGCGCCGCAGTTCGCCGACTGCTGGTCGAACAAGGGGCTCATCGCGCTCCGCCGCGAGCAGATCGACAAGGCCAAGGATCTCTTCATCAAGGCGCTCCGCTACAACCAGGAGCACGCGCAGTCGTACAACAACCTTTGCTACATCTACCTGACGCACGAGAAGTCCTGCGGCAAGGCGCACGACAACTGCCAGCGGGCGCTGAAGGTCAACCCCGACTACCTCGAAGCGCGTTGGAACCTGGCGCTCTCGCTCGTGTGCCTCAAGGACTACGAGAAGGCGAAGAAGCAGCTGCGCACCATCATCGAGATCAACTCGCAGCTCGCGGACCCGCACAACCAGCTCGGGCAGATCCTCTTCATGGAGGGTCAGCAGGAGGAAGGCATCCAGCACCTGCAGCAGGCCGTCGCGCTCGACGCCACCTTCGCCGACGCCTGGTGGAACCTGGCCAAGGCCTACTTCGAGCTCGGGCGCTTCAAGGAAGCGAAGGACGCCGTCACCTCTTGCCTCGAAGCCAAGCCTGAGCACGTCCAATGCCGCCAGATCGCGCCGGACGTCGAGAAGCGGGTGCAGCTGCAAGACCCCTCCCTCAAAGAAGCGCAAACCCGCCTGACGAGCGAGAAGACGCCCGCCTCGCTCTATCGGCTCGGGAAAGACTACGGCGCGCGCGGGCTCAAGAACGACGAAGAGCGCGCCTATCGCCAGTGCATCAAGCTCGATGCCCGCTTCGCGCCGTGCTACTTCGGGGTGTTCGAGGTCTGCCGCGACCAGAAGCGAGACGACTGTGCCGACATCTCCTGCAAGAACTTCATCAAGTTCGCCCTGGAAGACGAGTTCCCCAAAGAGGTCAAAGCCTGTCGCGACTACCTCAAGCCGTAGAACGACTGTCCCGAGGGCTTCGTAAGCAGCAATGAGCGTGCGGCTGGTGGTCAAAGAGCGCAGCCAGGCCGGCGGCGCGGACAAAGGCACTGAGCTCGTCCTCGACGAGGACGCCATCACCTTAGGGCGCGACCGCTCTTGCCAGGTGGTGCTCTCGCAGCCCGCCGTCTCGCGCAACCACGCGCGCATCTCACGCGACGGCCAGCTCTTCTTCATCGAGGACTTGGGCTCGTCCTACGGCACGCAGATCAACGGCCAGCCCCTGCCGAAGGGCGAGAAGCGGCTCCTGCGCAACGGCGACGTCATCGCCATCGCCCAGTTCGACGTCACCTTCGACCGGCTCGTCGAGACGCCCAAAGGCAAGGGCAACGGCACCGACAACACCGCGCTCGTCGCCCGCCAGGTCGTCAAGGACGTGATGCGCGGAATGGGGACCAGCGAAGCGCCC
>CAZEDU010000188.1:0-919 GCA_964511185.1 uncultured Myxococcaceae bacterium | reverse complement strand
GCCCTACTTCCGGGTCATGAACGGGCCGAAGGAAGGCACGCGCATCGAGCTGTCGGACGCCAAGGAGCTCGTGTTCGGCCGCGACGAGACCGCGGACATCGTCCTGAAGGACGATCTCGTCTCGCGCCGGCACGCGAAGGTGCGCCGGGACTGGTCCGGCACGCACGTCGAAGACCTGGGCTCGCGCAACGGCATCAAGGTGAACAAGAAGCGCGCGAGCCGGCAGACGCTGCGCGACCGCGACGAGGTGCAGATCGGCGGCGTGCGGCTGCTCTACCTGGACCCGTCGGAGGTGCGCGAGGTCGAGAGCGCCCCGGACGAGGAAGAGGAAGGCGAGGCGACCAGCGCGGAGCCGAGCGGCCTGCAAAGCCAGGGCGGCGGGCGCGAGGACGAGCTGGAAGAAGAGCCAGAGGATCCGGAGCCCTCCGGCGTCGACGAGGAATCCGAGCTGGACGAGCCACCCGCCGAGGCCGAGGAGCCAGACGAGGACTTCGAAGACGACGCTCTCCCCGACGGCACGCGCGACGAAGGCGACGAAGACGACCCGCCCGAGCCACAAGGCGGCCGCGCGCTGCAGTTCGGCAGAGGCCGGGTGGCGATTCCCGACACCAAGAGCCTCATTCCGTTGGTCGGCGTCGGGCTGCTCGCCTTCTTCGCGCTGCTGCTCGCCCTCGCCGTCCTCTTGGGCTTCTAACTGGGGACCGTCCCCAACGGGGACTGTCCCCGGACGTTGCGAGCCATCGAGCAGGCTCGAGCCGCTGTCTCCCGCTCACGCCTCGGTTGAACCGGGGACAGTCCCTTTCAGGGACAGTCCCCCCACTCCTCACCGCGTCGTGATCCGCGCCACCGGCTGAATGTTCAGGTCCGGCGAGAGCTCCTGGTAGCTCACCACCGAGAGCGGCGGGTTGAACTCGTACTC
>CAZEDU010000187.1:0-6156 GCA_964511185.1 uncultured Myxococcaceae bacterium | reverse complement strand
ACGTCGGCGATCTCGATGATCGAGATGTCGAACGTGCCGCCGCCCAGGTCGTAGACGGCGATCTTGCGGTCGCCCTTCTCGTCCTTCTTGTCGAGGCCGAACGCGAGCGCGGCCGCGGTGGGCTCGTTGATGATGCGCTTGACTTCCAGGCCCGCGATGCGGCCCGCGTCCTTGGTCGCCTGGCGCTGCGAGTCGTTGAAGTACGCGGGGACCGTGATCACCGCCTCGGTGACCGTCTCGCCCAGGTAGTCCTCGGCGGTCTTCTTCATCTTGCGCAGCACCTCGGCGCTGACCTGCGGCGGCGCGATCTTCTTGCCGCGCACCTCGACCCAGGCGTCGCCGTTGTCCGCCTTGACGATGCTGTAGGGCATCAGCGCGATGTCCTTCTGCACTTCCTTCTCCTCGAAGCGGCGGCCGATCAGGCGCTTCACCGCGAAGAGGGTGTTCCTGGGATTGGTGACAGCCTGGCGCTTGGCCGGTGCGCCGACCAGCACTTCGCCGTCCTCCATGTACGCGACGATCGACGGCGTCGTCCGCGCACCTTCCGAGTTCTCGATCACCTTGGGCTGGTTGCCTTCCATGATGGCGACACAGCTGTTGGTGGTGCCGAGGTCGATGCCGATGATCTTGGCCATGGGTGTCTAGCTCCGGGTTCCGCTGGAAAAGGGTGGAAAAACAGTTGGATGGAAAATGGGGTCGGAGGAGGTTTTGCGCAAGCCGCTCAGGTCTTGCCCACCGCCACGAGGGCGGGCCGCAGCACGCGGTCGTTGAGCAGATAGCCCTTCTGGAACACCTGCACGACGGTGTTCGGCGCGCCGCCGTCGACCATCTGCATCGCCTGGTGACGATGCGGGTCGAACTTCTCGCCCTGGGGAGCGATCTCGCTCACCTCGGCGCGATGGAACGCCGCATCGAGCTGACGCAGCGTGAGCTCCACACCCGCACGGAGCTGCTCCGGCGTCGCGTTCGCCGCGAGGGCCTGCTCCAGCGCGTCGCGGACCGGCAGAAGGTCCTGGGCGAACTTCTCGATCGCGAACTTGTGGGCCTTCTGGGTCTCGGCGGCCGCCTGGCGGCGGACGTTCTCGGTCTCGGCGCGGGCGCGAAGCCAGGCGTCCCGCAATTCCGCCGCCTCGCTCTCGGCCTTGCGCAGGAGCTCGCCCAGGTCGCCGGCAAGCGCCTCGGTCCGGTTCACCTCGCCTTCCGGCGCGTGGGCTGAAGGCTCGGAGGTCTGCGGGGCCTGTGGGGTGTCGTGCGGCTGGCTCATCGACGGCAAATCCTTGTTCTTTCGGGAACTGCGTTCCGACAGGCCACCCCGGCGCCTCCGGCCAGAGCCGGAGACTGCCGGTGGCGACCGGCTATCCCTCTCAACTTGGGACGAACGGCGGGAACTTCAAGCCTTGGCCGAGGTCGCGGCGTGCGAACGCGTGGCCGAGGAGCCAGGGAGCCAGCCGCCCAGCTCCCTCAACGTGAGGTCGGTGAGGGCCGCCATAAAGGCCGGATGCTCGTTGAGGCAAGGCAGGAGCCGCAGCTCGCCGCCCCCGGCCTTGCGGAACAGCTCCCGCCCCTCGATGCCGATCTCCTCGAGCGTCTCGAGGCAGTCCGCCACGAAGCCGGGGCAGAACACATCCACCCGGGCCGTCCCCTTGCGGCCCAGCGACTCCAGGACGCCGGCGGTGTAGGGCTCGAGCCAGCGGGCCTTGCCGAAGCGGGACTGGAAGGACAACGTCCAGGCCCCGTCTTCGAGGCCGAGCTCGCGCACCAGCAGCGCCGCGGTCCGGCGGCACTGGTCGGCGTAGGGGTCGCCGCGGGCGACGCTGCGCTGCGGAATCCCGTGGAACGACAGGACGAAATGGTCCGGCCGGCCGTGCTTCATCCACTCGTCGTTGACGTGCCGGGCAAGCGCGCGCACATAGCCGGGGTCATCGTGGAAGCCGGCCACGAAGCGCAGCCCCGGCACCTTGCGCCGGCGCGACATCGCGCGCGTCACCGCGTCGAAGGCCGATGCGGTGACGCTGGCCGCATACTGCGGATACAGCGGAAGGACCAGGATCCGCTCGCAGCGCGCCTCGACTAGCCTGGCGAGCCCGGCGGCCACCGACGGATCTCCGTAACGCATGCCGATCTCGACCGGACACAGGTCCGACGGCAGCCCGGCCGCCTTCAGGCGCTGGCCGAGGTAGCCCAGGAGCAGCGTGCGCTGCCTGGCCGAGTGGAGGGCCAGCGGCGAGCCCTCCGGCGTCCAGATGGCCGCGTACTTGGCCGCCGAGCGCGCCGGACGAACCGGCAGGACCAGCAGCCACAGGATCGGCATCCACAGCCAGCGAGGCAACTCGACCACGCGCGGATCGGACAGGAACTGGCGGAGATACCTGCGCAGCGCGCCGGAGGTCGGGGCGCCCGGCGTGCCGAGATTGACCAGCAGCACGCCGATGCGCGGCGGCTTGCGCTCGCTGGGCGTGGGCGGCGGGCGGGACACGCGAGCGACGGCTACGGGGCGCCGTCGGAGAAGTCGCGCGCGAGCGCGTTCGACAGCAGCTTGGCGGTCACGTCCACGATCGGGATCACCCGCTCGTAGGCCATGCGCGTCGGGCCGATGACGCCCAGCGTCCCGAGCACCCGGCCTTCGACCTCGTAGGGCGCCGTGACCACGCTCATCTCGTCGAGCGGAACCACGCCCGACTCTCCGCCGATGTAGATCCGCACGCCCTGCGCCTTCTGGGCGACGTCGAGCAGGTGGATGAGCGAGGTCTTCTGCTCGAAGACCTCGAACAGGCGCTTCATGCGGTCGACGTTGCCGACGAGCTCCCCCGAGGCGAGCAGGTTGCGCTCGCCGGCCACCACGACGCCTTCGCCCTCGGAGAGCACGCCCGCGCCGGCCTCGACGGCCGCCGACATCAGGCGCGCGATGTCCTCGCGCAGCGCCTTCAGCTCCTCGGCCAGCAACGCGCGCAACTCGGCGAACGGCCGCCCGGCCACGTGCTGGTTGATGAAGTTCGTGGCCTCGGTCAGCTCGACCTGCTTGAACGCGCGCTCGGTATGGAGGATGCGGTTCTGCACGTCGCCGTCCGAGGTGACGACGATCAGCAGCACCCGGCGGTCGGATAGCCGCAGGAACTCGAGATGCCGGATCGACGCCTCGTGGCGCTTGGGCACCGCGACCACGCCGGCGAACCGTGTGAGCTGCGACAGCAGGTTGGCCGCGGTCGCCACGAGCTCCTGCGGGCGGTCCGCCACGAGCTCGTCCTGCAGGCGGTGGATCTCGCCCTCGCCGAGCGACTGCACCACCATCAGGCTGTCGACGAAGAACCGGTAGCCCTTCGGCGTCGGCACGCGGCCGGCGGAGGTATGCGGGCTCGCGACGAAGCCCATCTCCTCGAGATCGGCCATCACGTTGCGCACGGTCGCCGCCGACAGCTCGAGCCCGGACACGCGCGAGAGCGCCCGCGAGCCGACCGGTTCCCCGTCGGCGATGTAGCGCTCCACGAGCGTCTTCAGGAGGTGCTGGGCGCGGGCGTCGAGCATGGCATCCTCATCCTTTCATTCTAGGCGAAGCGGCCGCTGCGCTGTGGTTTAATCCGCCCATGCCTACGCCGAAGGCGCGCTTCACGCGTGTCGCCCTGGTAGGGCGCTACGCCAGCGCCGACATGGCCGAGCCGGTTTCACGCCTCGGGCGCCTGCTCGCCGGGCGTGGGCACGCGGTGGTGCTCGAGGCCGAGACCGCCCGGGAAACCGGCCTTGCCGACTATCCCGCGGCGCCGGCCGATGTCCTCGACCGCCATGCCGAAGTGGCCATCGTCTTGGGCGGCGACGGGACCATGCTGTCGATCGCACGCCGGCTCGCCCCGCTCGACCTGCCGCTCATCGGCGTCAACCTCGGCCGGCTCGGCTTTCTCACCGACATCCCGCACGGCCGCATGGAAGAGACGCTCGGCCCGATGCTGGACGGCAGCTACGTCGAGGAGCAGCGCACGCTCCTCGAGGCGGTCGTCGAGCGCGAAGGCGGCGAGCCCGAGCGCGCGCTGGCGCTGAACGACGTCGCGGTCAGTCGCGGTTCGCTCGGCACGATGGTCGATTGCGCGGTGGACATCGACGGCCGGCATGCGTTCGCGATGCGTGCGGACGGGATGATCGTCGCGACACCCACCGGCTCGACCGCATACGCGCTCTCGGCCGGGGGACCGATCCTGGATCCGAAGGTGCCCGCGTTCGCGCTCGTGCCGGTGGCGCCGCACGCGCTCACGCACCGGCCGATCGCGGTCGCCGACAGCAGCGTGATCCGCATCACCGTCGTCCGCGGCCGGGACGCCGCCGCCCACGGCGACGGCCAGGTGCGCATGCCGCTCTCCGAAGGCGAGAGCGTCACCATCCGGCGCGCGCCGCACCACGTGCGCCTGCTGCACCCGCACGACCACGACTATTTCGGCCTGCTGCGCGAAAAGCTGCACTGGAGCGAAACGCCCGAGCGGCTGCGCGAGCGCAGGGGCCGCGACGACCCCAGGGGGGGCTAGAGGTGCTGCGCAGCCTGTCCATACGCAACTTCGTGCTGGTCGACGCGCTCGACCTCGAGCTCGACCCCGGCTTCGCCGCGCTCACCGGCGAGACCGGCGCCGGCAAGTCGATCCTGCTGGACGCGCTCGGCCTTCTGCTCGGCGACCGCTTCGAGGCGCGGCAGATACGCCCCGGCTCGGAACGTGCCGAGCTCGCCGCGGTGTTCGACATCGTCGACGCGCCGGGCGTGGGCGCCTGGCTCGCCGAGAACGCGCTTTCCGGCGACGACGGCTCGATCCTGGTTCGCCGCGTGCTCGATGCGCAGGGACGCTCGCGTGCGTTCGTCAACGGGCACCCGGTGACGCTCGCGCAGCTCGGCTCCCTCGGGGAGCAGCTCGTCGACCTGCACGGCCAGCACGCGCATCAGTCGCTCGAGCACGCGGAGGTGCAGCGCTCGCTGGTCGACGCGTTCGGCGGGTTCCGGACGCTGGCCGGCGAGGTCGCCGAGGCCTGGCGCGCGATGCGCGTCGCCATCGAGCGCCGCGATGCCGCGGCCCTCGCCGCCAAGGCCAGCGAAGGCGAGCGTGGCTTCCTCGAGCAGCGCCAGCGCGAGCTTGCTTCGCTTGCGATCTCCGAGGCCGAGTGGGCGCAGCTCAACGCGACGCAGGCGCGACTCGCGAACGCCTCGGCGCTGATCGAGGCGGCCAGTGCCGGGGAGGAGCTGCTTGCCGAAGGCGACGACGCGCTCGCCACGCGCGTGCACCAGCTTTCGCAGCGCCTCTCGCTCGTGGCGACGCACGACCCCGCGCTCGACGACGTCGTCGCGATGCTCGAGCCCGCGCGCATCCAGCTCACCGAGGCGGCGCGGGCGCTGCGCGACTATCGGCGCCGCCTGGACCTCGATCCCGACGAGCTGAAGCGCGTGGAGGAGCGGCTGGTGGCCGTGCACGACCTTGCGCGGAAGCACCGCGTGCGGCCCGAGGCCTTGCCCGCGCTGCTGGCCGAAACGCAGGCGCGGCTCGAGGCGCTGTCGGCGTCCGCGGATGCCGAGGGGCTCGCCCGCGCCGCCGACATCGCTGTCGCCGACTACCGCGCGCTGGCCGAGCAGCTCTCGGTCAAGCGGCGCTTCGCCGCGAACGAGCTGGCGCACCGCGCCACCGGGGTGATGCAGGAGCTCGCGATGGAAGGCGGGCGGATCGAGATCGCGCTGGTTCCGCAGAAGGAGGGCGCGAGCTACGGCCTCGAGCAGGTCGAGTTCCGCGTGGCGAGCCACCCCAAGCAGCCGTTGGGGCCGATCGCGCGCGTGGCGTCCGGCGGCGAGCTGTCGCGGATCGCGCTGGCGATCCAGGTGGTCACGAGCGAGGTCGGGCACGTGCCGACGCTGGTATTCGACGAGGTCGACGCCGGCATCGGCGGCGCCGTCGCGGCCAACGTGGGGCGCCTGCTGCAACGGCTGGGCGACCGGCGCCAGGTGCTCTGCGTGACGCACCTGCCGCAGGTGGCATCGTTCGCCGATGCCCACTACCGCGTGGTCAAGCAGGGCGACGGCGATGCCGTCAGGAGCGAGGTGGTCGAGCTCAAGGCCGTCGAGCGCGTCGACGAGCTGGCGCGGATGCTCGGCGGCGCGGACATCACCACCAAGACCCGCGCGCATGCGAAGGAGATGGC
>CAZEDU010000186.1:0-6182 GCA_964511185.1 uncultured Myxococcaceae bacterium | reverse complement strand
GTCGCCGCGGCGCTGGCGAATTCGGTGCGCAACGCGCGGCTCCACCTGGCGCTGCGCCGCAAGCGCGAGGAGCTCGAGTCCGCCTACGTCGATCGCTACCGCGAGCTCACCGAGGCGAACCGCCGCCTGAAGGAGCTGAACCGGCTGAAGGACGACGTCATCGCCGTCTGCAGCCACGACCTGCGTGCGCCGCTCAACGTGCTGTTGGGGCACGGCCGGCTGCTGGTGGAAAGCGAGCTCGCCCCGCAGCAGCGCGCCTCGGGCGAGGCGATTCTGCGGCAGGGAAAGAAGATCCTCGACCTGGTCGAGTCGCTGCTCGAGCGCGGCAAGACCGAGCGCGGCAAGCTCTCGCTGGAGCCGACGCTCGTCGACATCTCCGAGCTGTGCAAGGAGTCGGCAGAGGCGCTGGAGATCCTCGCCGCCGAGCGGGGCGTGGCGCTGCGGTCGGAGACGCCCGAGAGCCTCCTCGTCGTCGGCGACGAGGTGAAGCTGCAGGAGGTCTTGCAGAACCTCATCACCAACGCGATTCAGCACGCGCGCGACGCCGGCGCGGTGGTGGTGCGCACGCAGCGGGTCAAGGCCCCCGAAGGCGACTCGGCCCGCGTGGTGGTGCAGGACGACGGCAAGGGCATTCCGCCGGATCAGGTCCACGTCATCTTCGACAAGTATCGACACGGCAGCGGCACTGGCACCGGCCTGGGGCTCGCCATCTGCAAGGAGTACGTCGAGCTGCACGGCGGAGAGATCTGGGCCGAGAGCCCGCCGGGCGGCGGCGGCTCATTCGTCTTCACCTTGCCGCTCGCCAAGTCGGATCAACCCGAGGCGGCGCCGCTGCCCGCGCCCAGCGCCCCGGATCGGCTGCGGCGCGTGCTGATCATCGAAGACGAGCCCGAGCTCGCCGCGGTGATGGCCGAGATGCTCAAGTCGCGCTACCGCGTCGAGCTCGCCCGCGACGGCGCCGAGGGCGTGGCGATGGCCCGCGCGCTCAAGCCCGACCTCATCGTCACCGACATCTTCCTGCCCAAGCTCGACGGCCTCGACGCGGCGGTCGCGCTCAAGGCCTCCACCGACACCGCCGACATTCCGATCATCTTCCTCTCGGCGCACCAGGGCGTCTCCGACAAAGTCCGCGCGCTGAACCTGGGCGCCGTCGACTACCTGGGCAAGCCGTTCCAGGGGCTCGAGCTGCTCGCCCGCGTCGACCGCGCGCTCCGGCTGCGCGACACCGAGCGCGAGCTCGAGCGGAGCCGGTCGCTCTTGCGCAGCGGCGGGCATGATCCAGAAACCGGCACCTTGAACCTGCCGGGGCTGGTGGCGCGGCTGAATCAGGAGCTGGCCCGCACGCTGCGCTACCAGCGGCCGCTCGCGCTCGCCGCGCTGGTGCCGTCCACGCCCCCGGGCGACAAGCTGCGGCTCGCGGTGCAGGCGATGCGCTCGCGCATGCGCGCCTCCGACCTGCTGGCGCACGTGGGCAACGGCGCGCTGGTCGCCGTCCACCCCGAGTCCCAGGCCGACGGCATCGCGCTCACCTACCAGCGCATCTTGGCCGAGGTCGAAGCCCAGTCGGGGGTGCGTTTCCGCATCTCGGTGATGGACCTCAAACGCAAGCCGCTGGAATCCTTGGAAGCGGCGGTGGAGGCCCTGGTGCAGCGCGCCAGCGACGCCAGCCGGCCGCGGATGTAGGCCGCAGCGGCGCGCCGACCAAACGGCTACACTCGTCGGTGTCGATGCTGCGGTCGCCCTTCGCGCTCGTCTCGTGGATTTGCCTGGTCGGGTGCGCCGCCGTCGCGCGACCCCCGACCGACCGGCCTCCTGTCGATCGCCAGGCGATGCGGGAGGCGATGCTCGCCGCGCAGGCCAGCGATGAAGATGAGTTCAGCTCGTCGTCGGCGTACGCGCACTTCCTGAAGGCCCGGCTGGCGCACCACGAAGGCAACCACCGGATCGCGGTCGAAGAGCTGCGCCTGGCGCTCGCCTCGGACGGGACCAACCCCTTCTTGATGACCGCGCTCGCGGAGGAGTACGCGAGGCTGTCGGACCTGCCCGGCGCGGAGCGGACGCTCAAGCGCGTCATCGAGGGCCGGCCGGGCTACGCGCCCGCGCAGCTGCTGATGGGGCGGGTGCTGCTCGAGGCCGGCCGCTACACGCGGGCCAAGGCGCACCTGGAGAAGGCGATTCAGCTCGAGCCCAAGTCGGTGCAGGCGTACCTGGTGCTCACGCAGCTGCACCTGGACTCGAAGGCCGCCGACGAGGCGGTGCGCACCATCGAGCGGCTCGGGGCCGCGCTGCCGAACGAAGCGGTCGGCTACCGGCGGCTGGGGCTCGCGTTCGCCGAGCGGGACGATCTGCCGCGCGCCGAGAAGCTGCTCAAGAAGGCCGTCGAGCGCGACGACCGCGACTTCGACAGCTGGTACGCGCTGGGCCAATTGTACGAGTCGAGGGATCGGCTCGAGCTCGCCGAGCACGCCTACGCCCGCGCGCTCGAGGCCGACCCCGAGAACGCCGACCTGCTGCTCACCCCCGGCCGGCTGCAGCTGCGGCTGGGCTCGCTCGGCCGCGCGCGCGCCTACTTCGACACGCTGCTCTCGGCGGCGCCGGAGCCGGAGACGGCGGTGAAGATCGCCTTCTCGTATTTGGCTTCGCGGCACGTCGAGGCGGCCGCGGAGGTGTTGCGCCACGCCCGTCGGTCGATGAACGAGCCGAGGCTGCACTTCTACGCGGGGCTGCTCGAAGAGCGGCTCGGCCACTTCGCCGAGGCGGCCAAGGCCTATGGCGACGTGCCGGAGTCGTCGGAGCTCCACCCGAAGGCGCGGCTGCAGCGCGGGAGCTGCCTGTCGCAGGCGGGCCAGCACAAAGAGGCGCTCGCGCTGCTCAAGAAGAGCATCGACGAGCGGCCCGACTACGCGCCGTTGGTGCCCATCTACGCGCGCGCGCTCGAGCGCAGCGGCGCGTGGCGGGACGCCGAGTCGTTCTTGAAGCGCGCGCTCGCCAAGCGCGAGGACACGGACTGGGTCGAGGCGCTCGCGGGCACCTACGAGCGGCAGGGCAGGTTCCAGGAGGCGCTCGACGTGCTGCTCGAGGCGCTGCGGGCGCGCCCCAACGACGAGTCGCTGCTCTTCTCGTTGGGCGCGGTGTACGAGCGCAAGGGCGACCACGACAAGTCGATGCAGGCGATGCGGGCGGTGCTCGACATCAACCCCGAGAACGCGCTGGCGATGAACTTCATCGGCTACTCGCTCGCCGACCGCGGGGTGAACTTCGAAGAGGCGGAGCGGTTGGTGATGCGGGCGCTGGAGCTCAAGCCCGACAGCGGTGAGTTCCTCGATTCGCTCGGCTGGCTCCACTTCCGGCGCGGCGACTTCACCCGCGCGGTCGATCTGCTCGAGCGCGCCGCGGCGTTGGCCCCTGGCGAGCCGACCATCCACGAGCATTTGGGCGACGCGTATCGGCAGTCCTCCCGGCCGGGCCAGGCGCGCGACGCCTACCAGCGGGCGCTCGAGACGCTGCGGCGCAGCCCCGAGCGCGCCGAGTCCAAGCACCAACGCGCCTCGCTCGAGAAGAAGCTCAAGCAGCTCTCGGTCGAGATGGCCGCCGACCGCTGACTGGGGGACTGTCCCAACGGGGACTGTCCCCTGCTAGCGTAGCGCGCCCCATGCGTTGGCTCTGCATCACCAGCTTGATCCTCGCCGCGGCCTGTCAGCCGACCGGGCCGGTGACCATCCGCATCCACGCGTTCGACGACGCGAGCGGCGGCTACCGGACCTTCGACGCGCCGCTGTCCACGCTCGACGACGCGGTCGAGATGCGCGGCGGCGTCCTGTCGATGCGCGTCGACGCCACCGTGGTCGCGGACATCATCGCGGTCACGCCGCAGGACGCGCTGCGCATCGAAGGCGGGGCGCCGCCGCGCCTGAGCTTCACCGAGCAGTCCGGCGTGCTCATCCCCGAAGACTTCGACTCGCTGGCGATGGCGACCGCGTACTGGTCGCTCGAGCGCGCGCGGCAGTTCTTCGAGGCGCTCGGCGTGTCGCCGGACGAGCTGAACGCGCTGAAGACCTTCTACCACCCGCGCATGCAGATCGTGACCAAGCTCGTGCCCACGTTCTGGTTCCTCACCGACAACGCGGCGTACAGCCCGATGCACGACGCCTTCCTGCTCGTGCCGCACATCGCGCTCGCGGAGCTGCCGTTCTCGGGGAACCTCGGCGTGATGGCCCACGAGTACTCGCACAAGGTCCACAACGTGCTGGTGGATCGCAACGCGCGGAATCCTCGCCCGGGTTGGTCGGCCGCCGCCACCAACCAGATCGCCGGCGTCGACGAAGGGCTGGCCGACGTCTTCGGCGCGGCGCTCACCCGGGACTCGAACTTCTTCGCGCCCTCGGCCAACTTCATTGGCCCCAATCGCGACCTGGCGGTCGAGCGCGTGATAACCGCGCAGGACGCGCTGCTCGCCTTGGGCCTCTCGGTGGCCGACGGCGACTTGAAGCCGGGTGAGCCGCGCAAGGCCTTCGACCCGCACGCCTTGGGCGCCTTCGTCGCCAGCGCCATCTGGCAGCTGATGGTGGAGACCCAGGCGCCGGAGCGCATCGCCCGCTCGGTGGTCGACGCCGAGCGCGCGCTCGGACAGAAGCTCGCCGACGGCAGCCTGCGCACCTACTCGGTGGTCGGCTTCTGGAACGTGTTCCTCGATCAGCTCCCGTCGTTCGATCGCAGCCGCATGTGCACGCTCATCCGCGCGCGCTTCGACGAGCTGATTCGGCGAGACACCGCGAACACCTTGGCCTGCCCATGAGAACGACGATCTTCGCCGCCCTCGCCGCCGTGCTCGTGAGCGCCGCCGCGCGCGCCGAGCAGGTGACCGACCGCCGGCCCTTCCAGGCGCCCCAAGGCCGGTACGTGGTGCCGACCGCCAGCGCCGGGCTGTGGCTCGTGCAGCGCGGCAGCTTGCAGCGCACCACCGAGCTGTCGCCCGGCGTGCGGCTGGCGACCAAGCCCTTGCGCCGGCTGGAGCTGGACGGCGGCTACCGCTTCAGCCTGCAGCGCGACGGCACCTCGGCGCTCTTGATCAGCAACACGCTGCACGCGCTCGACCTGCGCGCGCACTACTGCCACGACAACGGGCCCTTCACCTTCACGGTCGGCGCCGGACCGATCGGCTACCTGGTGACCTCGACCGTGTTCGCGCAGGGCGCCGCCGAGCCGACCCGCGTCGGCTGGCGCTTGGGCGGCATCGCCGCGCTCGGGCTGGAGACCTTCCTGGGGCGGGTGCCGTTCCGGCTCGAGGCGGCGCTCGCCACCCGCGCCCACCGGCTCGACGCGCTCTTCACCAGCGCGGTCGGCCTGTACTGAGGCACCTTCAGAACCGCGCGTAGAGATCGAGGCTCCCGGTGGGCCCGCGCCCGAAGAAGCTCGGCCCGTAGCCTAAGTTCAGCCGCACGTTGAAGACCTTCGCGCTGTACTGGTACCCCACCAGCGCCGCCCAGAAGTCGGTCGCGTCGAACGCGTGCGCGCCTTGAAGCAGCGCCGCGTTCCAGACCGTCGGCGTCTCCAGCGTGAAGAACAAGATGTGCCGGCGCGTGACGTCCCACTCCAGCTCGCTGCGCAGCGAGTAGAGCGCGATCCGCCCGCTGAGCAGGCTCTGGTTCAACGCGCTGAGCGCCACGTTCCACGCGCGCCAGCCCACCGCGTTGTGCCAGAGGAGGTTGGGCCGCAGCACCGCCGAGAAGCTCGCCTGCGCGCCGAAGTGGTACAGGTGCGCGTCCAGCAAGGGCCCCGCGAGCAGATAGCCGCCGTACGCCTCCACCGCAAGCGCGGCGTGCTCGGAGCGAAACACCCCGTACTTGAGCCCCAGGTTGAAGTACGTGAGCAGCATCGGGAACATCGCCGCGTTGATCTCGAGCCGGTCGGTGATGCCGTAACCCGAGATGACGAGGCCGACCTTCGTCTCGCGCCGCTGGAGCGTGAAGCCGGTGTTCTCGACCAGGCGCGAATCGGGGCCGACCTCGGCCCACGCCACCGGCGCGGCGCGTCTGGCGGAGATCGCGGCGCGCTATGGTCTTGATGAGACGCTGCGCCGGGCGCGCGCGCTCATCGACTATACCGAGTCGCTAACCCGCGCCGCCATCCGCCTCATCCCCGACGGCCGTTACGCGTTCACCGACTACCTGGACGACGACGGA
>CAZEDU010000185.1:3563-6245 GCA_964511185.1 uncultured Myxococcaceae bacterium | reverse complement strand
TCGACGAGGCCAAGGCGCTCTACGAGTGGGAGTACGCCAAGCAGCTGCTCTACACCCAGCTGCTCAAGGACAAGGTGAGCGAGATGGTGCAGGGCACGCGCTCGCTGGCCGAGGCGGCCGATCGCCTCGCCACCGGCGACGCGGTCTTCTTCTCGGAGCGCTTCCTGCTCCCCCGCCCCATCTTGCGCGCCATCACTTCGGACCAGCCGGCGCTCTTGCTCATCGACGAGATCGACAAGGCCGATCCCGAGTTCGAGGCGTTCTTGCTCGAGGTGCTGGCCGACAACGCGGTCACCCTGCCCGAGCTCGGCACCTTCAAGGCCAAGCACGTCCCGCGGGTGGTGCTCACGTCGAACAACGCGCGCGAGCTTTCCGACGCGCTCAAGCGCCGCTGCCTGCACCTGCACATCGACTTCCCAACCCGCGAGCGCGAGCTGCGCATCGTCCGCGCGCGCTTGCCGCACATCGCGGAGAAGCTCGCAGGTCAGGTGGTCGACGCGGTACAGAAGCTGCGCGGGTTGGACCTGAAGAAGGCGCCGTCGATCAGCGAGACGCTCGACTGGGCGCAGAGCTTGGCGCTGCTCAACGCGGACGCGCTCACGCCCGAGCTGGTGAGCGCGACCTTGAACATCGTGCTCAAGCACGAGAGCGACGTCGAGAAGGCCCAGGCGCAGAGCGGCGCGCTCGCCGGCGCGCCTTAGAGCGTCTTAGGGCGCCGCGTCGCCCACGGGGTCGAAGTAGTCCTTGTAGCCGAGCCGGATGCTGCCGGGCGCGAACGTCTGCTGGCGCTTCTTGTCGACGACCAGCCACTTGCCGCCCTTCTTGCCGAGCAGGTACGCGGCCATCTCGTCCTCGACGACGCCCTTCTCTTCGACCTGGTAGTGATCCTCGCTCGTCTCGACGACGACGGTGCCCTGCTCCGCCTCGCGGGCGCCGGTGATCCGAAACTCCCGGAGGTAATGCACGTTGAGCTGCCCCCACGGCGACATGCCGTGGTCTTCCTGCTTGAGGCGGCGCTTGCGCTCTTCGATGACCTTCAACGTCGACGGGTGGGTGAGCTTCTTCGCATCGGCCCACTTCTTCCCCTTCACCGCCGACAGGTACTGAGTGAGCACCTTCTTCGCCTCGGCGACGCGCGCGCTCTCTTCGGCCGCGACCGCGGCGCCGGCGTCCTGCGCGAACGCGAGCGCAGGCGCGAACCACAAAGCGAGAAAAACAAGTGCGCGTGACATGCGTTCGAGCCTAAATCATCCACCGCTTGTCGGGGCCGCATATCGCACCTACACCGCTCGAGTGTGGCGCGTGTATGCTCTGCTGACGAGGCAGCCAACTTCGGACACGAATTGAGCCCGCATACCCCCGTCAACGTTCTCATCGTCGATGACGACCGCTCGGTGCAGCGGCTCCTGGCCGAGGCCTTGACCCGGCAGGGCTTCACCGTCGCGGTGGAGCGCGACGGCGAGTGGGCGGTGCGGACCTTCGAGAAGCGCGCGTTCGACGCCGTGCTGCTCGACCTGCACCTGCCCGCGCTGAGCGGGTACGACGTCGCCAAGAAAATGCACGCGTCGCCCAAGGGCCGGCACGTGCCGATCATCATGATCTCCGGCGTCTACACCGGCCCGGTGTTCTCCGAGGAAGCGCGCAGCAAGCACGGCGCGTTCGCGTTCCTCGAAAAGCCGGTCGACCTGAAGAAGCTGATGGACGCGCTGCAAGACGCGCTGGGCGACCGGTTTCCGCAGCGCTCGGAGCAGCCGCCCCCGCCGCCGCCCGACGCCGACGAGGAGGAAGCCGAAGGCCAGAAGCTGGCGGATGAGTCGGCCCAGGAAGAAGTCACCCACGTCGAGGTGCAGTCGAAGAAGAGCTCGATGGTGTTCCCGTCGATCCGCGGGGACTTCCGCCACAAGCCCTTCCCCGAGGTCTTGGCCGAGCTGTACCGAAAGCGCCTGACCGGCGCGCTGCTCTTGCGGCGCGACAAGGTGAAGAAGATCCTCTACCTGCGCGAGGGCCAGCCGGTTTCGATCAAGAGCAACCTGCTCTCCGAGTGCCTGGGCAAGGTGATGGTGCGCGAGCGCATGATCTCCGAGGCCGAGTGCGAGGAGTCGCTCCGCCGGATGAAGGCGTCGGGGCGCCAGCAGGGCACGGTGCTGATCGAGATGGGCTGCATCAGCCCGCAGAACCTGATCTACGCGCTGAACCTCCAGCTGCAGACCAAGCTGTTCGACGTCTTCCTTTGGGAGGCGGGCGACTACCAGCTCAACCCGCGGGTGATGCCGCCGCCCGAGACGGTGGGCCTGGAGCTGACCGCCGCCGCGACGATCTACGAAGGGGTCCGACGGACCTTCGGGGCCGAGCGGCTCGGCCGCGTGATGCCCGACGCGGACGGCCTGTTCGTGCACCCGTCCGAGAACCCGCTCTACGCGTTGCAGGACGCGGGGCTCGGCGAGGAGGAGCAGCAGCTCCTGCACGCGGCGGACGGCCACAAGACGATCGCCACGCTCCGCGCGCTGGCGCTGCTCCCGCCGATCGAGACCGACAAGTTCTTCTACGCGATGAAGTGCGCGCAGATGGTCGAGCTGAAGGACCGGCCCACCGACGGCAAGCCGAAGCTCTCCATCGCGAAGCTGGCGCAGTCGGCGCCGAAGCCTCCCCCGCTGCCGCCGCACGCGCCGCCGCCCCTCAAGC
>CAZEDU010000185.1:0-3530 GCA_964511185.1 uncultured Myxococcaceae bacterium | reverse complement strand
ACCCAGACCGAGGCGCCGCAGTCGCTGCCTCCGCTGGTGCCGCCACCGCCGCCCAAGGGGAAGCCGGGGGTCACCGCCCGCTCGGCCGGCTCGCTGCTCCCCGAGCTGTCGGTGGTCAAGGACCTCTCGCAGGCGCGCGGCGGCGGCGAGGAGGGCCTCCTCCGCGAGCGGTTGATCAACAAGGTCAACCAGATGCGGAAGCTGGACTACTTCGAGCTGCTCGGGGTGCCGCCGACCGCCTCGCGCGAGGAGATCAAGCGCTCGTACTTCGCGCTCGCGAAGGAGTACCACCCCGACAAGCACTTCGGGTCGTCCTCGGCAGAGGTGCGGCAGCTCGCCGCGCAGATCTACGACCTCATCTCCAACGCCCACGACACCCTCACCGATCCGGCGGAGCGCGAGCGCTACACCAAGGAGCTGGCGACCGGCTTCAAGCGCGACATGAGCGACGAGGTGAACAAGATCCTCGCCGCGGAAGGGAAGTTCCAGAAAGGCGAGGAGCTCCTGCGCCAACGCCAGCTGGTCGAAGCGCAGCACCTGTTCGAAGAGGCGATCGCGCTCTACCCGGACGAAGGCGAGTTCCACGCGTACCTCGGCTGGTGCCGCTTCCAGCAGGCGCCCCACGACGGCGCGGTGGTCGACGACGCGCTGAACACGCTCGAGCAAGCGATTTCGCTCAACCCGAAGCTCGACAAGAGCTACCTGTTCACCGGCTACATCTACAAGGCCACCGGCCGGCCCGACAAAGCCGAGCGGAGCTTCGAGCGGGCGATTCAGTGCAACCCGGACTGTACCGAGGCGCTCCGAGAGCTGCGGCTGTTGGGCCGGCCCAAGCGCTAGGTTGATCCACGCGTGAGCGTTCGCCTCAAGGCCCACTTCGAGCGGCTGCGCCCCCTGGAGGAGTTGGAGGTCGCGCTGCTCCGCGCGGTCGAGCTCAACGCGGGGCTCCTCGAGCCGCAAGGGGTCGCGGTGCTGCGCTCGGCGATCGCCATCGCGCGGCTCTACAAGGTGCCCGTCGAGGGAAGGTCGCTCGCGGTCGGCTGGGGGCTGGATCCGTTCCGGAACGAGGTGATCGATCGGCTCAAGCCGCTCCTGCTCGGCAAGGCCCCCGGCGCGCGCGAGGAGCTGCTCGCTCAGGTAGGCCACTTTCGGGGGCGCGTGCCCGAAGTCTGGAGCGCGCTCGCGGAGCGCACCCGCGGCAAGGTGCCGCTCGAGGTCATCGAGCGGGAGGTGAGGAACAAGTCGCTCGTGCTGGTGATGGGCGGCGGGGGCGGCACCGGCTACGTCTACCTGGGCGTGATGGCGCTGCTCGAGGAGCTCGGCCTCACGCCTAGGCTGCTGGTCGGCACGTCGATGGGCGCGGTGCTGGGCCTGTTCCGCGCGCGCGCCGAGCGCTTCGACCCCGCCGAGACGATGCACATCGTGCGCGGGCTGTCGTGGAAGAAGCTCTTCCGCGCCATCTCGACCGAGAGCCGCTATGGGTTGCCCGGGGCGCTGCGGCTGTTCTTGCGCGCGAACATCGGCCGCTACTTCAACCCGGACGCCGAGGCCGACCCGACGGCGGGGCTCCGCCTGAGCGAGCTGAAGATCCCGCTCATCGTGACGGTGAGCGGCGTGCGCATCGGCATGATGCCGCGGCCGGTGGAGGCCTACGAGCACCTGTTGCCCGAGGCGCCGAAGTCGAGCAGCTTGAACCCGCGGGTGCTCGCCGCGGGGATTCAGTCGGCGGCGGGCGCGTTCGCCGAGTTCTTCATGCGCCCCGAGGTGCTGAGCAGGATCCACCTGGGCGCCGACCCGTCGACCACCGACTTCGACGCGCTCGACGCGGTGGGCTTCTCGTGTGCCCTGCCTGGGATCATTCACTACGACGTGCTGCGGGAAGATCCGCGCATGCACACGGCGATTCAGGGGCTGCTCGCCGCCCGCGGCGTGGTGCGGTTGGTCGACGGCGGCTTCAGCGACAACGTGCCCGCCCGCGCCGCGTGGGAGGCGGTGCACTCCGGGAAGATCGGCACGCGCAACACGCTCATCCTCGCGATGAACGGGTTCGCGCAGAAGCTGACCACGCCGCTCTGGCTGCCGCTGCAGCGGCTCGCCGAGCTGGCCGTCGCGCCGAACCGCCCCTACGCGCACGTGATGAAGGACTTCCGCAAGACGCTCTCGCCGTTGGACCTGGTGCCCAGCGTGCAGGAGCTTTCGCGCGCGATGTCGCTGGGACGCGCGCAGCTGATGCCCGACGTGCCGTTCATCCAGCGCATGCTCGAGCCGCTGCCGCCGTGGTGGATCGCCGCGTAGAACCTAGAACGCCCTGCCCTGCGCGCCGTCGACGGGGATCGTCGCGCCGGTGATCCAGCGCGCGCGGTCGGAGCAGAGGAACACCACCACGTCGGCCACCTCCTCGGGGACGCCGAAGCGCCCCCAGGGCAGCTCTTCGCGCACCATCTTCGCGATGCGCTCGGGATCTTTTCGCTGCCGGCGGTCCCAGCTTCCGCCGGGGAACAAGATCGAGCCCGGCGCCACGCCGGCCACACGGATGCGGTGCTTGGCGAGGTTGACCGCCATCTCCTTGGTGAGCCCGGTCATCGCCGCCTTCGCCGCGGTGTACGGGCTGCTGGTGCAGTACTCCCTGCCGCAGATGGAGTTGACGTGCACGATGACGCCGCCGCCCCGCGCGCGCATCACCTCGACCGCGCGCTGGCTGCACCACACCGCGGACATGAGGTTCAGTCGAACGACGTCGTCCCACTGCGCTTCGGTCGCGGCGTCGAACGCGCCCGAGCCCGCGCTGCCGCCCACGTTGTTCACCAGGATGTCGAGCGCGCCGAACGCCTTCACCGCCGCGTCGACCGCCGCCCGCGCGCCGTCGAGCGTCGACACGTCGGCGGCGATCGCGACCACCTCCGCGCCGCCGGCGCGCAGCTCGCGCGCGGTGGCCTCGAGCGCCTCCTCGCCACGCGCGGACAAACACACGCGCGCGCCTTCGCGGGCGAGCCCCTGCGCGATCGCCTTGCCGATGCCGCGGCTGCTGCCGGTGACGAGCGCCGCTTTCTTCTCGAGCTCCAGGTTCATGCGGGCCTTCTACGCGGCCGCTCGCCGTCGCGCCACGCTGTCGGGTTCGCTTTGACTTCGCTGCGCTCGGATGGCAATACGCCCGCTCCTCCAGACAACCCAGGGTGATCGCACGTGAGCTCGACCTCCGCCAAAGTCCTCCGCGCCGACAAGATCTGGCTCGATGGAAAATTCATAGCCTGGGAAGACGCGCACGTTCCGCTGATGACGCACGCGCTGCACTACGGGCTGGGCGTGTTCGAAGGCATCCGCGCGTACAAGACGAAGGACGGGCGCCTCGCGGTGTTCCGTTTGCGGGAGCACATTCGGCGGCTGTTCGATTCGGCGCACATCTGCCTGCTCAAGATGCCGTTCACCGAAGAGCAGGTGCTCGAGGCCTGCGTCGAGCTGCTCCGGCAGCAGAAGGCGCGCTTCACCGAAGGCGCGTACCTCCGCCCGATCGCGTTCATGGGCGACGGCGC
>CAZEDU010000184.1:5832-6396 GCA_964511185.1 uncultured Myxococcaceae bacterium | reverse complement strand
CCGCGCCGTACCAGCCGGCCGTCGTGCCCAGGCCCGCGAAGAACAGGCCGGTCTGCACGCCGGGCTCCGGATAAACCCCGATGTCTTTTCGTGGGGGCGGCACGGGCTCGTCAGCAAATGCTCGCGGAGCGGCCGTCAGTAGCGGCAGCAGCAGCGAGAGCGCGAGGAGCCAGCGCCGAAGGAGCACGGCCCGCTTTTGGCCGGGGCTCGGCCCAGAAGCAAGCTTTTCCGCTCAGCGCAGGCCCGAGAGCGCCAGCCAGCGGCCTTCGGCGCTCAGCAAGAATCCGGACGCCCGGTGCGAGACGACCGCGATCTGATCCTCGTGCCACAGCGGCACCACGGGCAGCTCCCGTTGCATCCGCTCTGCGACCTCGGTGTAGAGGCGGCGGCGCTCCGCTTCATCGCGCACGTTCGAGGCGGCGTCGAGCAGTCGCCCCGCTTCGACGCTGCGCCAGCGCGCGCGATTCTTCCCTTCGCCTTCGCCCGGCACGCCGCGGGGATGGAAAAACCAACGCAGCAGGTTCGGCTCGGTGAGCTCCGGCATCTGCAGCGTGGCGAGCTCGT
>CAZEDU010000184.1:2532-5822 GCA_964511185.1 uncultured Myxococcaceae bacterium | reverse complement strand
TCTCAACAAGTATGTTTCCGAGTCGGTGAAGGCCGCCGTGCAGGCGCCCGAGGTAATCGCCGCCATCCAGGCGCTCCAGCAGCACTCCGAAATCGAGCGGGATGACCTGCACGGAGAGCCCGGCGTCGCCGAGCATCTGCGCGAGGGCGCGGGCGATGGTGATGCGCGCGCGATCGGTGCTGGTGAGCAGCGTGACCGGCGGCAGACCGGCGAGCACGCGCCGCGCGGCGGCCGGATCGTGGCGCACCGGCTCGAGTCCATCCCCGCGCGCCCAGTGACCTTCCGGGAAGATCCAGCTCGCGGCCCGCGCGCGCCCGGCGAGCAGCGTGCGCGCGATGAGCTCGCGGTCGATCGCGAGCGACACCGCCTGCCGCACCTCGAGCCGATCGAACGGCGGGCGCTCGTTGTGCAGCAGCAGATACGAGACGTTGGCGCCTGGTCTCGAACGCACCTGGAGGCCAGCGCGACCTTCGAGCGCCGGCAAGAGCGCGGGCGAGATCGCATTGGGAGCGACGTCGCTCCTTCCGGCGAGCAGGCGCAGCGCCCGCGCGTTCTCGTCGCGCACGCTGCGCACGACGATCGCGTGCTCCGGTTTTGGCAACAGGCCGGTGTCGGCGGGCACCAGCGAAACCACACCGGGCGTCGCGCTCTCGACCTGGTACGGGCCGAGGCCGTCGAGCGGACCTTCCACCGAGGCGCACCTCGAGATCGGTGAGCAGTGTGGCGCGCGGCTCGGCCAGGCGAATCTCCACTCGCCCCGGCGCGCTCTCGCGGCACGAGCCGATCGCGCGCACGACGGCGCGGTGTGGGCTGCCGAGCTCGGGGTCGGAGAGCGCCCGGATCGTGGCGCACACGTCGCCGACGCCGAGCGGCCGCCCGCTGTGGAAGCGCAGGCCCGGCCGGAGCTCGAGCTCGAGCGTGCGCTCGTCTCGATAGCGCCAGGAGCGAGCGGCGAGTGGGATCGGGCTCAGCGTGGTCGGTTCGAGCCCCACCAGGCCCGCGTGCACGAGCCGCGTCACCTTGATGTCGAAGGAGCGCGTCGAAAATCTGGGATCGAGCGTGGCGATCTCGACCGGGATCACGACCTCGAGCGGCCGCTCGGGTCCGGTCTCCGTGGACGCGCAGGCCGCGGCGCACGCGGCGAGCAGCGGCAGGGCGATGCGCGAGAGGGCCACAGCGCTCAGTAGCTCAGTGCGCCCGAGAGCACCAAAACTCCAGCGTCCGTGACAGACTCGGGTGATGAGGATCTGGCTGGCACCGCTCGCTTCGGCGCTTCTGCTGGGCGCGCCGACGGCCGTCGCCGAACCGCCGCTGCCGGCGGCCGCGAGCGCGCGCATCGACGAGAGCGCACTGAAACGCGAGCTGGCCGACCTGGCTCGCTGGTCGAGCGAGCGCAAAGGCCGATTGAGCGCGCTGTTCGTCGATGTCGGGTCCGGTGAGACGCTGGCCAGCGCGAGCCCGACGCTTGCCCTGAATCCTGCCTCGAACGCGAAGATCTTCACGGCCGCGGCGGCGCTCTCGCGGCTCGGGCCTTCGCACCGTTTCACGACCTCGGTGCTGGGTCGCATCGAAGGCGGTGTGGCGCGCCGGTTGGTGCTGCGCGGTGATGGCGATCCGTCGCTCGCCGGCAGCGATCTCGCCGAGCTCGCGCGGCAGCTCGCGGCGCAGGGACTCGAGCGGGTCGACGGAGAGATCCTCGTCGACCAGAGCCGCTTCGACGATCGTTTCGTGCCGCCGGCGTTCGACCAGCAACCGAACGAATGGGCGGCGTTTCGAGCGCCGGTCAGCGCGGTGGCCGTCGAGCGCAATGCCATCACCGTACAAGTGACCGCCGCCAGAGCGGGTGAGCCCGCGCGCGCCTGGGTCGAGCCGCCCGGCGCGGCCGAGCTCGTGGGACGCGCGCTCACGGCGCCGCGCGGCAGCGGGCGCAAGCTCGAGCTCAGGGTGCGCTCCGAGGGCGGGCGCTTGCGCGTCGAGCTCGGCGGCAAGCTCGCCGAGGGCCTGCCGCGCGTCTCACTCCGTCGCCGCGTCGACGATCCGCGGCGCCTGGCCGGTCAGGTGCTCGCCCATCACCTGCGCCGCGAAGGCGTGGAGCTCCGCGCCGGGGTTTCGCTGGGCGGTGCCGACGAACGCGAAGAGCTCGCCACGCACGTGTCGGAACCGCTCGGCAGCGTGCTGCACGAGCTCGGCAAGCGCAGCGACAACTTCTACGCCGAGATGGTGCTGAAGGCGCTCGGCGCGGAGGCGTCTTCGGGCGTGGGGACGAGTAGAGCGGGCGCAGACGCCGTGAACGACTGGCTGCGCGCGGCGGGCGCGCTCGAAAGCGGAACCAGAATCGTCAATGGTTCCGGCCTGTTCGACGCAAATCGAGCGAGCGCGTCCACGCTGGTGCGCGCGCTCGCCGCGGCCCAGCGCGATCCGGCGATCGCCTCGGAGCTCGTCGCTCAGCTCGCCATCGGCGGCGTCGACGGCACGCTGCGCTCGCGCTTTCGCGCTCACAAGAAGAGCCGCGCCATTCGCGCCAAGACCGGAACGCTGGCGCGCGCGGTCGCGCTCTCGGGCTACGTGCTCTCCCCCCATCGAGCGCCGATCGCGTTCGCGATCCTGTTCGAAGGTTCGCCCGGTGATCAGCCGGAAGCGCGGCGGCGCATGGACCTCGTGGTCGAACGCGCCGCGCGCTGATCGCTCAAGGAGTGGTCACGGACTGGGTCTGCTCGAGCGTGTCGATCGCGTTCTGGTATTCCTTGCGATCGGTCAGCGCGAGCGAAATGAAGAGGATCATGAACAGCACCGAGCTCAAAAACACCATCACGTTGAAGGCGCGGTCCCAGCGCAGGTGCATGAAATAGGTGACCACGAGCCCCGCCTTGATGGTGGCGATCACCATCGCGACGATCAAGTTGCCCTGACCGCCGAGGTCGATCTTCGTGACGGCCACGGTGACCACCGTCAAGACCAGGAGCGCTCCCAAGATCCCGAACAGGAGCGGTAGCGGCGAGACGTGTGCGATGCCGTGCGCTTCGTGGTGCGCCGCCGGAGGAGCGCGGTACGGATCCGAGCGCTTCTTTGCCTTCGCCGGTGCATGCGCCGCGACGACGCGCTCCTTGGGGGCCTCCACCTCGTCTTCGTCGTCTTCGTCGTCTTCGTCGTCTTCGGCATCCTTCGAGGTCGACGCAGCGGCGGCGGGAGCTTCGTCTTCGTCTTCGGACTGCGGGACGGCGGCATCGGCGGTTTCGGGCTCTTCCGGTTCGGACTTCGCCGTCTCCGCCTCCGCAGCGGGCTCGGTGGCT
>CAZEDU010000184.1:0-2522 GCA_964511185.1 uncultured Myxococcaceae bacterium | reverse complement strand
TCCGTGTCGTTCGACTTCTTGTCGTTCGCGTCGGCCATGGCGAAGCGCTCTCAGTGGATGAGGTAGAGGAGCGGGAACAGATAGATCCAGATCAGATCGACCAGATGCCAGTAGAGCGCGGTGTAGTCGATCGGTCCGAAGTAGTTTTCGTTGAACACGCCCGTCCGGGCCTTGAACAGCATCCAGATCCAGATGCCGATGCCGATGAGCACGTGCACGCCGTGCAGGCCGGTCATGAAGAAGTAGATCCCGAAGAACACGTGCGCCTTGCGCGGGCGCGTGACGTCGGTGCTGTTGGGCGCGAGGATGCCGGCATCGACGAGCGGCTTGACCGCCTTCTCGTCGAGCTTGCCGATCGACTCGTTCGGAACCGGTACTGCGAGCCCGGCTGGATCCTGAACGACGACGGTGCCCGGCGCGGGCGGCGGGGTACCGGCCGTTCCAGGGCCCACGTTCTCGGCGCGCTTCTCTTGCGCGGCGGCCTGATCCTTCGACGCCGACTCCATGCCCTCGGGATGAGCGGGCTCGAGGCCCTCGGAGCCGGTGAGCTTCTCCGCGGAGGGCTCACCCGTCGGCGCACCGGTGCCTTCCTTGGCCTCGGCAGCTGCAGTTGCAGGCTTGGCGCCGGGCTTTGCCGCGGGCTTCTTGGCGGCGGCTTTCTTGGGCTTCGCTCCGGGCTTCGGCGCGGCGGGCTTCGCGCCCGGCTGGGCCGCCGCGGGCTCGCCCGCTTGGCCAGCTGGCGTCGCCGCGGCAGTATCACCGGCCGGCGCCGCGGGATCGGCGGGCCGCGGCCGTGGCTGCACCTTCCGCCGCGGGCGCGGCTTCGGGCGTCTCCCCGGCAGCTGCGGCACCGGCTGGCGCGCCTTCGGCGGGTGCGGCTCCGGTCGGCGCCGCGGCCGTGGGCGCGGGCGCGGTGGGCGCCGTCGTCGTCGGATTGGCGCCGGCCGTGGCCGTGCCGGTCGGTGCGGTGTCGCCACCCGCCTTCACGTCTCCTGCCTTCTTCTTGGCAGCGAGCCGCTCGGCGAGCGCAGCAGCTTCCGGGTGCTTCTCCTTGAACACTTCGAGCTGCCAGGGCTCGTGCACCGGCTTGAAGTGTTTGCCCCAGAGCAGGCCGTCGTGCGCCTTGTGCGAGTACTCGAAGTACTTCACCAGCATGAAGGTGCAGGCGCAGGCAATGGTGACGACGATGTTCAGGATCAAGCCGCGCGTCTGGCGCAGCTGAGCGCAGCGCACGGCCCAGGCCGCCGTGAGGCTCGAGAACAGCAGCACGGTCGTGTTGACCGCGCCCATGTTCGTGTCGAGGTGGTAGTGCGCGTAGACGAACACTTCCGGGTTCTGGGCGCGGTAGATCGTGTACGCGCAGAACAACCCCGCGAAGAACAGCACCTCGGTCACGAGGAACAGCCAGACCCCGAGCTTGCCCGCTTCGAACTGCTGCTGCGGCGTGTCGAAGTGGTGCGCCAGGAACGGATGTTCGTGGTGAGCGTGATCGTCGTGATCGTCGTGGGGGACGTGCCCGGGCGGCGGAGAATGCTTCTTCTTCGCGCCGCTGGCGGCTTCGGTCGACGGTTCGGTCATGGCTGGCTGCCTCTAGTCTCGCGCAGTGTGTCTCAGGCCTTGGTGACGTAGCCGCGGGTTTTCTCGTCGTACACCATGTCTTCGTAACCGTCGTATGCGCCGCCGCTCACCTCGGGCGTGACCTTGAAGTTGTAATAAGGCGGAGGCGAGACGGTCTGCCACTCCAGCGTCGCGCTGCCCCATGGATTGGGCGGTGCGTCGGCCTTCTTCATCAGCGAGCGAATCAGCGACACCGCAGTGATCAAGAAGCCGACCCCGAGCAGGTAAGCGCCGACCGTGGACAGCTGGTGCAGCCCCTGAAACTCTTCCAGGTAGTTGTAGTAGCGCCGCGGCATGCCGCGCGTGCCGAGCACGAACTGCGGGAAGAAGGTCAGGTTCAGGCCGACGAACACCAGCACCGCGCCCAGCTGGCCCGTTTTTTCGTTGTACATGCGGCCCGTGAACTTCGGCCACCAGTAGTGCAGCCCGCCCATGAACGCGGTGATCGACCCGCCCATCATCACGTAGTGGAAGTGCGCCACCACGAAGTAGGTGTCGTGCAGGTGAATATCCACGCTCATCACGGCCAGGAACACGCCGGTCAGGCCGCCGATCGTGAACACCCAGATGAACGCCAGCGCGTAGAGCATCGGCGTATCCAGATGAATCGACCCCTTGTACATGGTCGACAGCCAGTTGAAGACCTTGATCGCCGTGGGGATCGCGATCAGGAACGTGATCGCCGAGAAGATCGTCGAAGCCAGCACGGACTGGCCGCTGGTGAACAGGTGGTGGCCCCACACCAAGAAGCCGAGGATCGCGATCGCCACGCTGGATAGCGCGATGAACGCGTAGCCGAAGATCCGGCGGCGCGAGAAGCACGCGATGATCTCGCTGATCACGCCGAAGGCCGGCAGGATCATGATGTAGACGGCGGGGTGCGAGTAGAACCAGAAGAAGTGCTG
>CAZEDU010000183.1:6092-6436 GCA_964511185.1 uncultured Myxococcaceae bacterium | reverse complement strand
CGGCTCGACGCGGACGGCAGCGGGCTCGGCGTGTCACTCGGGCTCGCCGTGGCGCTCTGACCCAACCAGCCAGTCGAGCGTGCGCGCAAAATCCTCGGGGAGCGGCGCGTCGATGGCCACCGGCTCCGCGCAGACCTCCGGCAGCACCGGCAGCTCGATCCGCCGGGCGTGCAGCGGCGTGCGGTCCAACAGCACCTGCCCCGCCCCGTCACGGATCGGCTCGCGGTTTCCGTACTGGTGATCGAACACCAGCGGGTGCCCGGCGTGGGCCAGGTGCACGCGGATCTGGTGTGTTCTGCCCGTCAGCGGCCGGGCTTCCACCAGCGTCGCGCCGCGCAGCGCAC
>CAZEDU010000183.1:0-6082 GCA_964511185.1 uncultured Myxococcaceae bacterium | reverse complement strand
CACGCAGCGGCTTCACCTCCGTCGCCGCTTCCTTCCCGGTCTCTTGGGGCCGCGCGACGCGCATTCGCCCGCGACGCGCGGGGACCAACGCCTCATCGATCCGGCGCGCTTCCGACAAACTCCCGTCGACCAGCGCCCAGTAGATCTTCGTGACGCGCCCCTGCTCGAAGGCCATCGACAAGGCGCGATGCGCGGCGGCGTTGCGCGCGAAGAGCAGCACGCCCGAGGTGTCGCGATCCAGGCGGTGCACGACCCAGAGCGTCTCGCGGCGCTCCTCTTCCAGCGCGCGCTTGAGCACCGGCGCGCCGTCCTCGCTTCGACCCGGAATGACCAGCGTGCCAGCGGGCTTGTCGACGGCGATGAAGGCCGGCGCCTCGAACAGCACGGCCGACGGGCTCACTCGAAGTCCGACACCTTTCGCGCCACCACCTCGCCCAAGCCCTTCACTTGAGGACGAATGGCCTCGGCGTTGCCGACGAGCACGATCACCCGCTGCTCGCCCGGCAAGCGCTCCGCCGCCACGCGGGAGGCCTGCGCGGGGGTCACGCCCCAGAGCTTGTGGTGGTACTCGGTGATCCACTCGTCGCCGAGCCCGTAGACGGACAGATCGGCCAGCGCGCCGGCGATCGCCTCGTTCGTCTCGAGCTTCATCGGGAACAGCCCGCCCAAGTAGGTCTTGGTCGTCTTCAGCTCCGCAGGCGAAGGGCCCTTCTTGCGCATCTTCGCGACCTCATCGAGCACCACGTCGAGGATCTGGCGCGTCGACTCCGTCTTGGTGAAGGTCATGATTCCGTAGGCGCCCGCCGCGCGCATCGGATCGCCGTGGGAGCCGACGCCGTACGACAGGCCGCGCTTGACGCGGACCTCGGTCATCAGGCGCGAGGTGAAGCCGCCGCCGAGCACGCCGTTGACCGCCGACAGCCCGAACGCGTCATCGTGGCCCCTGGGGATGCCGAGCGCGCCGACGCGCACCTGGGTCTGCGTCTGATCGGGCTTGTCGACGATCAACACCTTGCCCGCCAGCGCGGGCGCGGTGGGCGTGGGCAACGCGACGGGCGTGGTGGGACCGCCGGACCAGCCACCGAAGGCCTTCTCGACGGCGGCGGTGACCTGCGCGGCGTCGACCGCGCCGACGATGGCCAGGTGGGCCAGGCGCGGGCCCATGCGACCGCGATGAAACGCGATCAGATCGTCCCGGGAGATCCGCTTCAGGTCCGCCGAGCGGCCGAGCACGTCGTGGCCGTAGGGATGCTCTCCCCAGATGGCGTAGGTGAACGCGCGATCGGCCACCGCCGATGGGTCGTCGAGGTGGTTGGCGATCTGCGCCAGCGTGCGCCGCCGGGCGGACTCAACCTCCGCCGGAGGGAAGGTCGGCTCGCGCACGAGCTGCCCGACGATGTCGATCATCGCCCCGGCGTGCTCGGCCGGCGCGCTGAGCGCCAGCGTCAAGTAGTCCTCCGTCGCGCCAACGCTGAGCGACCCGCCCACGAACTCGATCGCCTCGTTGATCTGATCGGCGGTCAGCTGGCGCGTCCCGCGGCGCAGCAACGTGGCGACCATGTCCGCGAGCCCCGCCCGGTCCTTGGGGTCGCTCGCGCTGCCCGCCGCGATCGCCACTCGAATCGCCACCATCGGCAACGGGCCGCGCTCGACCACGGTGAGCTTGAGCCCGTTCGCCAAGGTGTGGCGCACGCGCGGCGGCAGCTCGATCTCGCCCTTGGCTGCGACCGCCGGCTTCCCCATCCAGAGCATCGCCATCAGCAGCGCTCCCTTTCTCGTCACTGTTCCAAGGCCTCGGGGACCAGCGTCACCACCGACCGCCGGTCGCGCGAGAAGTAGGTCTTCGCCGCGGCTTTCACCTGCTCGGCGGTGATCGCGTCGTAGCGCTCGGGCAGCTTGAGCCCCTCTCGCCACGAGCCGAGCATGATCTCGTAGGTGCCGAGCGCGTTGGCGCGGCCGCTGTTGGTGGCCAGCTCGCGGAGCAGGTGCGCCTTGAGGTTGTTCTTCGCCTTCGCCAGCTCGCGTTCGGTGATGCCCTCGCGCGCGACGCGGTCGAGCTCGGCGTCGAGCGCCCCTTCGACCTCTTTGGCGTTCGAGTCGGGCTTGAGCTCGAGGTAGACGAGCACCATCCCCGGGTCGATGCGCCACGACCAGTCGACGCCCACGGTGACCGCGAGCTCCTTGTCGAAGACGAGCGCCTTGTTCAGGCGGCTCGACTGGCCGACGGTCAACACGTACTGCAGCACGTCGAGCACCAGCGTGTCCGGGTGCTTCGCGGGCGGCGCCCGATAGCCGATCATCAGCGACGGAGCCTGCGCCGGGTGCCGCACAGCCGCGCGCCGCTCGCCCTTCTGCTCGGGCTCTGGGTCGATCACCGGCGGGGCGGGAGGACCCTTCGGGATGCCGCCGTAGTACTTGCGGATCAGCCGGAGCGCCTCCTTCGGCTCGAAGTCGCCGACCACGTACAGCGTGGCGTTGTTCGGCGCGTAGAACGTGCGGAAGTACTGCATGCAGTCTTCCTTGGTGATGTTCTCGATGTCTCGCATCCAGCCGATCACCGGCCAGCGGTACGGGTGCGCCTTGTAGTGGAGCGCGTTGAGCTCCTCGTCCAGCATGCCGGTGATCTCGTTCTCCACGCGCATGCGCCGCTCTTCGATCACCACCTGCCGCTCGCTCTTGAGCATCTTGTCGCTGATGGCGAGCGAGCGCATGCGGTCGGACTCGAGATCGATCACCTGCTCGAGCGCCGACGACGCGAACTCGTCGTGGTACACGGTGACGTCGTTCGAGGTGTACGCGTTCGACGAGCCGCCGTTCGACTCGAGCACCCGGTCGAACTGGCCCGGGCCGTACTTCTTCGCCCCGTTGAACATCATGTGCTCGAACAGGTGGCTGATGCCGGTGATGCCGGGCCGCTCGTTGCGCGAGCCGACACGGAAGAACGTGTAGTAGCTCACGATGGGCGCGGCGCGGTTCGGCGCCAGGCGGACCTTCAAGCCATTCGGGAGCGTGTGCTCTTCGACGCGAACGAGGTTCTGAAGCGAAGATCGGGCAGCGCTGGGCATGGGAGGCTCAGAGGCGAGGGCGGTCTGGTTTGCGGCGCACAGGTATACCGTCAGGACGGCGGTGACGCACGAGAGGACGCGGGCGGTGCCGGGCATCGGGCGGGGACTCTATTCAGCCTTCGTCGCCGGCGCGTGTCGATCGAGAAAATCGAGCGCCTGGGCCCAGACCTCTTCCGCCGCGCGCTCGCCGAGCAGATAGTCGGCGTGGCCGTAGTCGGCCGCCGCGCCGTTCTCTTCGCCGACGATCAGCCACTCCTTGGGACCGCCGAGGGCGCGGTAGCCGTCCTTGACCGAGGGCACGTACGCCACGCGATCGCACTTGCCGGCCACCACCAACACCGGCGTTCGAATGGTCGCCATGTCGCGCCGGTAGTCGATCTTCCCGTCGGCGCTGGCGAAGCGGCCCGACCGGTACATGTCGAGCATCTGCAGGATGAGCGCGCCCGAAGCATCCGCCGAGCCACCCCGGGCGAGCGCGCGCAGCGTCTCCTGGCTCAAGTTCTTCGGGTTGAAGATCAGCCGCTGCAGCGGATTGCGCTCGAGGGCGGGAAGAAAAGGCGCGGAGAGCGAGGAGGCGGTGGTGACGGGCAGCACCGTGTCGGGGCGAATGACGAGCCGGGTGACCCGCTCAAGCAGCGTGGCGTGAAGGCCGCCCCAGTCGAAGCGCGTGGGCGACGCGAGCGTCACCACGGCGTTGAGCCCCTGCCCGCCCTGCGACAGGTACGCGTACCCGAGCATGCCGCCCATCGAGTGGCCGATGTAGTCGATGCTCCCGCCGCCGGAGCGCTCGCGGACGTAGGCGATCGCGCTCGTCAGGTCTTGCCGCCACAGGGTGTCGAAGTTGTACGGCCCGCGGCCCTGCGCGCGATCGATGCGATCGGATCCGCCGCCGCCGCGCAGCGCCATGAGCCAAGCGGGGCGCCCTTGCGCGGAGAGCCAACGGACGATGCTGTGCGCATCGTCGAGGTCCATCATCCGATCGTTGGTGAAGAAGCCGTGAGAGACGAGCACCGGGAGCCCCTGGGGCGCGTCCTTCGCCGGGTACTCGACGATCTGCACAGACCAGCCGTCCGGCGTCGTCACACTGTGCACGACCGCGTTCGACGCCGGCTTGAGCTGGGCTCCCGCGCACCCGAGCGCCGCGACGGCGCAGGCGACGACGAGGCGCCTCACCGCTCGCCTCGCAAGAAGCGCAAGGCCGGCTCGAACACGTCGCGCTCGACCTTTTCTCCGTGGAGCACCGACAGGTGCGTGTAGTCCTCGTGAAGGAAGTCCATCTCGCTCAAGACGCGAAGCGACACCACGCCCGGCGCCCACTCCCGGAAAGGGGCGCCGAACTCCGGGTGCGCGAAGTTGTCGCGCAGCGGCAGCAGCACCAGCGTCGGCGCGGACAGCCGCCGGAGCCTGGCGCGAACCGAGTCGTTCTCCCGCAGCGGTAGATCGCCCTGCTCCATCCACTCGAGCAGTTGAGACGATGCGGTCCGTCCCAGATCGTTGAACGCGTTCGCCTGGAGGTCGGCGAGCACGTCGGAGCGCAGCTTGCCGCCTCGGGCGAAGAGCAGCTCGAAGTCCCGCGCGCCTTGGGCCCAGCCCGCCAGGGTGCCGAACCGGCCGCCCTTCTCGAGCAGCGCCCGCGTGAGCGCGTTGGGGACCTCCGGCGCCGCCGGGGTGGCGAGCGCGACGATGCGGCCCACCCGATCTCGCAGCTCGTGGGCGCTCGCGGCCAGGGCGAGGGTCCCGCCATAGCCGTGGACGATGAGGTCGATCCGCCCGGAGCGCACCTGACCTATCGCCGCCGCGACGAACGGCAGATCGCGCTGGACCCAATCCTTCAGCGCGTACTCCCGGAGCGCCGCGGCGCCCTGCCCGCGCAGCTCGGCGACGAACGTGTCTCGGCCGCGCGCGGCCAGGAAGCGGGCGAGCCCGCGGCCCCGCGCGTCGAACGCGGCCCGTCCCATGCCCAGCTCGCCGACGAGCAGCACGGGCGGCGCGTGGTGCGCCTCGGGCGGCTGATAGCGGTACAGGTGGATCGTCACGCCGTCGGTCGTGGTGATCGATCGCTCGAAGACGCGCAGCGACGGCGGCCCCTCTCCGACGTGGCCGACGAGGAGCGCGGCCGCCACGGCGGCGAGGGCGCTCATAGCTGAACGATGCCCGCCTTCAGCGCCAGCACCACCGCGTCGACGTGGGAGTGAACGCCCAGCTTCCGGTAGATGTGGCTCAGGTGCGTGCGCACGGTGCGGCGCTCCAGCGTCATCACCTGCCCGACCTCGGCGTTCGAGAGCCCCTTGGCCACGTAGCGCAGCACCTCGAGCTCCGTCGGCGTGAGCCCCCAGGGATCGCTGGCGGCCTGCGGACGCGCCTGCACGGACTGGAAGTAGTTCCAGAACCGCTTCGCGATGATCGGCTCGAGCACCGTACCGCCCTCGAGCACCTCGTGGATGCTCGAGCGCACCTTCTCCGGGCCCACGCGCTTGACCAGGTACCCCGACGCGCCGGCTTGGATCGCCTCGTACACTTTCTGTTCGTTGTCGAAGGAGGTCAGGATCAGCACCTCGACCTCCGGCGCGCGACGCCGGAGCCGGCGGGTGACCTCCAATCCGTCGATGCCGGGGAGCTCCAAGTCGACCAGCGCGAGCTTGGGCTTCAAGCGGGCGATCTCCTCGACGGCGTGCTCGCCTTCTTGCGCGGAGCCGACGATCTCCAGGTCCTCGAACGCGGACAGCGCCTTGGTCAGCGCCTGAAGCAGCGCCGGCTGATCCTCGAGGAGGAAGATGCGAACGCGCTCCACGGCTACCTCTTGCCTGGCGCGCGGCCGAACTGCTCCTCGACGCGGCGAAGCTGACCCTTGGTGAAGGTCAGGCTGAACTCTCGACGGCGGCCGGTGCGGTTGTCCACCAGGGTGATCTTGCGCTCTCCGGGCGCGAGCGGGTACCGATTCAGAGGCGTCGTTCGGCGCACCCGCTGCCCGTCGATGAAGACGCTCGCGGGGACGTCCGAGGTCACCGAGAGGTAGG
>CAZEDU010000182.1:0-6491 GCA_964511185.1 uncultured Myxococcaceae bacterium | reverse complement strand
GAGCGGATCCAGAAACGGCGCCAGACCGCCGGCTTGCCGCAGCGTGGCCATGCGGGCCGCCCTGCCCGTCAACAGCTTGTGCGCGTACGCCTGGTGGCCCACGTCGAAGACGAGCTGATCGACCGGCGACTTGAAGACGCGGTGCAGGCCGACGATCAGCTCGACCGCGCCCAGCGAGGCGCCCAAGTGGCCGCCGACGCGGCCGCACACGCCGATGATCCCTTCGCGCAGCTCGGCGCACAGCGCGGGCAGCTGGTCGGTCCCGAGCTGACGCACGTCGGCCGGTGAGCGGATGCCGTCCAGCAGCCGGCTCACGTCGACCGCTCGACCGCGTACCGCGCCAGCGCGCAGAGCGGACCTTCTTCCGGCTCGAAGGGCCGAACCGCCGCGGCGGCCAACTGCACCTGCTCGTCCGCGAGCGCGCGCGACCTGTCGAGCCCCAGCACGGCGGGGAACGTGAAGCGGCCCGCCGCGGCGTCGGCGCCGGTGGGCTTGCCCATCGCCTCGGGCGTCGCGGTGACGTCGAGCACGTCGTCGGCGATCTGAAAGGCCAGCCCCACCGCCTCGCCGTAGGTGCTCGCGCGCTCCAGCGCGTCGGGCGAAGCGCCGGCCGCGATGGCGCCCATGCGGCACGCGGCCCGGATCAACGCGCCAGTCTTCTTCCTGTGCAGCGCCACCATGTACTCGAGCTCGGCGGGGCGATCGGCGGCGATGTCGAGCACCTGGCCCCCGACCATGCCGGCCGCGCCGGCGCCGCGCGCGAGCTCCCGCGCCAGCGCCGCCCGCGTCGCCGCCTCGGCGCCGCCGTCGTCTCCGGCCACGAGCCCAAACGCCTCGGTCAAGAGCGCGTCCCCGGCGAGGATGGCCATCGCCTCGCCGAACACCTTGTGGCTGGTCGGCCGGCCCCGGCGCAGGTCGTCGTCATCCATCGCGGGGAGGTCGTCGTGAATGAGCGAGTAGGTGTGAATCATCTCCACCGCGCAGGCCGCGTCCTCCGCCGCGCGCGTCACCTGGCCCAGCGCGCGCGCGAAGCTCAGGCACAGGATGGGCCGCAGCCGCTTGCCGCCGTCGACGAGCGAGTAGCGCATCGCCTCGACCAGCGAAGGGGGGACGCCCGCAGAGAGGGCCGCCAAGCGCGCGTCGAGCAAGGCTTCGACCTTGCGCTTCTCGCGCGCGAGGAAGCCCTCCAGGTCGAAGCTCACCCGGGCCTCGGCGCGTGGACCAGATCGTTGAGCCGCCGGACGAGCTTGGAGATCTCGACCGGCTTGGTGAAGTAGTCGTCGGCGCCGGCCTCGAGGCCGCGGCGCACGTCGGCGGTGCTGCCGCGCGCCGAGACGAACACCACGGGAATCGAACGGAAGTCCTGGTTGGAGCGGACCGCCCGGCACAGCTCGAAGCCGTCGATCCAGGACATGTTGACGTCGAGCAGGATCACGTCCGGCTTGTCCACGTGCAGCGTCGAGATGAGCCGCAGCCCGTTGGCGACCTGGCTGACCTCGAAGCCTTCGTGCTCGAGCGTGAGCTTGAGCAGCTCGCGCGTCTCGCGGTCGTCGTCGACGATGATCACTTTGGGCTTCTGGGCAGACATGCCGTTCAACCTAGAAGGGGACGTCGCCGTCGTCCGTCTCGCGCTGGGGCGCAGGCTTGTCCGCCTGTCCCACGTTCAGGGCCACCGCGCGCTCGCCGCCGTCCTCGGCCAGCAGCTGCTCGATGCGCTTCTCCGCGGCCGACAAGAGCTTCTCGCCCTTGCGCACCAGGCCGATGCCCTCTTCGAACGCCTTCAAAGAGTCCTCGAGGCTCAGCTCCCCCGCCTCGAGGCGCTTGACGACCCCTTCGAGTCGCTCGACGACCTGATCGTACTTCTCGGGCTCGGGGCTCTTGGGGTCTCTGGCCACGGGGGGGACATAGATGAACCCACGGGGTGAGACAAGCCGTCAGCCGCGCGGTTTCACCTGCGTGACCTGCGCCTCGATCTCCTCGCAGTCCGACGGGGCGGCCGTGCCGGGAGGCGCCAGCTTGAGCGCGATGCGGTCGCCCGGCGCGACGTCGGACGCCTGCCGAATCAGCCTCCCGTCGGGTTGCCGGAACGCCAGCGCGTACCCGCGCGTCATCACCTTCAAGGGGTTCATCGCGTCGAGCCGGACCTCGAGCCCGTGGAGCTGGCGGTGAACCTGCGTCCGCTGCCGGACGATCGCCGCGTGCAGCGACGCGCGCGCCTGCGCCAGCCCGCGGCGGCGCACCTCGAGGCTCCGGCGCGGCGAAGCGCGCTCGACGGCGATGCGCTGACGCGAGAGGGCCTGACGCTCGCGCTGCAGCCTGACGCGCATGGCCGCCATCAACCGCTCGGACGCGCGGCGCAGCTGCTGCCGCTTGGCCTGCAGCTGGACCTCGGGCCGCTGCCGCTCCAGGCGCTCCTTGAGCTTCTTCAGCCCCTCCCGGAGCGCGCGCGTGTCGTCGTGGATCGCGCGGCGCATCGCCTCGGCCTGCTCCGAGAGGTGGAGCCGCTGGTGCCCGAGCACCCGGCGCGGATCCTCGATGCGCGCGGCGACGGCCTGCAGCCGGTGCTTCTCCTCCACCACCCGCCGCCGCACGGCCTGGTGCAGCCGGCTCTGACAGGTCTTCAAGCCCAGCTCGAGCTCCCGCAGCACCGGCGCGAGCCGCTCGGCCGCCGCGCTCGGGGTGGGCGCGCGGAAGTCGGCGACGAAGTCGGCGATGGTGAAGTCGACCTCGTGGCCAATGGCCGACACCACCGGCACCGGACACGCGAAGAGGGCGCGCGCGACGGACTCTTCGTTGAAGGTCCACAGGTCTTCGATCGACCCGCCGCCGCGCGTGACGACGAGCACGTCGATGTCCGTGCGCGAGAGCCGCTCGATGGCCCGCACCACCTGCGCGGCGCTGCCTTCGCCCTGCACGCGCGCGTCACACACCAGTACCGACAGCTTGGGGTGCCGCTGGTGCAGCACGCGCAGGAAGTCGCGCAGCGCGGCGCCCGAGGTGCTGGTGACGACGCCGATGCGACGCGGCAGGAACGGCAGCGGGCGGAGCGGCCGCTTGCGCTTGTCGCCGATGAGCCCTTCCTCGGCGAGCCTGTCCTTGAGCTGCTGGAACGCGAGCGCGAGCGCGCCTTCGCCCTCCGGCTCGAGCTTCGCGGCGATGAGGCTGTAGCGGCCCTGCGGCTCGTAGACGTCGAGCGTGCCGGTGGCGACCAGGCTCAAGCCATCCCTCAGCTTGAACTTGAGCGCGCGCGCCGCCGACGCCCACATCTTCACGTCGAGGCAGGCGTCGGCGTCCTTGAGGCTGAAGTACAGGTGCCCGCGCGGGTTCGGGCCGCGGTAGCCCGACACCTCGCCGCGCACCAACACGCGGGTGAAGCCGCGCTCGAGCGTGGTCTTGATCTGCCGGGTCAGCTCGCCGACGGTGAGCACGACCGGCGGCGCCGCCGGCTCGGCGGCCGCGGGCGCCGGCGGCGGAGGGGCAGCGCGCCGCCAGGCCGGGACGGGATCTGTCTGCGGCTTGGGCGCGGCCGGTTCCTCGCGGGAGGCGAAGAGATCGCCCTGAGCGGCCGACTTCTTCATTGCTGCTGCAGCAGCGCGTCGATGCGCTTTTGGATCTTCTCGTACAGCTTGTCGTTCTTCGGCACGATCTTGAGCAGGTCGCGGAACTGCTTGATCCCCTCTTCCGGGTTGCTCTGGCTGGCCGCGTAGGCCTGCACGTAGAGGTCGTTGGCCTGCTGGGTCAGCTCGACCTTGATCGCCTGCGCGCCGGCGTGGCCCGGCTCCGCCCAGAGCGTCTTGTTGACGTGGTCCATCGCCTTGCCCAGATCGCCGCTCGCCTTGTAGCCAGAGGCGAGCTTATACTGCTGGCCCGAGTAGCGCGTGGCCGCGGGCTTCGCAAGCGGGCTGCGGCCGCCGCCGATCTCCTCGTCGAGGCGGAGCATCTCCTCCAGCTCCTTGACCGCCAAGGTCTCCACGCGCTTGTGCTTGTCGGCGTACGTGTTCAGCTTGGCCAAGAGGTCGCGGCACTCCTTTCGCGTCGCGCAGTCGTTGGCGAGGCTCAGCGCGCCGCTCAGGTCCCCCTGCTTGAAGCGGCTCACCGCGTCGGCCCAGGGCCGCGCCTCCGGCTTGGGCCCCGGTCCGCGCACGCGGGTGAGCTCTTCGATTCGGCCCTTCGCCTGCCGGTTCAGCTCGGCGGCATCGCGGCTGTCCTTGTTCGCCCGCAAGAGGTCGTCGGTGAGCGCCTCGAGCTCGCGCATCTTGTCGACGTCGTTCGGGCTGCTCTCGAGCAGCGCGCGCGCGTCGCTCAGCTTCGCGGCGAACGCCTCCTCGAGCTGCTTCTTGAGCAGCGTGTGCTTCTTCTCGATGACGTAGTGGCGCGTGTTCACCTGCGCGAGCTGCTCCGCGGCGTCCCCCAGCCGCCGCTCGCCCATCGCCGCTTCGGCGCTCGCCAGCCGCTCCTGGTTCTGCGACTCGCGATCCGACTGCTCGATGTACTCGGCCAGGCCCAGCAGGGTGGGGAAGATCTCCTGCGCCTCGAGGAACTTGGCCTTCGCGGCGCTCCAGTCGCCCTGGTTCGCCAGGTTCTTGCCGTCCTGGAACACCGTGGCCGCCTTCAGGCGCTTGGCCTCCTCCGCCGCCTGGGCCGCGCCGCGCTCGGCGTCGAAGGTCCGCTTCACCTTCCAGCCGACGCCCCCGCCGATGAGCAGCACCACGAGCCCCGCGGCGCCGATCAGCATCTGCTTCTTGCGTTTGGCCTGCGTCTCCGGGTCGATCACCGGCGCGCCGCGCGAGTGGCGGCGCGTCACCGGGCGGGCGCGCACGGCCGGCGCGTCGCCGCCGCCGGTGCGCCGGGTGGGGATCGGCCGCCGGCTGGTCGAGTTCTCCAAGTCCACGAACGACAGCTGCGTGTCGCCCAACGTCACCAGGTCGCCGTTGCGCAAGATCGTCTCTTCGGCGATCGGCTCACCGTTCACCAGGGTGCCGTTGCCCGAGCCCATGTCGCTCGCCGCCCAGCCGCCGGGCACCTTCTTGAGCAGCGTGTGCTTGCGGCTCACCGAGGTGTCCGGGATTGAGATGGCGCACTCGGTGGCGCGGCCGATGACCAGCTCCTCGCCGATCAACGCGAACTCGGCGCCCGACTTGGGCCCGGCCGTGCACACCAACTTCGCGCCCTGGGTCACCTGGGCCACCGCCTCGGAGGACGGGCGCTGCATGCGATCCGTCGCGGGCACGTCGTCTTCCGACAGGCGCCGGCGCGCGGGAGGCAATCCGTTCGACATGGCGGACTCTTCGCTCCTGTGGTCGCTGAACCTACAGCCCGTACTCGACGAGCTTGGCTTTCGCCAGATTGTGACAGCGATGCTCCGTCGTAGGGAAGTACCTTCCGACCTCCTCCAACGCGAGCTTGGCTTTCTTTCGCTGGTTCAAGCGGACCGCGGTCTCGGCCTTCAGCGCCAGCTGCCGGCAGCGCTGGTCCAGCTCTTCTTGCAGCTTCTCGTGCTGCGCGCGGGCCAGCTCGTGGAGATCCGGCCGCTCCTTCTTGCCGAGCGCCTCGAGCGTGAGCCACGTCTGCCGGTACGCGCGCCAGGCCTTGAACAGGTTTCCTGGCTCGACCTCGCGCACGTTCAAGAGCTGCCGCGCGGTCTGCGCCAGCTCGTCCGCGCGCGCCAGGAGCTGCTCGCGCGGCAGCTCGGGGATGGGGATCGTCTCCAGCCAGACGTGGGACACCCGCCAGGTCTCTTCCCCCGGCGGGTTCTTCAGGTTGTCGAAGACGATGCGGTTGGTCGCGTTCTTCTTCAGGTCGATCGCCGAGAGCACCAGCTCCCACTCCCGGTCGTGGAACTGCGTGTCCGCCGGCACGGTCGCCTGCTCGGTGCCATTGAGGATGATCGCCACCTCGTCCGGCCCAATGTCCCTCGCCTGGTAGTGCAGCACCGCGATCGCCCGCCCCGGCGCGGTCACCTCGAACGAGAAGAGCTTCATGTCCGGCCGCTCGTAGTCGACCCCCGCACCCAACCCGAAGCTGTGCGGGATCGGCTCGTTGCCGAGCACCTCGGGCTCGGGCCCCAGCGCCACCGCGCCGTCGGGCTTCAGGCTCATCGCGATGAGCAAGACGAGCCCCAGCGCCAGCACGCCCGCGCCGATGCTGGCCGCCATGCGCACGCGGGGCGGCAGCGCTTGCCAGAGCAGCGTCGCCTTGCCGCGCAGCGACTTCGACAGCGCGCGGCGCGCCCGGGCGCGGGCGGCGGCGTCTTGCGCGGCGCGCGGCTTCACCATCGGGACGATGGACGCCTTCACCTCGGTCTCGTCCACGTCCGTCTTCGCGCCCGCCGGCGCGCGCAGATCGGTCTGCTGCGACGAGAGGCCCGAGGCCTCGGCGAGCGGCTCCTTGAGCACCGTCTCGACCCGGGAGATGGGCTTCGGCGCGCCGGCGTACAGCGCAGGCAGCTCGGTGGGCGTGATGAGCACGCGCGGCGCCTCGTGCGGCAGCTC
>CAZEDU010000181.1:0-6672 GCA_964511185.1 uncultured Myxococcaceae bacterium | reverse complement strand
CCAGGTTCGAGAGCGGCTCGTCGAAGAGCAGCACCTGCGGCTCGGTGACGAGCGCGCGCAACAGCGCGACCCGCTGCTGCTGACCGCCGGAGAGCTGGTGCGGCTGACGGTCGATCAACGCCTCGAGCCCCATCGCCTTGGCCATCGCCTCGACCCGGGCCCGCTGCGCGCCCTCCGGCACCCCGCGCTGCTTCAAGCCGAAGCCGGCGTTCTGCCGCACCGATAGATGGGGAAACAGGGCGTACGACTGAAACACCATCGGCGCGTTGCGCTGGTGCGGTGGCACGCGCGTCACCTCGCGCTCGCCGAACAGCACGCGCCCGGCGGTGGGCTCCTCGAAGCCGGCGATCATCCGCAGCGTCGTGGTCTTGCCGCAGCCCGACGGCCCCAGGAACGTCACCAGCTCGCCGGGCTTCACGTCGAACGAGATGCCCTTGACCGCGCGCACGGTGGCGCCGGTCGGATCCGCGAACTCCTTGATCAGCTGCTCCACGCGAACGCCGCTCAAGCTTTGTCCTCACACTTCCGCGAAGCGGCCGGGGTAGGCCCACTTGAGCCCCTGGCGCACGCTCTCGAACACCAACAAGACCACCGCGACCAGGAGCACCGACAGCGCCGCCGCCTGCGACAGCTCGCTCGACTCCACCAGGCCCAGGATGCAAACCGTGAGCAGGTTCCAGCGCGCCGACACCACGAAGATGACCGCGCTCACCGCCGTCATCGCGCGCACGAAGCTGTAGGCGAGCGAGGAGAACAGCGCGGGGGCGAGCAGCGGCATCGTCACGCCGAAGAACACGCGCACCGGCGAGGCGCCCAGGTTCGAAGCGGCCTCCTCGAGGCTCTTGTCGATCTGCTTGAGCCCCGCGGACGCCGCCTTGAGCCCCACCGGCGCGTTCCGAAACGAGAGCAGCGCGACCAGAATCACCCACGTGCCGGTCAGCGCGAACGGCGGGCCGTTGAACGCGAGCGCGTAGCCGATGCCGACCACCGTGCCGGGCACGGCGAAGGTGAGCAGCGAGAGGACCTCCATCAGGCGGCGCCCTGGGAAGCGCTTGCGCTCGATGAGGTAGGCGGTGACCAGCGCGAACAGGGTGGAGACCGGCATCGAGACGAGCGAGAGCAGCACCGTGTCGCGGAAGACCTGGCCCGACAGCTCGAGCGCCCGCGCGTAGTTGGCGAGCGTGAGCGACGCGTCGACGCCCCACAGCCGCACCAGGGAGCCGTAGACGACGAGCCCGTAGAACACCGCGATGGTGAGCGACGCGGCCAAGCTCGCCGCCAAGAGCGACCTCCGGCCCCAAGGCCCGATGCCGGCGCCGCCGGGACGCGCGGGCTTGCCGGTCACGGTGACGAACGAGCGGCGCTCGAGCAGGAAGACCTGCAGGGCATAGACGAGCAGCGAGGGGACGAGCAGCACCAGCGCGAGCGCCGAGCCGCCGGCCTGATCATCGTTGCCGGTGATCTGCAGATACGCCTGCACCGAGAGCACGTTGAAGCGCCCGCCCAGGATGAGCGGGTTGCCGAAGTCGGCGAGCGACTCGATGAAGATGAGCAGGAAGGACGAGAGCACGCCGGGCAGCGCGAGCGGGAAGGTCACCTGGAAGAAGGTCTTCACGCGGCCCGCGCCCAGGCTCATCGCCGCCTCTTCCATTGACGGGTCGATGGCGGCGAGCACGCCGCTGAGCAGCAGAAACGCCGTGGGGAAGTACGAGAGCGTCTGGACCAACAGGAGCCCGCCGAAGCCGTAGATGTCGAAGCCGTGCGCGTAGAGGTCGATGCCGAGCCGCTCGAGGAACACGTCGCGCGTGATCAACCCGTTGCGGCCGAAGAGGAGGATGGCGGCCAGCGCGACCACGAAGGGCGGGGCGATGATGGGCAGCGTGGCCACGCGCCGGATGAAGCCGCTCATCGGCACGCGCGCGCGCACCACCGCGAGCGCGAGCACGAAGCCCAAGGCGGTGCCCGCGGCGGCGACGGCGACGCCCAGGCCGATGGTGTTGAGGATGGGCCGCACGAAGTGCCAGCGGGTCACCACGCGCGCGAAGTGCTCGAAGGTGAGCCGGCCGTGCTCGTCGACCACGCAGGTGACGAGCACCTGTGCGAGCGGGAAGACGACGAACAATCCCAAGAGCGCGAAGACGACGAGCGCGGCGAGCGCGACGACCGGCTCCCGCTGCAAGACACTGGGGACTGTCCCCCACGGGGACTGTCCCCGCTTTTCCCGTCTCCCGCTCATTGACCGGTCTCTTCCCGCCAGGCGTCGACCAGCCGGCGGCGGTCGGCGGCCGCGCGCACCGGGTCGAAGGGAATGCGCTTCACGTCCGACGCCTTGGGGATGCCCGCCGCCACCTCGACGTCGTCGCGAATCGGCAGCCGGTTCCACTTCGACAAGAGCGCCTGCGCCCGCGCCGACAACGCCCAGTCGATGAAGCGGCGCGCCGCCTCGGGTTGAGGCCCGCCGCGCAGGAGCGCCAGCGCGCCCACTTCGTACCCGGTGCCTTCGCTCGGAAAGGTGAGCACCACCGGGTAGCCCTTCTTCACGCCTTTGGAGAGCACGTCGTGGCTGAACGCGACGCAGGTGCCGGCCTCGCCCAGCCCGACCTGCGTCACACAGGCGGAGCCCGAGCGGTTGTAGTGGTGCACCTGGCCGTCGAGCGCCCGCAGGTACGCGAGCGCGCGCGCCTCGCCGAACAGCTGCACCAGCGACGCGATGACCGTGTACGCGGTGCCCGAGGTGTACGCGTAGGCGAGCGTCACCTCGCCCTTCATCTTGGGATCCAAGAGCGCGGCCCACGACGTCGGCGGCGCGGCGCCGCGGCGGCCGAGGACGTTGGGGTTGGAGGCGAAGCCGATGAGCCCCAGGTAGAAGCCGTGCCAGCGGCCTTCGGGATCTTTCGCATCGGCGGGGAAGCGGTCGTACGTCGTCGGCGTGTACGGCGCGAGCAGCCCTTCTCGCGCGGCGCTCATGAAGTCGAGCGACGGCCCGCCGAACCAGACCGACGCCTGCGGCCTGCCGCGCTCGGCGCGCACGCGGGTGAGCACCTCGCCCGCAGACAGCCGCACCCAGCGCACCGACAGGCCCGAGTCGGCCTGGAAGGCGTCGAGGTAGATCTGCGCCTCCATCGTGTCGAGCGCGGTGTAGAGCGTCAGGTCCTCGGCGCGCGCCGACAGCGTCAGCGCGAGCGAGGCGATGAGGATCAGCCGCAGCATCGGCGCGGGCTCTTAGCAGACTGTTTTGGAGCGAGCACCCGAAGCCGTCGCCTCGTCGATGGGCGCGTACTGCCGCTTGGCCGGCACCGACAAGCGCTCGAGCGTCGGGAACACCACGGCCGTCAGCTCCCGCCCGTACACGCAGCCGGTGTCCAGCCCGATGGCGCGCGGGTAGAGCTGCAGCCCGCGGATGGCGTCGTGCCCGAACACCACGTGCTCCGGGCCGCGCCAGGTGCTCGCCCACGGCACGCCGTCGTGCGCGCGCCAGCCCGCGCTCCCGTCGGGCTGGATGCTGCGCAGGTGGAGCAGGTCCTCTTCCCGCTGCTGCTCGAGCGGCACACCCGGCATCAGCCCGGCGTGCACCACGAGCAGCGTGTGCTCGTCGAAGCGGAGCCAGGTCGGCAGCGCCGCCAGGTATTGCCAGTGCCGCGCCTCGAGCGACTCCACCACCGACAGGTGCGCGCGCTTCATCTTCGCCGCGCGCGCGTCGCGCTCGTCGCCTGGCGCCCGGTACCAGCGCAGCACGTGCTCGTCGTGGTTGCCGCGCACGGCGAGCGCCCCCCGCTCGATGGCCCGCTCCACCACCGCCGCCGAGTCCGGGCCCTTCGCCACCAAGTCGCCGGCGAGAATCAGCCGGTCCTCGCGCGAGAGGGCGAGCTTCTGGAGCAGCGCATCGAGCTCGTCGATGCAGCCGTGCACGTCCCCCACCACGATGGTGCGCACGGAATGCTTGCTTCGTGGGGCCACTCGCTTATGTCCTTCCGTTCCGCTTCAGCGCACCGTCACAAGGGGGCAAGTCGTGGACTTCTTCGATTCAAGCTCGCTGGTCACCGGCCTCTTCTTCGGCGCAGTGGGTTGGTTCATCGTTCGGTGTGTCCTCACCGGCTTCTATACGGTGGATCAGAACCAGCGCGCCGTGAAGCTCCGGTTCGGGCGCGCCGAGCGGCTCTCGCCCACCGCCTCCACGCAGTCCGGGCCCGTGAGCGAGGGGTTGGTGAAGGAGGACGAGGACCGCTACGCCTACCCGCAGCTCAAGGTCATCGGCCCGGGCGGTCCGTACTTCAAGTGGCCGTGGGAGCGGATCCTCAAGGTCTCCGTCGCCACCGAGACCTTGAACATGGCGTTCGACCCGGAGACGCCCGAGGCGAACCACGGCGGGACGGTGCTCGAGGCGGTCACGAAGGATCAGCTCAACGTCGGCCTCACCGGGCAGATCCGCTACCGCGTCTCGGAGCAGAACCTCTACGCGTTCCTCTTCGGCGTGAAGCGGCCCATCGTGCACGTGATGGGCTACTTCATCTCCATCCTGCGCGAGCGCATCGCGAGCTTCGAGGCGCCGCCCGCGCTGGAGCTCACCGACAGCCCCATCTCGGTCGAGGCGCAAGGCGCGGCCGGCGTGTCGATCAACGACCTCCGAAAGAACCTGCGCGTGCTCAACGAGCACATGGTGCGCGAGTGCCGGGCCAGCGCGGCCCGCTACGGCGTGGTGCTCGACGCGTCGCTCATCACCGGCATCGACGCCTCGCACGAGGTCGAGTCGGCGCTCGCGGCCATCAACACCGCGCACAACCAGGTCGCCTCGGAGATCAGCCTCGCTTCGGCGGCGGCGGATCAGAAGATCGTCCAGAGCCGCCGCGCGGTGGAGATCGAAACGCTCAAGGCGCAAGCCGAGGTCGAGCCGCTCGTCGCGGTCTCCGAGCAGCTGTCGACCTTGAAGCGGAGCGGGCCGAACGTGCTCGGGGCTTACTTACGCAACATGCGGCTGGGGCTCTACGCGAAGGCGCAGCAGGTGCTCTTGGGGGTGAAGCCATGATGACGTTGATCGGAGCCATCGCCGGGTTCGTCGGCGCCGCCGTCGCGGTCCCGGTGGTGTTGGGGCTGGCGCGGCTGTTCGGCCTCTACACCATCGTCAGGGAGCGCACCGCGCACGTCTACGTCTTCTTCGGCAACGTCGTCGCGGTGCTCGAAGAGCCGGGCATCAACTTCTTGTGGGCGAAGATGGGCTGGCGCGCCTTCTTCGTGAGCTGGCTCGGCCGGCGCCACGTCGTCGACAAGCGCATCGACCAGCAGTACCTGCGCAGCCAGGCGGTCAACTCGGAAGAGGGCGCGCCGATGGGCATCGGCATCTGGTACGAGATGGCGGTGCAGGATCCGGTGAAGTTCCTCTTCGAGAACGCCGACCCGCGCGGCTCGCTCTCGGCCAACGTGAGCAACGCCGCCGTCCGCAGCCTCTCGAACATGAAGCTCGCCGACATGCTGGAGAACCGCCACGCGATGAGCCGCACGGTGCGCTCCGAGGTGTCGCCCGCGTCGAGCGCGTGGGGTTACCGGCTGGGCTCGGTCTACATCCGCAAGGTGCACTTCCGCGACGTGGGCATGATTCGGCAGATCGAAGAGAAGGTCGTCAACCGCCTGCGGCAGGTGACCTCGGCGATTCGGCAGGAAGGCGCCAACCAGGTGAGCATCATCACGCGCACCGCCGAGCGGCAGGCGGCGGTCGAGTTCGCCAAGGCCGCGGCGCTCCGGCCGCAGATCGTCGGCGCGGCGCTGCAGAAGATCACCTCGGACAAGGAGGTCGCCGAGGCGATGTTCGAGCTGCTGGAGATTCAGCGGCTGCTCGACTCGAGCGCGAAGCTCACGCTCTTGCCCGCGGGCGAGGGCAGCGAGCTGATGCGGCAGCTGGTCGGCGCGTCGTCGGTGGTGTCGTCGGTGGGCCTGCCGAGCCCGGCGCTGCCTTCGCGCGCGGACGGCACCGGCGGCCGAGGCGAGGGCTGAAAAAGATGAGGCTGTGCAACCCGGATGGAACAGGCGATGTTGGGCCTGAAGGGGCGCTTCGATGAGAAACCTTCTGGGACTTTTCGGCTTGTCGTTGCTCGCCGCGGGGTGCGCCGGCGTCGGACCGGTGGGCTTCCTCTACACGAACGTCGCGGTGCCCTACCAATGGCGCGCCGCCACGCCTGCCGAGGTGACCAGCCTCACCACGCTGGGGCCGGTGGAGGGAGAGTCGTGCGCGACCAACATCCTCGGGCTCGCCGCTTACGGAGACTCGGGCTACGAGGCCGCGGCGCAGGCGGCGATGAAGCAACGCTCGGGCACCACCGCGCTCTACGACGTGAGGGTCGACTCGAAGGTGTTCTCGGTGTTGGGCATCTACGGCTCGTACTGCACGCGCGTCACCGGCATCGCCGCGACCAGCAACCCCGTCTCATCGGCGCCGGGCGAGGTCTCGCCCTCGCAGCTCGCCGAGGTGAACCCGCTCTGATGCGCGCGCGCTGGCTCATCGTCGCGCTCGCGGGGCTCGCTACCGGCTGCGGCTACAACCGCGCCGCCACCGCGTTCGCGCTGCCCGGCTACGCGCCGCGCGCGCCGCTCACGCCCGGCGGCTTCACGGTGGTCGATCAGCACGCCGCGCCCGTCGAGTACCGCAGCCCGACGTTCCACGACGTCGACAAGGTCGTCGTC
>CAZEDU010000180.1:0-6749 GCA_964511185.1 uncultured Myxococcaceae bacterium | reverse complement strand
GCTTGCATAGGGCCTCATTTCGTGGGATAACGCCGCTATGACTAACGCCCCCGAACGCCGCGGCGGCGCGCGGGTACCCAGCCTCGGCGGCCTTGCCGTAGAAGTGGTCGTTCGGTGTCTGGCGGACGCCGGGCAAGATGCCGATGCGCCCGGCGCCCTCGAGCGGCTCGTTTTGCGCGTGCACCCACCCGCCCAGCAGCGCGAGCGCGAGGAAGCCCCACCGCGCGAGGAACGTCACCAGGTCTTCCAGCCGTCGGTCGGGAGCGGCGAACGGCGCGCGCCGGCCGCGGTCGAAGCTTTGGGCGGTTGCGGGGGCTTCGGAGGGGCCGCGCTGCGCGTCGCCCGCTCGATGGGAATCGGCGCTGGCAGCGGCGCTTCGACCGTGGCCTCCGCCGCCGCGTCGACGCGCTCGGCCCTCCAGAGCGGACGCTCCACCGGGCCAGGCGGCGGGCGCGGCGGGGTGCGCGCCCCGGTCGGGGTGGCCACCGGAGAGCCCTTGCCCAGCTTCTCCTCCAAGAGCTTCACGTACATGCGCAGCTCGGCGAGCGCCTGCTCGCGATCCATCAGGCGTCGGTAGAGGTCGACCCGCCGCTCCTTCTCGTCCATCAGCTCCGAGTGGAGCTGCATCAGCGACGCCATCGCCTTCTCGGCGTAGCCCGCCGGCACCATCGCCTGCGGCTGAGCGGGCAACGACAACGCGTGGGCGGGACGATCAGCTTCGTCGTTCATCGCTGTGCTCCGTCTTCTCGAAGGCCACGGACAGGAAGGTCGTGTCGCGCCGGTGGAGGCAAACCCAAACGCACTTGATCGCGCAGCGCAGGCCGAACTCGCGCCAAATGAGCCCCAGGTTCGACAGGACGTCGCGACCGGTGATGACACCCCGCATCGGCCCCTCCACGCGACATGTTGGGATCGAACGGTAGCACCCGCTCCCCGCAGGTCAACGAATCATCTCCCCAGCAGCTCGAGCAGCGGGAGCTCCCGCACCACCACGCGGGCGTGCGACGCCGCCAGCGCGAAGTCGGCGGCCTCCAGCGCGTCGAACAAGCGCCTCGTCTCTTCGTGGCTGGAGGCGACCGGCTCCACCTCGGCGGCGTGGCAGGCCAGCACCGCCAGCGCGGACGCGAGCGTCTCGGCGGGCAGCGCGCCGTCCCCCTTCGGCAGGAGCGCCGAGAGCTCGATCAGCACCTGCCGGTAGTCGGCCCCGGCGAGCATCGAAGGAAATGCCTCGATGGACAGCGCGTCCCCACCGAAAGGCGAAAGGGCGATGCCCAGCCGCGCGAGCGCCGGCTGCTGCTCGGCGAGCGCCCCACGCACCGGGTCGGACAGCTCCACCGAAGCCGAGAACAGAAAGCCCTGGGACGCCTGCCTGGCGCCGTCCCGCAAGGCGCGGTGCAGCTCGGTCAGCCGGACCCGCTCCCACGCGGCGTGGGGGTCGAGCACGACCAGCGTGCCCCCCGCCCCTTCGCACACGAGCAGCCTTCGCCCGAGCGCCCCCAAGAAGCGAAGCGCTCGAAAGTAGCCGGGCGGCGGCGACTCGTTCAGCCCGGGACGGGCGGTGCCGAACCCCAGCTTGGGCGCGTCCGGCAGCGCGGGCGTGGGCTCGGCGAAGAGCATCGGCTGGGCGCGCTCCAGGTAGCGGGCGACCGCGTCCGCGTAGTGCGCCTGCGCCAAGGGCTGCTCGGGGCGCTCCGCGGGCGTCATCCAGGGCGCCGCCTTGAGCGCGCGGCTCACGCCCGCGACGATGACGTCGTACAGCCCTCGGCCATCGGCGAAGCGCACCTCGAGCTTCTGGGGGTGCACGTTGACGTCGACCGCGCGCGGGTCGAGCTCGATGAAGAGCACGGCGATGGGCTGGCGCCCGGGCGGGAGCGCGTCGCCGAAGCCCCGCTGAATGGCGTGGATCAGCCCGCGATCGCGGACGTAGCGGCGGTTGACCAGCGCGTAGATGCCCCGCGCGGTGGGCAGGGTGAACTCGGGCGAGGCCACGAAGCCCGTCACCCGAATGCCCAGGCGCTGCTCGTCGACCGGCTGGAGGTGCTTGTGGACGTCCGCCCCGAGCGCGGCGGCGATGCGCTCGCGGGGGTCGTCGCCGCACGGAGGGCTCGACAGGAGCGCGCGCCCTTCGTGCTCGAGAAAGAAACCCACGTCGGGGCGCGCGAGCGCCACGCGAAGGACCGCCTCCTCCAGGTGCTGGAGCTCGGTCTGCGCGCGGCGCATGAACTTGCGGCGCGCGGGCGTGTTGAAGAACAGGTCGGCCACCTCGACCAGGGTCCCGCCGCTCGCCGGCGCCTCTTCGATGAGCGGCTCCTCCCCGCCTTCGACCTTGAGGCGCGTGCCGCTCGCCGCGCCGCGCTCGCTTGTGGTGAGCACGAAGCGAGAGACCGCGGCGATGGCCGGCAGCGCTTCGCCGCGAAACCCCATGGTCCTGATCTGAAACAGGTCGTCGAGCGTCCTCAGCTTGCTCGTCGCGTGCCGCTTGAGCGCGAGCACCGCGTCTTCGCGCGACATCCCGGCCGCGTCGTCGGCCACCGAGAGGAGCTCGAGCCCGCCGCCCCGCGCCACCACCCGCACGTTCGTCGCCCCGGCGTCGAGCGCGTTCTCCACCAGCTCCTTGACCACCGACGCCGGGCGCTCGACCACTTCGCCGGCGGCGATCTTGTTGATCAGATCTTCGCTGAGGAGCGCGACGTGGCCCATGCGGCTGGCGCGACCTTAAGAGTGGGGCGCTCCAGCTGACAAGGCGCGCGCTTTTCGGGTAATCAACCCGCGCGATGTCGACCTCTCCCCGCGTCAAGCTCAAAGTGGTGGTGACCGGCGCCAGCGGCGACTTGGGCTCGCTGCTCTTGCCGCGGCTGGACGCTGACTCAGCCGTGGGGGAGGTGATCGCCATCGACACCGCCACCCCGAGCCAGCAGGGCGGGAAGATCACCTTCCGCCGCGTCGACCTGTCGCAGCCCGGCGCCGACAAGTCGCTCGAGCCGCTGCTCGCCGGCGCCGATGCGATCTTCCACCTCGCCTTCATGTACGGCCGCGTGCACGACGCGAACTTCGCGCACGAGCTCGAGGTCATCGGCTCGCTGCACGTGTTGAGCGCGGTCGCCGCCGCCAAGGTGAAGCGGCTGGTGCTTCCGTCGATGACGGCCCTCTACGGCGCGCGGCCGAACGCCGCGGCGCTCCTGCGCGAGGAGGCGCCGCTCGTCCGCTCCGAGAGCCGCTTCATTCACGACAAGGTCGAGGTCGAGCGCCAGCTCGAGGACTTCAAGCGGGCCCAGCCCGAGACCGAGGTGGTGGTGCTTCGCTTCGCCCCCATCGTCGGACCTCAAGTGAACAACCCGGTCACCCGCTTGCTGCGCACGCGCCTGGTGCCGGTGCTGCTGGGGTTCGACCCGCTGTGGCAGGTGATTCACCAAGACGACGCGGTGTCGGCCTTGCACCAGGCGCTCCACGCCCGCGCCACCGGCACGTTCAACGTCGTCGCCGACGACGTCATCTCGCTGACCGGCCTGGTGCGCGCGTCCGGCGGCGCGGCGCTGCCGCTCCCTGGGCCTGTGGCCCGGGCGTTCATTCAAGGGCTCGAGGCGCTGGGCGTCTCGTCTGTGCCGGCGGCCCTGCTCGATTATCTGAAGTACAGCTGGGTGGCCGATGGTCGGCGCGCCCGCGAAGAGCTCGACTTCACTCCCCGGCTGCCCTGCGAACAAGCGGCGGCCACGATGAAAGGACTCTGATCATGGCCAAAGGCGTGCTCGGCAATGATCCCTTCGCCCGCGGCGCGGCGCCGCGCGTCGCCCCGAAGGAGGAACCGGCCACGCCGCCGGCCACCCAGCCCACGCGCAAGGCGCGCGCGTCCAAGACCGCCGCGGCGAAGCCCCCCGCGCCCCAAGCGCACCCCGCCTCTCCCGAGCTGGTGGCGGATCTGACCGACGCCCAGGCAACCCCGCACCCCGCCTCGCCGGAGCTGATGGCGGTGCTCGACGAGAAGACCCCGATCGCGCACCCGGCCTCGCCCGACGCGGCCGCCGTGCCCATCCCGCTCCGCGCGGCCGGCACGATGACCTCCAGGCCCGAACGGCCAGAGCCCGCGCCGCTGTCGGCGCGCCCGGTGGCCGACTCCGCGCTCGGGCTCGCGCGCGTGGTGGCGCAGGCAGTGGGACTCTTCGGCGGCTTGGATCTCGACGTGTACGGGAAGGATCAGGAGCTGAGCCGCGCGCTCTCTCCCTTGGCCGACTTCCTCTACTCGAAGTACTGGCGCGTCACGGTGCAAGGCATCGAGCGGCTCCCCCGCGGGCCCTGCCTCATCGTCGCCAACCACTCCGGCGCCCTCCCCATTGACGGGCCGATGCTGCACACCGCGATCCGCCGCGAGCGCCCCGACCTGGAAGAGCCGCGCTGGCTCGTCGAAGATCAGGTCTTCTACGCGCCCTTCGTCGGCACGCTGCTCAACCGCCTGGGCGCCATCCGCGCCTCGCCTGAGAACGCGCAGCGGCTCCTCGACGAAGGGCGGCCCGTCATCGTCTTCCCGGAAGGCATTCACGGCATCGGCAAGCCCTTCCAGCAGCGCTATCAGCTCAAGCGGTTCGGGCGGGGCGGCTTCGTGAAGCTCGCGATCCGCATGGGCGTGCCGATCATCCCCGCCGCCGTCATCGGCGCGGAGGAGTCGCTCCCTCTCCTGGCCAAGCTGCCGGGGCGCTGGCTCGGCCTGCCGTACGTGCCGGTCACGCCCTTGGGCCCGCTGCCGCTGCCCGCGCGGTGGACCATTCGCTTCGACGAGCCGTTCCGCCCATCGGCGGCGCGCGGCGAGGACGACCTGCCCGAGATCGCGCGCTTCACCGAGCGCACCCGCGAGTCGATTCAAGCGATGCTCTCGGCGACGCTCGAGCAGCGCACGTCGGTCTTTCGCTGAAGCCTCAGGCGCAGCGGTTGCGGCCGCCCTGCTTCGCCTCGTAGAGCCTGGCGTCGGCCGCCTTGATCATGCCGGCGGCGTCCTTCACGCGCGGGGTCAGCGCGGCGACGCCGAGCGAGATCGTGATCGGGATCTTCTTGCGATCGAAGCGGAACTCCGTCCGCTCCACGAGCTTGCGCGTCTTCTCCGCGGTGAGCATGGCGCCCTTGGCGTTCACCTCCGGCAGCAGGATCGCGAACTCCTCACCGCCGTAGCGCGCGAAGACGTCGGCGCGCCGGATCTGCAGCTGGATCAGCTTCGCCAGCCCCTTCAGGATGTGGTCGCCCGCGAGGTGGCCGAACCGGTCGTTCACCTGCTTGAAGTGGTCGATGTCGATCAAGATGAGCGCCATCTCGCGCTCGTAGCGGTGGCAGCGGGCGATCTCCCGCTCCAGCGTCTCCTCGAAGTAGCGCCGATTGAAGACCTGCGTGAGCCCGTCGATGGTGGTCAGCCGATAGATCTCGTCGTGGTACGCGCCCTCGATGTTGCCGCTGGCGACGAACTTGAAGATCGTCCGGCCGACCTTCACCAGGTCGCCGTTCTTGAGCTTGGTGATGCGGCGAACGCGCGCGTCGTTGACCAGCGTGCCGTTGGTCGACCCGAGGTCCTCGAGCGTCACCTCGCCCTCCCGGCTGAGGACGCGGCAGTGGTTGCGGCTCACCCACTCCTGGTCGACCTGGATGTCGCACTTCGACGAGCGGCCGATGCTCGTCTCCTCCTTGACCAGGTCGTACTTGCGGCCCAGCTCCGCGCCGTGGATGACGAGGAGCGCGGCGCCGCGCGCGATGGGGTGATCGGAGATCTTCGAGATCTCCGTGATGACGGTCTTGACCTTCGCCATGGCTCGCGAAAAAGGCTAGCACCGCCCTCTTTTCGCCGGGAGTTTCAGGCCAGCACCCACTCCGGCCGCGGCGGCGGACGCCGATCCAGCTCGGCCTTGTCGGCCTCGTAGCCGGGGCGGCCCAACAGCCCACACGCGTACCGCTTGCCAGCTTCGACTCCCGGTTGATCGAACGGGTCCACGCCGTACAGCGGCCCGGCGAACGCGGTCGCCACCTCCAGCAGCATCATCAGCTCGCCCATCGTGTGCGCGTTCAGGGCCGGCAGGCGCAGGGTGATCGACGGTCGCCCGTTCGCTGCCAGCGCCGCCGCCGTGGCCCGCTGCTCCGCGGACAGCAGCGCGTGCAGGGTGTGGCCGCTCAGGTAGCCGACGTCCGGGTGGGACCAGCCCGCCGGGATCGGCAGATCGCTCCTCGGAGAATCGACGGCGATGAACACCGTCACCTTGTCCTGAGGTCCTTCCATCAACAGCTGCAACAGGGAGTGCTGGTCCGTGGCGCCGACCGCGCGGACGGGCGTCGGCCCGACCGAGGAGCCATCGGCGAGCTTCTTCCCCAAGCTCTCGGCCCACAGCTGCACGAACCAGTCGGCCGTCTCGCGGAGCGCGTCGGCGTACGGCATCAGCACGTGCACGCGCCGGCCCTTCACCGTGTCGAACCAATACAGCGCCGCCGCCAGGAGGTACGCCGGGTTCTTGAACGGGTCGGGCTGCTCGCAACGCTTGGCCATCTCCGCCGCGCCCGACAGCAGCGCGGGGACGTCGATGCCGGCGGCCGCGGCCGGCAGCAAGCCCACCGCGGTGAGCACCGAGAAGCGCCCCCCGACCGCTGGAGGCACCGGCAACGTCCGCCAGCCCTCCTCCTGCGCGATCTGCCGCAACGCGCCCTTGACGGGATCGGTGACCGCCACCACCTGGTTCTTGGCCGCGCTGGGGTCGAGCGCCTTGAGCTTGGGGTACAGGTGCAGC
>CAZEDU010000179.1:6039-6750 GCA_964511185.1 uncultured Myxococcaceae bacterium | reverse complement strand
GGGACATCGTCGACTCCGGCTTCAAGGTGGTGCTCTCCCCGAAGGTGCCGCACCTGGTCACCGAGCGGATTCGAGGCGACGTCGACGGCTTCCTCTCCCAGCACGGGCTCGACCGCGGCCGGATTCGGCACTGGATCGCGCACACCGGCGGCCCCAAGGTGCTTCAGGCCTTCGAGGCGGCGCTCGAGCTCCCCCCGGGCGCGCTGGAGCGCTCCTGGCGGTCGCTCTCCCGAAACGGGAACCTGTCCTCCGCCTCGGTGCTCTTCGTGCTCAGCGAGCTGCTGGAGAGCCGGGCCGCCCGGCCGGGCGAGTACGGCGTGCTGCTCGCGATGGGACCGGGCTTCTGCTCCGAGCTGGTGCTCCTGCAATGGTGACCTACTTCGTCTTCCTGGCCCTGCTCGCGCTCGAGCGGGTGTTCGAGCTGTGGCTCTCGCGCAGGAACGCGAAGGCCGTGCTCGCGCGCGGCGGCGTCGAAGTGGGCCAGCGCCACTACCGCGTCATGGCGGCGCTCCACACCGCGTTCTTCTTCGCGTGCGCGCTCGAGGTGCTCGTCTTCGACCGGCCCTTCCCGGGCGCGCTGGGCGTCGCCGCGTTGTTCGCCGCGCTGCTCGCGCAGGCGCTGCGCTACTGGGCCATCGCCACGCTGGGGGAGCGGTGGAACACGCGCGTCATCGTGCTGCCGGGAGCCGAGCCGATCACCACGGGCCCTTA
>CAZEDU010000179.1:0-6029 GCA_964511185.1 uncultured Myxococcaceae bacterium | reverse complement strand
TTCATCCGGCACCCCAACTACCTCGCGGTGGGGGTGGAGCTGTGCTGCGTGCCGCTCATCCACGGCGCGTACCTGACCGCCATCGCCTTCACGCTGGCGAACGCGGCGCTCTTGTGGGTGCGCATTCGCGCCGAAGAGGCCGCGCTCGGGCCGGCGTACCAGCGCGCATTCGAAATGCGGGCCTGGAAGGTGGGCCGTGGCCGCTGATCCGAGCCAGGTGCTGGAGGAGATCCGCCGCCTCGCTCAGAGCGAGGTCGGCCTGGAGCGCGCCATCGCGCCGAGCGACGAGCTGGTGAAGGACCTGGGGCTCGACTCGATGACGATGACCATGCTCGCCGTGGCGCTGGAGGACCACTTCCGCGTGACGCTCTCGGACGAAGAGGCCCTGCGGATCACCACGGTGGAGGAGCTCGCCGCCCTCATCGCGCGGCGGTCCCCGTGAGTCGTCCGGTGGGCGTCACGCTGCGAGGCGCGCCGCTCGGACCGCTCGCGGTGAGCGACTGGGGGGCGGCGTTCGCGCGCGCGGTCGATTCGGGCCACGGCATCACCTTCGTCGACTCGAAAGGCCAGGAGACGCCCTTCTCGTACGCGGCGCTTCGGGCGCGGGCGCTCGGCGCGGCCCGGATGCTCGCAGACCGCGGCGTGACGCCCGGCGCGCGCGTGGCGATCGCCCTTCCCACCTCGCCCGACTTCGTGGCCGCTTACTTCGGCGCGCTGATGGTTGGAGCGATTCCGGTGCCGCTCTACCCGCCACAGCGGCTGGGCCGGCTCGACGAGCACCTGGCGTCGACGCGGCGGATGCTCGAGGCGGTGGACGCCGCCTGCCTCATCGCCGACGAGAGGAGCCGCCCGCTCCTCGCGCCCGCGGTCGACCGGCCCGTGCTGTCGGCCGAGTGGCGCGACGCCGCGCCGACGTCCCTGCCCCCCGCCTCGCCCGACGACGTGGCGCTGATTCAGTTCTCTTCCGGTTCGACGTCGGGCCCCAAGCCGGTGGCGCTGACGCACCGCCAGCTGCTCAGCCAATGCCAGGCGCTGCGCGCCTACGTCGACGCGAGCGGCCCCGGTCCTCACCTGGGCGTCTCGTGGCTGCCGCTGTACCACGACATGGGGCTGGTCGGCTGTCTGCTGCTCGCCGTCTATTACCCGGGCCCGCTCGTGTTGCTCTCGCCCGAGACGTTCCTCCTGCGCCCCGGCCTGTGGCTCGAGTGCATCTCGCGGCACCGGGCGACCATCTGCGCGGCGCCCAACTTCGCCTACGCGCATGTGCTCCAGCGGGTGAAGCCCGAGGCGCTCGCGGCGCTCGACTTGTCGTCCTGGCGGCTCGCGCTGAGCGGGGCCGAGCCGGTGGTCGCGAGCGTCGCGCGCGCCTTCTGCGACCGCTTCGCCGGGTGCGGTCTCCGCGCCGATGCGCTGCGGCCGGTCTACGGGCTGTCCGAGGCGGCGCTCGCGGTCACGCTCAGTCGGCCCGATGGACCGCTGCGCGCGCGGAGGGTCTCGCTGTCGGCGTTGCACGCGCGCGGCGTGGTGGAGGACGGCGAGCACGAGCTCGTCTCGGTCGGGCCGCCCGCGCCGGGGTTCGAGGTGGAGGTGCGGGACGAAGCGGGCCAGGCGCTCGCGGAGCGGCGCGTCGGGCGAATCGTCGCGCGCGGCCCGTCGGTCATGCGCGGATACTGGCAGCGCGACGAGGCGACCGCGCGGGTGCTGCAGGGCGGCTGGCTCGACACGGGGGACTTGGGCTTCGTCGAAGGCGGCGAGCTGTTCGTGTGCGGCCGCGCGAAGGACGTGGTCATCGTGCGTGGCGCGAACCACGCGCCCGAGACGTTCGAAGCGGCCGTGGCCGCGCTGAGCGGGCTGCGCGCCGGGGCCGTGGTCGCGGCCGGGTTCGTCCCACCTCAAGGGAGCGCGGAGGCGCTGCTGATCCTCGCCGAGTGCGACGTGGGTGAGCTCGACGAGGCGAGCCAGCGAAGCCTGCGCGACCGCATCGACGCCGCGGTGCTCGAGCGCACCGGCGTTCGGCCGCACACCATCGGCCTGCTCGCGCCCGGCGCGCTCCTGCGCACCTCGAGCGGAAAGCTCCGGCGGCAGTCGTCCGCGCTGCGCTTCCTGGGCGGGACGCTGACGTGCGTGCGGGCGCGGGAGCCGCGGGGGTGAAGCCCGTCGACGTGGCCATCGTCGGGGGTGGTCCGGCCGGGCTGGCCACCGCCATCGAGGTGGCGAGGCGGGGCCTGCGGGCCGTCGTGCTGGAGCGGCGCCAGGGACCGCTCGACAAGGCGTGCGGTGAAGGGCTGATGCCGCCGGGGCTGCGCGCGCTCGAGGCGTTCGGCGCGCTCGAGCACTTGGGCCCAGCCGACTCGAGCCGCATCGAAGGCATTCGCTACTGGCAAGAGGACGGGGTGAGCGCGGAAGGGAGGCTGCCGGGCGACGGCGGCTTGGGCGTTCGCCGCCTCGCGTTGATCCACGCGCTGCGGCGCGCGGCGGTGCAGCACGGCGCGCAGCTCGAGGAGGGCCGCGCGCTCCTGGGCTTTCGCGTGCACGACGACGGCGTAGCGCTCTCGACCACCGAAGGCGTGTTGCACGCGCGGTTCCTGGTGGGGGCCGACGGGCTCGCCTCGCGCGTTCGCGCGCTCGCGCACCTCGAGGGCCCCGAAGTCCCGCTCAAGCGCTACGGGCTGCGCCAACACTTCCGGCGCGCGCCGTGGACGCGCTGGGTCGAAGTGCACCTGACCGACGGCGTCGAGGCGTACGTGACGCCGGTGGGCGACGCGCGGGTCGGGGTCGCCTTCCTCTGGGAAAAAGACCGCCTGGCCCAACCCGATATCGGCGCCCTGCTCTTGCGCTTCCCCCGGTTGGCGGCCGAGCTCCAAGGCGCGCCGAGCGACTCGACCCCGCGCGGCGCCGGCCCCTTGTTCCGCCGCGCGAAGCGGGTGGTCGCGCCCCGCGTGGCGCTGGTGGGCGACGCCGCCGGCTATGTCGACGCCATCACCGGCGAAGGGCTGTCGCTCGCCTTCACCTGCGCGCGGGCGCTGGGCGAGGCGCTGCCGCAGGCGCTGGAGGCCGGCGCGGGCGCGGCGGCGCTGGCGTCTTACGAGCGCGCCTTCGCCCGGACGTTTCGAAAATACGCCTGGCTCACCCGGGCCATGCTCGCTCTGGCGCGAAGGCCCGCGCTGCGCCGTCCGGTGATCCGCGCCCTCTCCCATTCGCCGCGCGCCTTTTCGAGGATTCTGGGCTGGGCCGTGGGCTGATCCGCAGGCCCAAAGTCGAGATTCTGGCCGAGATGGCGAACGACGGGCGCCCGGCGTTTCCTCCCCGAACCGTCCCCTGCCGAGATCCGGGTGAGCCTGCGGAAGAAGGTGGCGCGCGCGCCTCTCTACGTCTGTCAGCAGAACTAGAACCGTTTGCGACGAGCGTGAATGACGCGCTCGGTAACGAGGTAGCGTGAGAACACCCTCAAGCGACCGAACCCGACTCACTTCGAGACGTGCGCGCCTATCTGAACGGCGGTGGCCTTAGACTAAGGTCGAGCGATGCGTCAGTTGTTGCTCGCCATAACTTTTGCTGTGTCGTTGGCGGGTTGTCGTGTGCCCTCACCACCCGATGAAACCATCGACGGCGGCGGCGCCTTGAGCGCGTTGGTCTTCACGCGCACGCTCGGGTACAGGCACGGTTCGATCGTCGAAGGCCGACAGCTGATGAGCGACCTCGCGGTCGAACGCGGGTGGTCGCTGCTTCTGACCGAATCAGAAGAAGAGCTCGCGGCGCACCTCGAGGGCACCGATGTTCTGATCTTCTTATGCACGAGTGGCGACGTGCTGAGCGCCGAGCGCGAAGCCGCAGTGGAAACGTTCGTCCGCCGCGGCGGCGGGTTCGTCGGCGTGCATTCCGCAGCGGACACCGAGTACGACTGGCCGTTTTATCTCGAGCTCGTCGGCGCGCAGTTCAAGAGCCACCCTCCGTTCCCCGTGCAAGCGACCCTTCGGGTGGAAGACACCGAACATCCATCCACCGCTCACTTGGGCAGCGAATGGAAGTGGACGGAGGAGTGGTACAACTTTCGTCAGAACCCACGTGCCGGTTCGACGGTTCTCTTGGCGGTCGACGAACAAACCTACTCTGGCGGCGACATGGGGGCCGATCACCCAATCGCTTGGACGAAGCAAATCGACAAAGGGCGATCATTTTTTACGGCACTTGGGCACATGTCCGAGAGCTACGCGGCCCCAGCGTTTCGTTCTCACCTGGCCGGCGCCATTGAATGGGCAGCGAAGAACTAAACGGGAGCAGCGTTCTCGGCACCCTTTGCGGTGCGTCGTCTTCGAATCGAAACGTGCCTTGGAGTCATCTGGTTCGTAGTCTGCGCAGTGCTGGGGGTAGCCCCTGGCGCGAAGGCCCGCGCTGCGTCGCCCGGTGATCCGCATCCTCTCCCGTTCGCCGCGTGCCTTTTCGAGGGTTCTGGGCTGGGCCGTGGGCTGATCCGCAGGACCAAACCATCGATGTTTCAGCCACTTGAGGCTGCCCATCAACTCCGGGTGAGCAGGGGCTTCGCGTTCCGTCGGGGCCGGAAACAACCGGCCTCGTCAAACGGAGAATCCCAATACTCGCCATGGCTTTCATCTCGAGATCCCTGCCTCCCGGAGCGGCCAGCGTACGAGGCCCCAAAGTCGTTCGACCTCGCGGTGGAGATGGCTTCGCCGCCTACCTCCCGGATGGGCGCGTGCTTCGCGTCGGCGGCATCGGGGCCAAGCCGCCGCAGAAGCCGCGGACGAAGCTGGATGAGATCCTGCTCGAGATGGGGAACGACGGGCGGCCCGCGTTCCCGGCGAACCTCCCGAAGAGCAAGATCGTCCTCCCCGAGCCGTCCCCCGCCGAGGTCGAGCGGGCCTTGCAGAACAAGGTGGGGAAGCTCGATCCGGCGCGCGGCGGGGTGGTTCGCGCACGCAAGGTCGCCGCGTCCAGCCACCTCGACGCCAGGGTGTTGATGCTGCCGAGGGACTACGACGGCCCCGTCTTCCTCTCGGACATCGACGACAGCTTGCGGCACACCACCGCCAAGGCCGTGCTCGCCGGGCGGCAGATCGAGCCCCTTGAGGGCGCGCAGGAGCTCCTCGGCGGCGTGGCCAAGCTCGGCGTGCCGATCGTCTACCTGTCCGCGGGCCCGCGCCGGCTGCGCCCCTACAACGAACAGTTCCTCGAGCAGCTGCCGCCCGGCATTCTGCTCGACCGGACGAAGCTCTCGTTCAAAGACCTCGACCTACGCAACAAGGCCCAGGCCGAGCGCCAGGCCGAGTACAAGCGCCGCGTCATCAACGAGCTGCGCCGCACCTTCCCCAAGGCGCAGTTCTTCGGGTTGGGCGACAACAAGTACGGCGACGCGCTCGCGTACACGAGCGCCAACGCGTCGGCCTACATTCGGCAGACTGGCAAGGACCGCCGCAACCTGCCGGCCGACTTTCACGGCCACCTGGGCCGCAAGTACAACGCGCGCTTTCAACGGGCCCTCTGGGGGGACCTGAAAGAGGCGATCGGGCGATCGCGCGCGTTCGGCGGCACGCCCGACCCCCTCGTGCAGTCGAAGCGGCTGTCGCGCGTGCTCGACAAGGCCACCGGCACCACGGTCTCGAAGGGAAACCGCATCGAGCTGCACGTCGGCGGCGACGACGCCTTCCCCGCGCTCTTGCGGACGCTGCGCTCGGGCACCCCGGGACAGAAGGTGCTCGGGTACGAGACGTACATTCTGGGGCACGACAAGATCTCCCAGAGGATCGTCACCACGCTGATCGCCGAGCACCGAAGCGGCGCGAACGTCCGCCTGGTGGTCGACGGGTTCGGCTCCGGCCCGCTCGAAGGCAACGCCGGCCCCATGATCAGGCAGCTGCGCGCGGCGGGCGTAGAGGTGCGCGTCTACCATCCGCTCAAGAACCCCTTCCGGTGGCTGAGCCGCGACCACCGCAAGCTCGTGCTGGTCGGCGAGAAGACGTCGGAAACGACCATCGAGTGGCGCACGGCCGCGCTCGGCGGGATGAACAGCTCGG
>CAZEDU010000178.1:0-6767 GCA_964511185.1 uncultured Myxococcaceae bacterium | reverse complement strand
AGCGCTGGCCTGCCTCCGGCGTCCCAGAGAACCCAGGCGCCTGGCTGATGACGACCGCCAAGCACCGCGCGGTGGATCAGCTGCGTCGCGCGCGGCTGCTCGAGCGAAAGAGCGACGAGCTGAAGCACGCGCACGAGCGGCGTCAGGACGAGTCGACCCCCGACCTGGACACCGCCCTCGACGAGGACCTAGGCGATGACCTACTGCGCCTCATCTTCGTCTCCTGTCATCCCATCCTCTCGATGGAGGCGCGGGTGGCGCTCACGCTGCGGCTCGTCGGCGGGCTGACCACCGAAGAAATCGCCCGCGCCTTCCTGGTGCCCGAGCCGACCGTGGCGCAGCGAATCGTCCGGGCCAAGCGCACGCTGTCCGAGGCGAAGGTGCCGTTCGAGGTGCCGCAGGGCGAGGCGCTCGCGCCGCGGCTCGCGTCGGTGCTCGAGGTCATCTACCTCGTCTTCAACGAGGGCTACTCGGCCACCGCGGGCGACGACTGGATGCGCCCCGAGCTGTGCTCCGACGCGCTGCGCTTGGGGCGCGTGCTCGCGGAGCTGGCGCCGGACGAGCCCGAGGTGCACGGGCTGGTGGCGCTGATGGAGCTGCAGGCGTCGCGCGCGGCGGCGCGCACCGGGCCCACCGGTGAGCCGATCCTCCTGCTCGACCAGAACCGCGCGCGGTGGGACCGCCTGCTCATTCAGCGCGGGCTCAAGGCGCTCGAGCGCGCGGCCGCGCTGACTCGAGAGAGCGGAGCTTACGTGCTGCAGGCCGCCATCGCGGCGTGCCACGCGCGGGCGCGCACCGCGGAGGAGACCGACTGGAAGCGAATCGCCGCGCTGTACGAGCTCTTGGCGCGGCGCTCGCCTTCGCCGGTCGTCGAGCTCAACCGCGCGGTGGCGGTCTCCATGGCGTTCGGCCCCGAAGCAGGGCTCGCGCTCGTCGACGCGCTGGTGGACGAGCCCGCGCTCGCCCACTACCACCTGCTGCCCGCCGTCCGCGGCGACCTGCTCCAGAAGCTCGGGCGGTTCGACGAGGCGCGTACCGAGCTCGAGCGCGCCGCGTCGCTCACCCAGAACGCGCGCGAGAAGAAGCTGCTGCTCGACCGCGCCGAGCGGTGCCGGGCCTAGCTGGGGACAGTCCCCCCATTCAGAGCGACTGCCCCGCGTACGCGACGCGCTCGACGGTGGAGCCCTCTCTCAGCGCGAACCCGTCGCCTTTCTCCTCGGTCTCCCCGACGCGAACCACGTCGCCGCGGTGGAGCTGAAAAAACACCTCGTTGCCTGGATGCCGGTGCTTCTCCTGCAGCGCGAGCCCGACCCGCCCTTCCGGACCACAGCCCATGTAGCGCTGGCGGCCTTTTCCTTCGAGCGGCTCCGAGACGATGCGGAACACCCGGCCGCTCGGCGGCGCGGGCCACGCCTCACCCTTCGGCGCGAGCGCCAGGTAGCTCATCTTGAGCGCTTCCTTGTGCAGCCCCGCGGCGCGGGCGATGTCCTCGACCAGCCGCGGCATCTGCCAGCGGCGCTCGGCGTGACACCAGTCGGTCTCTTTGACCAGCGCCGGGCAGTTGCCGCGGTACAGACACGGCGCGCGCACCGCGTAGCCCTTCTGCACCAGCACGTCGCGCAGCTGAAGCAGCCCGCGCGAGGTCTCGCGCAGCGCCGGCTCGAGGATGAGCAGCGTCCCCTTCGGCTTGAGCTGCGCGAGCGCGCTCTCGAGCAGCGCCACGCGCGGGGCAATCGCCTGGGGCGGCTTGCCGAACAGCTCGTTCACCACGTGGCCCAAGGTGATGAGGTCGTACTGCCCATCAGGCAGCCGCGCGCGCTTCGCCGGGTCCCACTCGCGGGTGGCGAGCGCCTCCTCCGCTTCGGTGGCGAGCTCCCGCGCCAGCGCGAGCGCGGGCTTGCTCCGGTCGGCGCAAGTGACCTCGAGCGCGCCGGCGTCCATCGCCGCGAAGGCGAGCGGGGCGGGGCCGCTGCCTAAGTCGAGCACCGCGCGCGGGCGGCCCGGCAGCTCGGGGAGCACCTGCCGAAGCTGCGCGTACGAGACCGGCCAGTAGAAGAGCAGGTACGCGCCGAGCAGCTTGGCGTCGTCCATGTACTGGGCGCCGGCGAGCGCGCGCTCGCGGGTGAGCCCCAACGACAGCTGGCGGACGCCGGCGGCGACCTCCTTCAGCTCGGGCGGCGAGAGGCGGTCGCTCGGCCCGTTGGGCAAGCGCCGCGCGCGGCGCCACACGGCGAGCAGCCGTCGCACCCATCTGTCCAAGTCCTTGCCTTCGTGTCCCACGCTTCCGCTCTCTACCCTGGAAAAGGTCGCGCTTCGAAACCCTTCGGGCTAATTCATCCCGCGCATGATTTCTGTCCGCGCGCTCACCAAGCACTACCAAGTTCACAAGCGCCCGCCTGGCTTGAAGGCGGCCATGGCGTCGGTGTTTCACCGCACGTACTCCACCGTGAAGGCGGTCGACGGCATCTCCTTTGAGATTGAGCCGGGCGAGCGGGTCGGCTTCTTGGGACCCAACGGCGCGGGGAAGACGACCACGCTCAAGATGCTCGCTGGCCTGCTCCACCCGACGTCGGGCGAGGTGACGGTCGACGGCCACGTCCCGCGCCGGCGCGAGGACGCGTTCCTGAAGAAGATCATGCTGGTGATGGGGCAGAAGCAGCAGCTCTTGTGGGACCTGCCGCCGTCGGAGACGTTCGAGCTGAACCGCGCCATCTATGACGTGCCGCGCGCGCAGTACCAGGAGACGCTGGCGGAGCTGACCCGGCTGCTCGAGCTGGGCGAGCTGATGCAGAAGCCCACCCGGCAGCTCTCGCTCGGCGAGCGCATGAAGTGCGAGCTGGCGGCGGCGCTCATCCACCGGCCGAAGGTGCTCTTCCTGGACGAGCCGACCATCGGCCTCGACGTGTCGATGCAGGCCACCATGCGCTCGTTCATCAAGCGCTACAACGAGCGGTTCGGCGCCACGCTCATCTTGACCAGCCACTACATGGACGACGTCGCGGCGCTGTGCCCGCGCGTCATCGTCATCGACAAGGGGCTGCTCTCGTACGACGGCGCGCTGCCCGACCTGGTGCGCCGCATCCGGCCCGAGAAGCGCATCGTGCTGAACCTCTCGCAGCCGGTGGAGCCGAGCCTGCTCGGCGAGCTGGGCAAGGTGGTCTCGCACGACACCGCGTCGGCGGTGCTGCAGATCCCGCAGGACCAGGTGAACGCGGTGGTGAGCCGCGCGCTCTCGAAGCTGCCGGTGAAGGACCTCACTGTCGAGAACCCGCCGCTCGAAGAGGTGATGAGCGAGCTGTTCTCGCAGAACCGCAGCGCGCGAGAGGTGGTCGGCGCGTGAGCGTGCGCAACACGGTGCGCGCGATGCCGGCGATGCTGCGCGTCGGCTTCTCGGAGGCCATCGCCTACCGGGCGGAGATGCTGGTCTGGGTGCTCGCCACCACGATGCCGCTCATCATGATGGCGCTGTGGACCGCGGTGGCGCGCGACGAGCCGGTGGTGACGCAGGCCGGCCGCGCGATGGGCCAGAACGACTTCATCGCCTACTTCCTCGCCACCTTCATCGTGCGGCAGCTCACCTCGAGCTGGGCCGCGTGGGAGATGAACTTCGAGGTGCGGCAGGGCACGCTGTCGATGCGGCTGCTGCGTCCGATTCATCCGCTGCTGGCCTACGCGTCGCAGAACGTGGCGTTCATGCCCATGCGCATGGTCATCGCCATCCCGGTCGCGCTCATCGCGCTCGCCACCGCGGGCTCGGCGATGCTGCCGCGCGACTGGCTCCTCTGGGGGTTGTGGCTCCTCGCGGTGACCGGCGGCTGGCTGATCACCTTCCTGATGAACTGCGCCATCGGCTGCTTGAGCCTCTTCATGCAGAGCAGCCTGAAGGTGATGGATGTGTACTTGGCGGTGTTCTTCATCTTCAGCGGGTACCTGTTCCCCATCGAGGTGATGCCGGGCTGGCTGAGCGCCATCGCCGACGTCCTGCCGTTTCGGTACCAGATTGGCTTCCCCGTCGAGCTGATGACGGGCCACCACGGCCGGCTCGAGGCGCTGAGCCTGCTGGTTCGGCAGTGGCTGTTCGTCGGCGGTTTGTTCGCCGCCGTCACCGTGTTGTGGAACCGCGGCTTGAAGCGCTTCGGCGCGTTCGGCGGGTGAGGCGATGCTTCGACGCTACGCAAAGCTCCTCGCGGTGCAGGTTCGCGCGTCGACGCTCTTGGCCGCGCAGTACCGGTCGGACTTTTTGCTCGACGGCTTCATCTCGCTGTTCTGGATGGCGACCGCCTTGCTGCCGCTCTTCGTCGTCTTTCAAGGCCGCCAGAGCGTCGCCGGCTGGAGCTTCGGCGAGGCGCTGCTCGTCACCGGCTGGTTCATCCTCCTGCAAGGCGTTCTGCAGGGCGCCATCAACCCGGGGCTGCAGATGGTCGTCGAGCACATCCGCAAAGGCACGCTCGACTTCGTCCTGCTCAAGCCGGCGGACGCGCAGTTCTTGGTCTCGACCTCGAAGTTTCAGATCTGGCGGGTGTCGAACCTGATCACCGCGCTCGCCGTGTTCGCGTACGCGTTTCGACAGCTCGGGCGCTGGCCCACGCTCGGCGGCGTGCTCACCGCGCTGGTGCTGGGGGTGTCGACGCTGCTCTTGTACTCGCTGTGGATCCTCACCGTCAGCGCCGCGTTCTACGTGGTGAAGGTCGACAACCTCACGTACCTGTTCGACTCCATCTTCGACGCCGCGCGCTGGCCGTCGTCGGTGTTTCGCGGCGTCTTCTACTACGTGTTCACGTTCGTCATCCCGCTCGCGTTGATGACGACGTACCCGGCCGAGGCGCTGCTGGGCCGCTTGAGCGCGCGCACCTTCGCCCTCTCGGTGCTCGGGAGCATCGCGTTCGCGACGCTGGCGCGCGTCGTGTGGACGCGCTCGATCGCGAAGTACACGTCGGCGAGCAGCTAGCGTAAAAGCCCGCTCCCCGATAAGGAGCCGCGCCGAAATGACCACCGAGCTCGCGCGGCGGCTGCTCGTCGTGCACCCGCATCTGCATCGAAGGCGCACCGGCGTGGCGCGGCACCTGGAGTCCGTCATCCCCGCGAGCCCGCCCACGCTCGAAGCGCGCTGGTTCGGTGGCGCGCTCCTGGCGCCCAACCGCATCGCGTGGGCCGAGCTGTGGTCGCGCCTCCGCCGCGAGCGCGCGGTGTGGCACGCGCACCGGAACAACGAGATGCTCTTGGGGCTGCTCTTCCGATGGCTCGGCAAGGACGTGCGGCTGGTCTACACGCGCCACGCGTCGACCCGGCCTTCGTGGCTCACGCGTTGGCTCTTCCGCCGCGCGGACGCGTGCGTCACCTTGACCGACGAGGTCTCGCGGACGCTCGCGGTCCCCGCCACCCAGGTGCACCACGGCGTCGACACCCGCGCGTTCTTCCCGAGCGAGCGCCGCGCCGCGAGCTGGGAGCGGTTGGGGCTCGGCGGTCTCCATGGCGTCGGCGTGATTGGGCGCATCCGGCCGGCGAAAGGGCAGGGCGACTTCGCGGAGGCCGCGGCGCCGCTGCTCGAGCGGTTCCCCCAGTGGCGTGGCGTGCTGGTCGGTCGGGTCAAGCCGCGGGATGTGGCCTTCTTCGAGTCGCTCCGCGCGCGCGCGCGCCTCGTCCACGTGCCCGAGCAGGTCGACATCCTGCCCTGGTACCAAGGGCTCACCGTGTTGGTGCAGCCGTCTCACCACGAAGGGCTGTCGATGGTGCTGCTCGAGGCGATGGCCAGCGGCTGCTGCGTCGTGGCCACGCGCCTGCCGAGCTACCCGGACTTCATCGTCGATGGGCGCAACTGTCTGCTCTATCCGCCGGGCGACGTGAGCGCGTTGCGCGCGCTGCTCGAGTCGCTGATGCAGGACCCCGCGCGGGCCGAGGCCATCGGGCGGCAGGCGGCGGAGGACGCCCGGCGCCGCTTCGACGTCGCGCGCGAGGCCGAGGCGCTCGCGGCGCTGTACGCCTCCCTCTTCGGCGCCGAGCGATGACGATGGCTTCCGACCGCCGGCCGCTGCGAATCCTCCACCTGCTCGCGAGCCCCTTCTTCAGCGGGCCGGCCGAGAACGTCGCGCTGCTCGCGCAGGCCCAGAAGGCGATGGGGCACCAGGTGACCGTCGCGGTCGACCGCAAGCGCACCCGCGTGCCGGCCGAAGAGCCCATCGTCCCGCCCTTGCAGCGGCGAGGCCTGCTCGACGAGGGCGGGCTCGAGCTGTCGGTGAAGTCGACGCCGTGGGCGCAGCTGGGCGACGTGCGTCGGCTGCGGCGACGTTGGAGCGAGCTCGACGTCGTGCACGCGCATTTCAGCCACGACCACTGGCTCGCCTTCTTCGCGCGCAAGCAGGGCGCGCGGCTCATCCGGTCCATCCACGCGCCGCGCTCGCTCAACGCGCTCCTCCCGCCGGCCGACGCTTTCACCGTGACGGCCCAGCGCGACCTGAGCGCGCTCGCCGGCCGCCGCGCCATCGTATGGCCGGCGCTGGTGGATCCGCTCTTCGCGCCTCCGGTGGACCGGGCGGCGCTGCAACGGGAGCTGGGGCTCGAGGGCGCTCCGGTCATCGGCATGGCGTCGACCTTTCAGCCGAGCCGGCGTCACCTGCTCGCCATCGAGGCGTTCGCGCTCTTCCGCGGCGAGCGACCCACCGCGCGGCTCGTGCTCTTGGGGGATGGCGCCGAGGAGCCGCGCGTCCGTGCGCACGTCGCCGCGCGCGGGCTCGAGCAGGCCGTCGTCTTCGCCGGCTACCAGCAGCAGC
>CAZEDU010000177.1:1180-6882 GCA_964511185.1 uncultured Myxococcaceae bacterium | reverse complement strand
TCAGGTCCGAAGCGGCGCGGCCCTGCAGCTTGCTCTCGGCCACCGAGAGCAGCGCGTCCCCACCAATCGACACGGTGCCGCTCTTGAACTCGAGGCTCGCCGACGAGCCCGCCGCGGTCCGCACTTTGTCGTTCTCGAACAACTCCAAGCCCACCGTGGCGCGGGCCCAGTCGTCGGCGGCGGCGCGCTTGACCATGACGTCCCCTTCCAGGCGGGTGAGCTTCGCCTTCGGCGCGGGCACCGGTTCGGCCGGCTGCGCCACGGCCGGCGGAGAAGGTGGCGGGCTCGGCGCCACCTTCTCGATTCTCTCGTCACTGGAGCAGCTCAGGCAAAGCGCCAGGAGCGCCAGCGCGAGGCCCTTTGCGGCGGTGGAGGAGCCCACGTGCGAGGCTCAAGTGTAATGGAAGATCTCGATGGGCGCGGACGGGCGGTGCGGGGGAGAACGTGCGCTCCGGTCGCACCCGCGCCCACGTTCGCGCCGTCAGCGAACGAACACGTTGATGGCGGGCGTGGTCTCGCGGCGGATCTGGTCGCGCCGGAGGCACGCGTCCTGGTTCCCGTACGCGCACGCGCGGTCGAAGAGCCGCTCGGCTTCGTGCAGGTTGGTGCCGCCCACCCCGGAGCCGGTGACGTAGCGCTCGGCGAGGTTCTGGCAGGCGTTGGCGCTCTTCTGCTCGCAGCCTTGGTGGAACAGCTTGGCCGACTCGATCCAGTCGGGGAATGGGGAGCGCGCCTGGCGCAACAGCCCCGCGTCGTTGCAGCCTTCGCCCAGCCCCAGCCGGCACGAGCGCGCGAAGAAGAAGGCGGCTTGGTTCACGTCGCGGCGGCGGCCCTTGCCGTCGCGCGCCATCTCTCCCAGCGTGTAGCAGGACACGTCCCAGTCGGCGTCGCAGCTCTTCTGCAAGAGCTTGTCGGCGCGCTCGAGGTTGACCGCGACGCCTTCGCCGTTGATCAGCTTCCCGGCGAGCAGGGCACAGCCCTGGCGCTGGCCCACGCCGCACGAAGCCTCGAAGGCCAGCACGGCGTTCTCGTGCAGCCCCAGGTCGGTCGAGCACATGCCGTACACGTTGCAGGCGATCTCATCGCCCCCTTTGCAGGCCGCGCGGGTCAGGTCGGCGCATCGCTGTGGATCTTTCGGCGCGCCCTTGCCCAGGCGGAGGGCGTGGCCCACTTCGGCGCACGACGCGTGCTTGCCGCCTTCGCACGCGCGCAGCTGCGTGGCGACCTGGGGCGAGAAGGCGCGCTCGTTTCCCCCGGTGCTCCTTCGGTTCGCGCGGTCCAGCCCTTCGAGGAGCAGCGCGTCGAGCTCGTTGGGAATTCGGCGCTTGAGCCCGTCCCAGCTGGCCGCCTCCACCGACTTGCTGCCGACCATCGTGCCGCTCCGCACGTGGTGGAGCCGGGCGGCGAACGACATCGCGCGGTCCGGGCGCGCCAGCTCCGAGGTGAGGAGCAGGTGGGCGTTCTGCGCGCGCGCCTGCTCGAGCGCGCGGGCCCCGTCGCAGTCGCTGCCCTGCGCGGCGACGACCTCCAGGTTCCCCACCCGGAGCACCGCTTGCTGGAGGAGGTCGGTGGCGCTCCGGCGCAAAGAGGGCTTGAGGCCCGGCTCCACGCAGGGAGGCGTGATCAGCACGCGATCCGCGGCGTGGGCTTGGACGGCGGTGAGGCACAAGAGGACGAAGGGAGCGCTTCTGACGGCGAACGAAGACATGGCGGGGTTCTATTGGGGCAAAGGCCTTTGCCCGTCACTTCCGCCCAGGGCTCCATGACACCTGGGCGTTTCAGGCTGGACGGCGGATCCACTCAGACAACAGGATGTCCATAATGTCGTCATTTTTCGGCGTATAATGACGGTATGCATTACAACCGTCTGGCCGCCGTTCCCAAGCAGAGCTTTTTCCTTTTCGGGCCGCGCGGCACCGGGAAGAGCACGTGGTTAACGACCGTGCTTCCCCGCGCCCATCGCGTCGACCTGCTGAACGAGGCGCGCTACCAGTCTTTGTTGGCGGAGCCGGGTCGATTTGCCGATCAGCTCCGCGCGGTGCGCAGCGAGTGGGTCATCGTCGACGAGGTTCAACGGCTGCCTGCCTTGCTCAACGAGGTTCACCGCTTCATCGAAGGCAGGCGCTTCAAGTTCGCCCTGTCCGGCTCGAGCGCCCGGAAGCTGCGCAGCTCTGGGGTCAACCTGTTGGCCGGGCGTGCCCTCACCCGCCGCTTGCACCCCTTCACTCCGGAAGAGCTCGGAGCTGACTTCGACCTCAAGGCTGCGCTCACGTTCGGGACCCTTCCCATCGTCTGGAGCGCTGAGGACCGACTCGAGACGCTGTCCGCCTACGTCCAAACGTACTTGAGGGAGGAGATTCAGGCCGAAGCGCTGGTCCGTAATCTGTCAGGCTTTGCGCGGTTTCTTCCCATCGCGGCCCTGTTTCATGGCCAGACCCTCAATGTCTCGTCGCTCGCGCGCGATGCCGGCGTGTCTCGTACGACCGTGATGGGATACCTGGAGATTCTCGAGGACACGCTGGTGGCCTTCACGCTGCCTGGCTACGAAGCGAAACTGCGCGTTCGGGAACGAAAGCACCCGAAGCTGTACTGGGTCGATCCTGGGCTCGTGCGCGCGGTGAAGCGAGATCTATCGCCCCCCGATCGTGAGAGCTTGGGGCCTCTGTTCGAAGGCTTCGTCGCAGCGATGCTGCGCGCCTACGCCGACTACCGGAAGCTCTTCGACGAGTGGTTCTACTGGGCACCCGCAGAGGCCAGACACACGGAGGTCGACTTTCTGCTCCGCCGCGAGCGCGACTTCTTGGCCATCGAAGTGAAGGGCTCCGCGCGCGCTGGCGCAGATCAGCTCAAAGGCTTGCGGGCCATCGCCGACCTGCCTCGGCTGCAGCGTCGGGTGCTCGTCTACATGGGCAGGGAACGGATGCGCACCGAAGACGGAATCGACGTCTTACCGAGCAAGGACTTCTTCGAGGCGCTCGCAGTAGGGACGCTGTGGACGCCGAGCCCGTGACACCTGGGCGTTTCAGGCTGAACGGCGGCGGCGCCGCACGCTCGCCCACAAGAGCGCGAGGAGCGCCCACGGCAGCCCGTCGCCGAGCGCGCCGCAGCTGCAGCCGACGCCGTACCGGACCGACTCGCCGCAGGTGGTCTCGACGTCGAACGCGTGCGTGGTGCCGCCCGCCTCGTTCACCGCGCGCAGCACCACGCGCACCGTGCCGGTTTGGTCCTTGCGCGGCCGCCAGCTCAGCTCGCCGGTGTCGGCGTCGAGCGTCATCTCGGCCGGGCCTTCCACCAGCTCCCAGCGAATGGGATGCGCGCCCACCGCCACCGCCGTGCCCTCGGGGCTGAAGCGGTAGACCGCGCCGCACTGCGCGGCTTCGATCGGCACGCCGACGATGCGCGGCGGGACCGCGCCGCCCGGGCCGGTGGCGGTGATCCAGAAGCCGTCGCTGCACGACAGCCCGGCCTCGTCGTCCACCACGAAGCGGCCGAAGTAGTGCCCTGGGGTCGCGTACGCGCGGCGGGCCTCGGGGCTTGGAATCTCCTCGTCCTGGAAGACCCAGCGCTGGCGGACCAGGGTGGCGGTGCCGGGCTGCGCCGAGCCCACCCAGATGGTCTCGAAGGGCGCGACCCCAGACGGCGGGCTGGCCGCGGCGGCGCACATCGGCGGCTCGAGCGAGCCTTGGGTCACCACCACCTCGACCGCGTCGGTCGCCGGCAGGCCCGCGGCGTCGACCACCGTGAGGTGCACCTTGTAGCGGCCTGGCCCGAACGTGAACGTAGGCGCCGCGTCGTTCGAGACCCGGCCGTCGCTGACGTGCCACTCCATGCCGGCGATCGGCGAGCTGCCGGGCTGGCAGTCGCACGAGAAGGAAGCCTCGAGGCTGTTCTGTCCGCGCAGGGCGGAGGCCACGATTCGGGCGATGGGCGGCACCAGCCCGCCGGGCCCGCGCACCGAGATGTGCGCGGCGGCGGTGTCGGAGCTGCCGTACGCGTCGAACACCGTGACCCGCGCCTGGTAGCCGCCGGGCAGCGCGTAGCGGTGGGTGGGTTGCCCGGCCGTCTCGGTCGGGCTGCCGTCGCCGAAGTCGTAGCGGAAGAAGAGCGGCAGCGCGGACGGATCGGCGACTGACCCGGTCGCGTCGAAGGCGACGTCGAGCGGCGCGGGGCCGAAGTCGGGGGTGGCGGTGAGCACGGCCTGCACGCCCGTCGGCGCGCGGACGATGGCGCTGACCGTGAACTGGTAGTTGTCCTCGCCGAACGCGTTGCGCGCGCGGACGCACAGGTCGTGCGCGCCCACCGCGTCGGGCACCCACCGTACTGCGCCGCTCTGCGCGTCGACGCTGAAGCCCGCCGGTCCGCCGCAGGACTCGAAGGTCATCGGGCGGGCGCCGACCGCGTTCACCGCGCCGAGCGCGTTGTAGAGGTACGGCAGGCCGACCGCGGCCTTCAAGTTCGCGTCGCGCTCGATGAACGGCGGCACGTTGGGGTCGACCACGATGCCCGACTGGGTGCCGGTCACCGCGGGCTGCGCCACCGACGTGACGGTGACGTCCTGCGTGCCGGCGGTGCGCAGCCGCAGCGACCCGGCGACGGTCCTGCGGCCCTGGTCGGCCGCGGTGAGCAGCGTGCGCGGCGGCAGGAGCGCCAGCGGATCAGTCGACGAGAAGTCGACCTCGCCCACGAAGTCGAACGCGCGGTTGCCGGCAGCGTCGCGCGCCTCGATGGTCACGTCGACCGCGACGCCGGCGTAGACGGGCGAGGGGATGCCGGAGACGGCGAAGCTCGCCGCCGAGCCCGAGGTGACGGTGATGTTCTGCTGCGAGCCGGTGAGCCCGCCGGTGGCGGTCGCGGTGATCGACGTGGTGCCCGCAGTGCGCAGCGTGGCGGTGGCGATGAGCTGTCCCGCCTCGGCGGCCCCCATCGGCGTCGGCGCCGGCAGCGCGGCGGCGGGGTCGGACGACGAGAACGTCACCGTGCCGACGAACGAATCGGCGCGGTTGCCGAACGCGTCGGTGAGCGTGACGGTGAGCTGGCCCGGGGTCCCCGACGCGATGGGCGAGGGGAAGCCGCTCACCGTCAGCCCGGTGGCGGCCGCCGCGGTCACGGTCTGCGGCTGCGTGGCGGGCGTGAGCCCGGGCCCGGAGGCGGTGACGGTGGGCGCGCCGGCGGTGATGTCGATGAAGTAGAGGCTGCCTGCGCTCTGGCCGGTCGGGATGACCACGCTCGCCGCGCCGGCGGCGCAGGCCGCGTCGCCGAAGAAGACCGTGGTGGGCGCGCTGGATCCGAACGCGACGGTCACCGGCGTGACGACCGGGACCAGGTTGCCGTGGGCGTCGCGCAGCTCGACGGTGAGCGCGGGCGAGCACACCCCGGCGATCACGGTGCGCGGCGGCGAGGTGAAGAGCACCACCGCGGGCGCGGCGGCGGCGATGTCGAAGGCGCTGCTGGTCGCGCCGGTCAGTCCGCTGGCGGTCGCCTGCAGCGTGTAGCCTTGGCCGGTGCGGTCGAGCGAGAGGTTGGCGAAGGTGGCGGTGCCGCCCACCGCCGCCACCGTGGTGGTGCCCGACAAGGTCGACCCGCCGGGGTTGTTGCCGAGCGCCACGGTGATGGCGTCGTTGGCGGTGGTGACGGTGTTGCCCGCGCTGTCCTGCACCACGATCTGAATGGCGGGCGCGATGGCGCTGCCCGCGGCGGTGTTG
>CAZEDU010000177.1:0-1170 GCA_964511185.1 uncultured Myxococcaceae bacterium | reverse complement strand
GAGGCGGGTCGCGACGCCGGTGGTGATGTCGAAGGCGCTGGTGGTCACGCCCGTCAGCCCGGCCGAGGTGGCGGCAAGCGTGTAGCCGACGCCGGCGCGGTTGATGGAGAGGTCGTCGAACGTGGCCACACCCGCAACCGCGGCGCGCGTGGCGGTGCCCGAGAGCGTGCCGCCGGATGGGTTGTTGGCGATGGCGAGCGTGACGGGCGCGGACGAGCTGGTGACGACGTTGGCGTTCGCGTCGAGCAGCGCGATCTGAATCGCGGGGGCGATCGCCGCGCCGCCGCTCGCGTTGCTGGGCTGGGTGACGACGGCGAGCTGGGTGGGCGCGCCGGCGAGCACGTCGAACGGGTCGGTGGCGACGCCCAACAGCCCGGGGGCGCTCGCCACCAGCGTGTAGCCCGCGCCCACTTTGTTGAGCGACAGCCCGCTGAAGGTGGCAACGCCGCTGACCGCGGAGACGACGAGCGTGCCGGAGAGGGTGGAGCCGCCGGGGTTGGCGCCGAGCGCGAGGGTGATGCTCGCGGACGAGCTGGTGACGGTGTTGCCGAGCTCGTCTTGCACCGCGACCTGCACTGCGGGCGCGATGGCCGCTCCCGCGGTGGTGCTCGTGGGCTGCACCACGATGGCGAGCCGGTTCGCCGATGCCGGGAGAATGTCGAACCCCGCGCTGGTGGCCGAGGTCAGGCCAGGGGAGCTGGCGGAGAGCGTGTAGCCGACGCCGACGAGGTTGATCGACGCATCGGGGAACGAGGCCACGCCCAGAAACGCGGTCTGGGGGCTGGCGTCCACCAGCGTCCCTCCACCGGGGTTGTTGGCGATGGCGAGCGTCACCACCACGGACGAGCTGGTGACGGTGTTGCCAAAGGCGTCTTGAACGGTGACCTCGATGTTGGGGCTGATGGCCTCGCCGGCGAGCGCGTTGGTGGGCTGCACGGTGAAGGCGAGCCGAGACGCCGCCGCCGGCGCCACGTTGAAGGTCAGGCTGGTCACCCCAGACAGGCCCGCCGCGGTGACGGAGAGCGTGTAGCCGGTGCCGACCTTGTCGAGCGAGAGGTTGGAGAAGGTGGCGACCCCGCTCGAGGCGGCCACGATGAGGGTGCCCGACAGCGCGGAGCCGCCGGGGTTGGCGCTCAAGGCGATGGTGATGCTGGCCGACGAGCTGGTGAC
>CAZEDU010000176.1:0-6921 GCA_964511185.1 uncultured Myxococcaceae bacterium | reverse complement strand
CGCGTCGCGCGCGTTGTTGCCGCCGACGCGGAGGACGACCTGCTCTTCGGGCAGAAGCTGGCCCGACGACTTGCGGTGGCCGGCGAGCACCGAGTCCTTCACCCAGAGCAGCCCCCTCTCGGACACCACCGACTGGCAGCGCAGCCGGAGCTTGGCGGTCCGCGCGGGGCCGAGCGCGATCAGCGCGGCGCCGCAGTCGTAGGGCAGCACGCGCGCCACCGCGGTGAGGAGCCGGTCGATGATCGTCTCGTAGCTCGGCGCCTCGTCGGTCGACTGCTGGCTCACCTCGTAGAGCACCGAGAGCGCCTCGACGCGCTTCTTCATCTGGTGGAGCAGCCGCTCCTTGTCGCGTCGAAGCTGCGTGTACTCGACCGCGTTCCTCACCATGATGATGAGGTCGTTCAGGTCCCACGGCTTGGTGACGTACCGGTAGACCTGACCGTCGTTGATCGCGGCGATCAGATCCTGCGGCTCGGCGTAGCCGGTGAGCAGAATCGACGTCACGTCGATGCCCGCGGCGCGGACCGCCGTCACCAGCTCGATGCCCGACATCTCTGGCATCTTCTGATCCGTGACGAGCAGGTCGACCTCTTGGTTGGTCGCGATCGCCAACGCCTCCGCGCCTGACGATGCGGTCAGCACGTCGTATCGACTCTCGAACGTCCGGCGCAGGAGCTCCAAGACGTCCGCCTCGTCGTCGACGAAGAGGATCCTGTAACGCCCTTCTTTCAATTCATGGACAGTCTAGGGCGAGCAGGCGAGCGCATCACAGGCGCCCGGGTGCGCGCCCTCACACATCGGCCGCCACGTCCGCACTCGGCCGAAGCGACGACGCGACGATCCACAGCGCGCCGAGCTGTGTGAGCCCGACCACCGCCGAGACCATCGCGGAGGCGGCGCCCACGGACAGCTCTCCGACGAGCGCGAAGATCGGCGGCGCTTCGGGGCCCGCGACCGCCACCAGCCCGAAGAACGGCGACACGAGCAGGGCCTCGACGAACGCGGCGCCGAACGTGGGCACGAGCATCACGACGGCGAACGGCCCAGGGCGCTCGACGAGCAGCCCCGCGGCGGCGCCGAACGCGCGCGGCACCGAGTCGCGGCGGCGAAGGGCTTCGACCAACGCGAGCGCGGGCAGCCACCCGCCCAGGAGCAACAAAGGGAGCCACAGCACCAGCGCCGCCGCCAGGCTGGCGGCCGACACGGCGCCCGCGCGCCCGAGCACGAGCGACCCCGTGAACGCGAGCGCGTTCGAGAGCAGCGCCGCGCCGGCGATGGTCCGGAGGGCGCCGCGGAAGAGCAACGCGGCGAGCCCCACCGACAAGGCCACCGGCGCCGACGTCGAAAGCGCCTCGGACCAGGTCAACGCACGCTGCTGCCGGCGCGCGGCGATGAGCTCCAGCCCCGCCGCGAGCACCAGAAACTCGGTGAGCCCGACGAGCAGCTCGAAGCCCCAGAGCCCGACAAAGGCGGCGCGCGCGCCTTCATCGCCGAGCTCGGGAGGAAGCCGCCACGCGAGCCCGACCGCGGCGCCCCGGCCGGCCGAGAGCCAGCGAAGGCAGAACAGCGAGAGCACCACCGGCCAGAGCGACAGCACGTGCCCGAGGCTCTCGCGCAACGCCGTGAAGGGCTGGGCCGCCGGAGACGCGTTCATCGCCGCACCATTCAATCAAATTGACTCTAAACGCTTGTTCAGGGACGATACTGAATATTTGTACCGGACCCGCTTTGGGGGAGACCCGCGATGGAAGAGCTCACCGACCGGCAGAAAGAGATCCTGAACTTCATCGTGAAAGAGACTGAGGCGCGCGGCTTTCCGCCGACGATTCGGGAGATCGGTGAGGAGATGGACATTCGCTCGACCAACGGGGTGAACGATCACCTCAAGGCGCTCGAGCGCAAAGGCTACTTGAACCGCGGCGAGCAGCAGAGCCGCGCGCTGGTCCCGACCAAGCGGGCGCGGCTGGTGCTCGGCCTGGGCGCCCGCAAGGATTCGGGGCTCATCGAAGTCCCCGTGCTCGGCAAGGTCGCCGCGGGCGAGCCTTTGGTCGCGACCGAGAACATCGAAGACTCGGTGAAGATCGACAGCTTCCTGCTCGGCGGCTCGGGCCGCGAGGTCTTCGCGCTCAAGGTCAAGGGCGAGTCGATGATCGAAGACGGCATCCACGACGGCGACTACCTCTTCGTGCGCAAGACCCCGAGCGCGCACCCCGGCGACATCGTCGTCGCGCTCATCGAGGACGAGGCGACCTGCAAGCGCTACTACCCCGAGGGCAACCGCATTCGCTTTCAACCGGCGAACAGCGCCATGCAGCCCATCTACGTGAACAAGTCCGACTTCCGCTCGACGATGCTGCTGGGCGTGGTGGTCGGCGTTTACCGGAAGATGTGAGCGGTTGAGGGGCCTTTAGGGACAGCGCGCCACGCCGGCATCATGGGCGCGGGCGCAGGCCTCTTTCACCGTCGGAAGATCCTCGAGCCGCCGCGCGAGCTGCGCCAGCTCGAGCTGCGCCGCGGCGTTCCCGCTGAGCTCCGGGTCGGCGGCGGCCTCCTTGAGCAGCCGCAGCGCCGCCGGCGCGTGCCCTGTCTTGGCCAACAGCCGCGCCAACTCCCGCGACTCCTGGGCGTCGCCGGTCGCGAGCGCCAAGGCGTGATCGAGCGCCTCCTGGGCGCAGCCCCGCTCCTTTCGGCGCAGGCACAGCCGCGCGAGCCCGATGTGCGCGCCCGCTTCGGGCTTCTCGCGAATCGAGGCGCGGTACGCCTCCTCCGCTTGCGGGAGCTGGCCGAGCTTCTCCGCAATCTCCCCCACCGCGCGCCAGTAGAACGGATCCCCCTTCGACTTCAGCGCCGCCCGCCGGTACGCCTCGGAGGCCTTCTCGCGGTCTCCCAGTTTCAGCCACTGCTCGCCCTCGAGGCCCGCCAGCGCTGGGTCGTCGATGCCGGTCGCCGCGGCCTCCTCCAACAACGCGACCGCGAGCGCCGGCTGGTCGAGCTGCGCGAGGGTGTTCGCGGCGCGCGCCACCAGCGCGGGCTGCAACGCCTCCGGCGCCGCCTTCGCCGCGCGGCGCCACAGCCCGGCGGCCTTCTGGGCGTCCCCCTCGGTGAGCCAGAGCTCGGCCAGCGCGTCGGCCGCGTTGTACTCGGTGGGGTTCAGCGCCAGCGCCTTCTCGAGCGAACGCCGCGCCTCGGCGCGTTGCCCCGTCAGGGCCTGCAGCGTGCCGAGCCGGCTCCAGCTGGTGGCCCGCTGCGGATCGCGCCTCACCGCCTCCTCGAACGACGTCCGCGCCTCGGCCAGGCGGTTCTCCGAGAAGAGCAGCTCGCCGTACGCCGCGGGGAGCCGCGGGTCCTCGGGCCGGAGCGCCTTCACGCGCTCGAACGCCTGATGGGCCGCGGCGTAGTCACCGCGCATGAACGCCGACGTCCCCGCGAGGTACTGCCCTTCCGCCTCCAAGGCCGGGTCGTTCACCGGCGGATCCTTGCGGCACCCGGCGAGCCAGAGCCCCAGCGCGAGGAGGAAGGCGCGGCGCATGCTCAGAAACGAAAGACGAGCCCGAAGCTCAAGTCGAAGTTGACGCCCTGCCCCAGCCCGCCGCGCGTCAGACCGAACACCGCTTGCGTCACGTTGGTCGAGCCTTCGACCATGCCGCCGAAGTGATCGCCGAACATCAGCTGCAAGCCCACCAGCCCCAGCACGGTCGGGAGCGACTGCGTCTCCCGAAAGATCCCGAACTGCCCGATGGAGAGCTGCACGCCCATGCCCATCCCGGCGTACGGCTGCACCAGGCTCCCCCGACGGAAGACGCGCTTGAGCCCGAGCACGCTCGGCAGAATCGCCAGCCCCTGCCGCTGTCCCGCGACGTTCCCGCGGACCAGGTTGAAGCCGACCGCCGCGAACGCCATCCAATCCGGCACGAAGTGCCAGCCGATCTCGATCTCCCCGCCCGGGTTGAGCGCCGACAGGCTCGCGAGGAACTGGTTCGAGAGCTTGAGCCCCAAGCCAAACCGCGGCTGCCCGCCGACCTCCGCCGCGCTCGGCGCCGCCGGCTGCACGCCCAGGGACTTCCACAGCTCGGCCACCACCGAGTCGATCGCCGCCGGCAGCTCGGCCTCACCCGCGACTTCAGCGCGCGGACGCGCCAACGTCGCCGTCTTCTCGGAGTCGAAGAGCGTGGTGGTCAGCACGTACCGCTCGCCGAACCGATCCAGCCGCCCGCTCACCACGTAGCGGCTGCCGAGCGCGCCCGACAGCTCCGTCAGGCAGCTCGAGTCCTCCGCGCAGGCGCCACCGAGCACCTGCTTCTGCTTCTCCAAGCCCAGGGCGAGCGCGAAGTCGGCCTGCGCCAGCACCTTGAGCCCCTTCGCCTGCGACAGGCGGCTCGTCAAGAGCGACGTCGCGCCAGGCGCCGCGTCGGCCGCGGGCTGGTTCGCCTCGAGGGTGAGCACCGCGACGACGGCCGGCTCCGCGGCGACGGCGACCAGCGGCGCGAACACGAGCGCGAGGGAGAGAATCCGGGTCACGGCTCGACTTTACCTACAAACTCACCGCTCGAGAGGCCCCAGAAAGTCGAGCGGGTCCACCGGCACGCCGTCCTTGCGGACCTCGAAGTGAAGGTGTGGCCCGGATGTGCGGCCAGATTCGCCGACCGTCGCGACGACCTGTCCGGGCCGCACGCGCTGGCCGGCTTTGACGCGCAGGTCGCGGTTGTGCGCGTAGAGGGTGATGAGCCCGTTCGCGTGCTCCACGATGACGATGAGGCCGTAGCCCCGCTGCTCGCCCGCGTAGAGCACGCGGCCCTCGGCGGCCGTCTTGATGGGAGTGCCCGACGGCGCGGCCAGGTCGATGCCGTCGTGCTTCTCCCGCCCCTTCTTGCCGAACCGGGCGTACAGCACGCCCTTGAGCGGCCACGAGAGCGGCCCGTCGGCGCGCCCGAGCGTCGTGGACATCGGCCGCTCGCGGCCCGGAAGCGCGCGGCCGCGGGTGACCCGCTCCGCGGGGCTGGGCGGCTGGGGAGCCGGCGCGCCCGCAACCGCCTGCGGCGCCTTCGCGCCGGGAACCACCAGCTCCATCCCGACCTTGAGCTCGCGCGGGTCGTTGATTCCGTTCGCGGTCGCGAGCTCGTCGGGGCTCAAGCCGTACGTCCGGGCGATCCGGTAGAGGGTCTGGCCGGCCTCGACGCGGTGCCGAATCGAGGCGGCCACCTCCGGCACGAACAGATCAGGCTCCTCGTGCGGGGTGAGGTCGAGCGCGAGCGCGCCGCCCTGCGCCGCGACGCAGGACGTCAGCAAGGCCGCGCTGACCCCGAGCCAGAGAACCCGCATTTCACCCGAAGCTTGCGGTCCCTTGCGGGCGCCCGCCAGTTTCTGAAAGGAGGCCGTGCTCGGGGGCCTTGAAACGGGTCAGACGGTCGTTTCCGCGCGCCGTATCGAACGACCACCGGCGGTGCCGAGCCTCGTGCGAGGGAACCAACGGCGCTGCTTTTAACGGCTTTGAAGCAATGGACGTGCCTGCCACGTCCGCTGCTTCAAAGCCGGTGTTTTCGAGCACTCCGCGCCGTGCGGCGGTGGTCCTTGGCTACGCCAGAGCCATCGAAGCGCTAACGAAGCGCAGGAGGCATCAACGCCTGCCTATGGGCCGTCCCGCGTCAGCCGTCCTGCCGCTCGAAGCCCGCGATCCGAAGATCCCGGAGCCCTTCGAGCACGCGGTCATCGGTCAGATCGAGCTGCATCGGCGTCACCGAGATCAACCCCTCGCGCATCACCGCGTTGCAGTCGCTGCCGGGCAGATCGTCGTGCTGGTACTCGGAGCCGCCGATCCAGTAGTACTTCCGGCCGCGCGGATCCACGTTCTCCACCACCACCGCGCCGTAGCTGTGCCTTCCCAGGCGCGCGACGCGAAAGCCCCGCGGCGGCGCGTGCCCCGGCACGTTCACGTTCAGCAGCATGCGCTTGGGCAGCTGCCGCTCCAGCAGCGCCGCCACCAGCGCGCGGGCGAACCCGGCCGCGGCGGTGAAGTCGAACGGCGCGCGCGACACGAGCGAGAACGCCACCGCGGGCACGCCGAGAATCGCGGCCTCCATCGCCGCGGCCACCGTCCCCGAGTAGATGACGTCCTCGGCGAGGTTGGCGCCGTGGTTGATGCCGGAGACGACCAGCGCCGGCCGCTGGTCCTTCAGCACGTGGTTGATGCCGATGTACGCGCAATCCGCCGGCGTGCCGTCCACCGCGAGCCACCGCTCCTTCACCTCGTGCAGGCGGAGCGGACGGTGCAGCGACAAGGCGTGAGAGCTCGCGCTCTGCTCGCGATCGGGCGCGACGACCCACGCCTCGCCCAGCGGGCTCACCGCCTCGACCAACGCCGCGAGCCCCGCGGCGTTGATGCCGTCGTCATTGGAGACGAGTATTCGCGGTCTCATGCGGCACGCTCAGCGCGCCCCAACCGGCGTAGCGCGCATACGCTCCGAGCTCTTCTTCGATGCGGAGCAGCTGGTTGTACTTCGCCACGCGGTCGCTGCGAGACGCCGATCCGGTCTTGATCAGGCCGCACCCCAAGCCCACCGCCAGGTCGGCGATGGTGGTGTCCTCGGTCTCGCCGGACCGGTGGCTCATGATCGAGCTGTAGTGCGCCGAGTGCGCGAGCCGCACCGCCTCGAACGTCTCGGTCAGCGAGCCGATCTGGTTCACCTTCACCAGCTGCACGCGGCCGCCGAGCGCCTGGGTCAGCTTCTTCCAACCGTCCCAATCGTCTTCGGCCATACCGTCCTCGATCGACACGATCGGGTACTTGGCGACGAGCGCCGAGTAGTAGTCGATGAGCCCGGCGCTGTCGTACGCCTTGCCCTCGCCCTTGAGCCGGTAGGTCTTCGCCTTCTTGTCGAAGAACTCGCTCGCCGCCACGTCGAGCGCGAAGCCGATCTGCTCGCC